>JAIRQN010000004.1 GCA_031256445.1 Treponema sp. | reverse complement strand
CTTGTAAAGGGCGGCAACTATCTTGAGGCTTTCAGCAAACTTGACACGGTGGTTTTTGATAAAACCGGAACTTTAACAAAGGGCGTGTTCAGGGTTACATCCACGCAAAGCGCGGCCGGGTTCAGCGAAAGCGAACTGCTTAAACTTGTCTGTTACGCCGAAAGTTTTTCCAGTCATCCGATTGCGTTATCTGTCAAAGAGCATCTGGCGCGAAGCGGAGGCAGCATTGAAAATGAGCGAGCCGCGCTTTCGGATTATGCGGAAATCGCCGGACTCGGCGTGAGCGTTAAATTAAACGGGAAAGTAATTCTTGCCGGTAACCGGAAGTTGATGGAAAATAACGGAATTAAATTTGACGAATCAAAGAATGCCGGCACAAAAGTTTATGCCGCTTATGACGGCGTATTCGCCGGGTGCATAGTTATTTCCGATGAGGTAAAACAGGATTCAAAGAACGCCATTTGCGCGTTAAAGGAAAGGGGAGTGCGCAGGACTGTAATGCTGACAGGGGACAATCCGCAGACGGCGCAGGCTGTCGCCGCAGAGCTGGGACTTGATGAGGTTTACGCCGGACTGCTTCCCCATGAAAAAGTGGAAATGGCGGAAAAAATTAAACTGGATTGCGCGGGCGGTAAATTCGCGTATGTGGGAGACGGCGTCAATGACGCGCCCGTCCTTGCGATGGCGGATGTCGGCGTAGCGATGGGGGAACTTGGCTCTGACGCGGCAATCGAAGCCGCCGATGTTGCGATTATGACTGACGAACCTTCAAAATTGGCCGAAGCTGTCGATATCGCGCGTTTTACAGGAAAAATTGTCAGGCAGAACATTGTTTTTTCTTTGGGAATAAAAGCAGTTTTTCTTACGCTCGGCGTATTCGGCATCGCTTCCATGTGGGAAGCGGTTTTCGCCGATGTCGGAGTTTCTCTTTTGGCGGTACTAAACGCGATAAGGATAATTCAAAAACCTTTATTTTTCAGAAAATCGGAAGTATCATAATAAACAATGAAACAGACCCTGGAAAAAAAGGCCCGCATTATCAAAATTGCCTCTCTTACCGCGCTTTTCGGAAATTTAATTCTTGCGGCTGTAAAAATATGGACCGGCGTTTCCGCGGGGAGTCTTGCCGTAATCGGAGACGGTATCGATTCTTCGGTGGACGTGCTTATCGCGATTATTTCCCTGGCAGTAGCGCGGATAATTTCCCGTCCCGCAGACGCAGACCACCCGTGGGGACACGGCAGGGCGGAAACAATAGCGACAGCCATGCTTTCTTTTATGCTTTTTTTCGCCGGAGCGCAGCTGATTTTAAGCTCCGGCAGGCATATTATTTTTAATGAACAGCGTGAAGTTCCCGGTACGCTCGCTCTTGCCGGCACCGTTGTTTCAATTATCGGTAAGTTACTGCTTGCCTGGCTTCTTTTCATGTTCGGAAAAAAAGCCGACTCGCCGATGCTTAAGGCAAACGCCAAAAACATGACCGCCGATATTATGCTTTCGGCGGGAGTATTGGCAGGTTTGGGATTTTCATTTTTTTTCAAAATTGGCTTAATCGATTCTGTCGCGGCGGCGCTTGTCGGGTTTTGGGTAATAAAATCCGCTTATGCAATTTTTAACGAAGCCAATGCAGAGCTTATGGACGGCGGCTCCGACAGAAAATATTACCAGATTGTTTTTGACGCTGTACATTCCGTTGAAGAAGCGGGGCATCCGCACCGTGTCAGAATGCGCCGCATTGCCGGTCATTGGGACATCGGCGTTGACATTGAAGTTCCTGCGAACAAAACGGTTATAGAAGCTCACTGGATTGCATATAACGTTGAGGAAGCCATTAAAGCGCGGATAGACAATGTTTATGACATTATGATTCATGTTGAACCCGAGGGAAACAAAGAAAAGGAAAGTTACGGCCTTAGCGAGAAAAAGTTAAGAAAAATAAACGAGCAGGACATGTGAGGCAAACCCGAAAGTTCGCGTAACGCCATTATTCTTTCTTTACCGGTCTTGCAGGCGCTGAAATTTCATAACAGTAATCGCCGAGCTTTTCAATACGGCGGACAAGGTCAATAAAGATCAGTTCCGCTTTGACGTTCTTTCCGGCTTCAATGCGTTTGCGTCCCAGTTTCTGCAGTTTCTTGCGGCTCTTGTCGATGCCTGCTTCAAGTTCACCGGCTTTCTTTATTTGATCTTCCGAAGGATTTCTGCCAAGCTGGTTTTCAAGAAGGGCAAGGAATTTTTCTACCTGACCGACATACGGAATAAGCACATCCATTTCCTTGTCTTTTATTTTTAACATGTTATTTTTGTTAATTGCTTTTTCCAGCAAAAGGCTGATGCTGAAACATTCATCGCTCATCGCTTCCAGAGCTACGATTACCTGCATTAAATAGGAAATACGCGCGTTCGATTTTGATTTAAGTTTTGTACGCGAACATTCAATCAAAAAGTCAGAAATCGCATCCCGCATCTGGTCTATATATTCTTCTTTTTGGCGCATTTCGGTGCAAAGGTTTTTTACGCTTTCCGTAATATCGCCTTCATTGCGCAAGCCTTTCAGTTCGCCGTAGAAACGCGAGTACATAAACGAGACAATCTTTGCCATTTCGCTGATTTCACTTTCTGCGCGTATAATATTCAATTCCGGAGAATCAACATTGCCTGCGGAAATATATTCGAATTTGTAAGGACCGGTTTGCTTTTTCCTGTCTGTTTCCCTGTCGGGAAAAATGAATGTAAGAAATTGCGCGTACTGTTTGACAAAGGGAAGGAATAACAGGGTAGTGATTATGTTAAAGGCAGTATGAAGACCGGCAAGATGAAGCGGAATCGCGTCGTTGGAACCTCCCGCGGCCCAGGGATCTCCTGGCAGAATTAAAGCGATAAATTTCAACAGCGGTATTAACAGCGGAAGCGCCCATAAAACGCCGATAACGCTGAACAGGACGTGCGCCAGCGCCGTCCTCCTTGATTCATTGTTCCCCGCGATGGAGGCAAGCGGCGCGTCAAGCGTTGTGCCGATATTCGCGCCAAGCACCATTCCGGCTGCCATTTCGTAAGTGATAATATTCTGGAACGCGAGAGCCATTATTAAAGTTATGGAAGCTGTGGACGAATTGATTATCAGCGTCATTACAAAACCAACGCCAAAACCAATCAATATGGCAAGAGATCTGCGATCTGTAAACGCGCCGACAGCGTTAAAATCTATAACGTCATGCACATTGGCAAGCCCGTCGGTAAGGAAATGGAGTCCAAGGAACAGGAAGCCAAATCCAAGCAGAAAATCGCCTACGCTTCTGTATTTCCATTTTATTACGCTTGCGAGAAAGCCAATGCCAATCGCGGGAAGGGCAAAACTGTCAATATGTACCTTAAACCCGACAATGGAGACTATCCATCCTGTCAGGGTAGTCCCAATGTTCATTCCGAAAATTACGCCCAGGGACTGCGTCAGGTTGATAAGCCCGGCGTTTACGAATGAGACCACAATAACGGAAAAAGCTGATGATGACTGGATAATTGCCGTAGCGATAAAACCGGTCAGTATCCCGATGAAACGGTTGCCGGTCATAAAATTCAAAGTTTTGCGCATGCGCTCGCCTGCGCTCTTTTGCAGCCCGTCGCTCATTATCTTCATACCGAACAGGAACATGCAAAGGCCGCCTGTCATACGAAGCAAAAGTGTGAATAAAGCCATGATTTATGATACAGGCAATGGAAATAGTCACCTATAGGGGATTTCCCCTATAAGTTGGTTTTAAAAACCTTGGTTAAAAAACCAGATGAACTGCGAATTGATCGATAAGAATCAGTATTCCAAGAACACCTGTGTAAACGGCAAAACCGAAAAGCGATCTTTCTTTGATTATTTTTAGCATAAGTTTTACGGCGAAAAACCCCACAATTGCCGCGCTTATTGTTCCGGCAATGATAGCCGCCGCTGAGATATTTTCCGCTCCCGCAGCCGCTGTTTCTGCCGTAACGAGGGTTTTTGTCTGCAAGACAACCGCGCCGAGTATTGCCGGAATGGACAGCAGGAATGAAAACCTCGCGGCAAAATCGCGGTCCAGTCTGCGGAACAGCGCCCCTGAGATTGTCGCCCCCGATCTTGAAATACCGGGAGCAATAGCTACCGCCTGCATTACCCCGATGATAAGCGCGTCCAGCCAGTTCATATCCCCCGCTTTCTTTTGGCTGTTATTCACGGCCGCGTGTCTTGATAGAATCTCAGAACTTACCAAAAGCGCCGATGTCAGCAAAAAGCACAATCCCAGATAATTTCCCGATTCAAAAATATGCTCGATAGTATCGTCAAAAACAAGCGCGGCAATAACCGCCGGTATTGTCGCCAGTATTAAATAAAGGGTAACAGGCTGAATTATTTTTTTTAGAATACCCCAAATATCCTTCCACAGAACAATAAAGACCGCCAGTAATGTACCTGTATGCAGCATTGTGTCAAAGAACAGCGCAGGCTCCGTTATGCCGAATATTTTCTGTAAAAGCACAAGATGTCCTGAACTGCTGACGGGTAAAAACTCTGTCAGTCCCTGTACAATCCCCAGGATTATTGCGTTTAATATACTCATTATCTATTTTCCTTATATGTTACACTATACACTACTCATTGTTCACCAGGATAGAGTGTACCGCAATGTTTCTGTTTGATATTTCCTTTTCCATCATTTCTTTTGTTATCTTTCCCCTGGGTTTCGGGTGAGCAGGAGCGTCTGTGACAAGCACAATGACACGCGACTCCGCTTCCCATTTGAATTTAACCGCTCCGTCATGAAGCGCTTCGTGAACGGCCTCCGGAATGTCGCCGCCGCCGCCGACCCGGATTGCGTTAAGATCGCGCTGGAATTTATTAAAATCGGTTGTAAACTGAATTACCCTTGTAAGGTATGTTTCATAATAATCCTTGAACAGAACCATGCCAATCCTGAAAGAGGGGAAGCTGTGTACGAATTCCCTAAGCTCAGGGATCAGTTTGGCCCGCACAGGATCAATATATTTTTTCATGCTGTTTGTCGTATCAAGGCATATTACTATATCAAGGGCTTTGCCTTTTTCCTTTCCGAGCACGTCCAGTATTTTATCAACGACATCTTCCGGCTTGTCTTCCGGTTCGGGAACCGGCTCCTGTTTCGCTTCCAGCGTAAAAGGGTTATCCCTGAAAGCGCCCCGGTAATCGGCGTAGGGAAGGGCGAAGGCGCGGATGTTAAGGTATGTTCCGTCTGTAAGGTACACCTCGCCGCGGCGGCCTCCTTCGTATCCATAGTAAAGGATATAGGGAATGTAAATATGAAAAGAAGGCCCAAGTTCGCTGTGGTTAACAACGGTGGAAGAAATAAGCGAATAGACGCGGCTTTCTTTTGGAATTGGAACGCCGTTCAAAAGCCGAATCTCGTCCCCGTTGATTGGGTTCCATTCACCTGCGCGGTAAGCGTAATTATCGGCTCTCATTTGCGGGTCTCTTGTTGTTTCCGTGAGCAAAACCGATGAAATATCCGGTTTTTTCCTGATAAACAGATGAAAACCGCCGTCTTTCCGCAATTCCAGACGCAAATCCCCGCTTGAAATGCTTAAATCCTGCGCGTGAAGGGATGCGCAAACGGTAAAAAGTGAAATTATGATTAAAATCCGGTTTTTCATAGAGTTATTATTCATTATCGGAGAAAACCGGATGTTTTTTGATATTTTAGCCCGGAATCATTTGAAATTTCCTGCAAAAACCGGGAGTTAATTATTATATTGAGGTTTAATACCCAAGAGCCCGCTACGCGATGGAGCTTTAAGGGAAGTTATTAATTAGAGTCATTCATGTTTTTTTACCGAGGGATCAAACATGAAGGTGTCATATTCGCCTGTATACCCGCATTCACCCATTCTGGGAGAATTTGTTACAGGAAGAAGCATGTCTTCTCCGCATTCATGATTTTCACCGCATTCCATGCAATAAAAAGGCTCATTTGATTCACAGGAACATATACTGCAGATACAGTCAGCTTCCTTTCCGCATTCAGCGCAGGTAAAAACGGGAGGAGTGTTACGCGCTAAAAGGCGCACAACGTTTTTTTGTCTCTTGCGCGTGATGTTTCCGATAACGGTAATAACAGATTCTGTTGTAGAGCCGAAATCATACGCATGAAATATTTTTTCTCCGGCTTTGAAACTTGCCAATTTCATTTCCGGCCTGATTTCAATATGATTGTTAATATAAAATTCGCTGAGATGCCCGCAGCATTCCAGCCATATTTTGCGCAGAAAACCGTCAATTGCCGATAATGTTTTATCCAAAGGAACATCAATATACAGCCAATAATTTTTATCATAAGCGCCCTCTACCTTTAACAGGCAGCATTCCTGTTTTTCTTTTTCCGCGTTATGATTCTTGATAATATGACTCTTCATTGCGGTTTTGCCCAGATTTGCTCCGCAGATATAACAATCGCCGTTTGATTTTTCAGCCATAGAAATTTTCCATTACGGAATTATATCTCATTTTTTTGTTGGAGACAATAATACAGGGAATTTTTTTGTAAATAGGCTGTGAGTTTATAATCAATTACAGACTTCACGGCGCATGAACCTATTTGAACCATTTTGTTGAAGTCAACAAAATAATCACTGATGTTATACTCAGTGGCTGTTATTTTTTTTGTGTTTAGAATAATACCGGCGCATTTTGGAAATAGATTTTCTTACAGCAGGGCGGACTGCTTCATCTATCGATTGAGTCGTCTATATCATCGATGCAATTGCGACAGACCGAGGCGGTTGCGATAACGTTTAATGTTCCGGCTCAATATGGTGCGGCAGTTCTTTTCATTTTTATTTATTATTTATACTTCCCACCTTAATATGTTTAGAATCACTTGAAATTTTCTGTTTCTAATGGTACAATAAAAGCATGAAACAAACAGTAACCTTGAATATAAATGATATTGCGGTCTTACAGTTGCTGCGCAGTTTAGCCGCAATGAAGCTGGTAGAATTTACAGACGAAACGCCTTCTCAAGAGGACTTAATAACCGCTCACCTTAACGAGATTTATAAAGAAGTCGATTCATCTCTTGATCCTGATTTAGTAAGAGTTCAAGCCGAAGTGCTTGGAAGTGATGATTGGTAATGATTAAAGGTGAAATATGGTGGGCAAACCTCACTGAAAATCCTTATGGATCAGAGCCTGGAAAATGCCGCCCAGTCCTCATAATTCAAAATGACGTGATCAATCGAAGTAACATACAAACAGTAATATGCGCGGCTATTACTTCAAGTTTAAATCAAGCAAATGTTTTTGGAAATATTAAATTAGAAAAAGCAATCTCTGGTCTTGATAAAACATCTGTTGTAAATTTCTCTCAAATAGTTACAGTGGATAAAACAAGATTTAAAGGCCAAGTCTCAATGTTGCCAAGGAAATATATTGAAATGATCAACGAAAGCATAAGATATATTTTTAACACCGAAAATAAACATTATACCGGCAATACAATGGAAGCAGTCACCTGAACTATTTAAACAGCTTCCGATATGTTTCCATTTTATTGCCAAATGAAAGGATTCCTTCTTTTTTTGCAAGCAAACATAGCGCGGTCGATAACTTTTTGAAAATTTCGCCATTGAATATATTGCAATACAATTGATAAATCCCGAGCAAACCAAAATTCCAATCCGTTTTTATCTGTTTGTTTGATTTTCTCAAATGTCTTATATTCCGTGGCTTCCAATTTTGCCATATATAAACCTCCATGTTATGCTATACACACATATAGTATAATGTATTCAAAAACATGTCAAGAAAAATTCTCGCTAATTAAAGTAGTCTGTGTATAATGTGTCCACACTATACACAGATTCTAATTTTTATTTCCACTTGACTGTTATTTTTTTTCTCAGATGCTTAACGTATGACTGACATTATATGCGTGTATTTCTGTTTTTTTTTAAAAGTAAAATAAAGTCGTAGGCTAGTTTTTGATCTTCCGGGGCTAATTCGTCATAAATTCGTAAAAAGGCGCGTTTTCTTGGACTGGAAAAATATGGTGTATTTTGCCCTCGGATATCCTGACCATTCAACAGGTATTCAACCGAAATACCCAGGGCATTAGCTATACGGACTGCAGTATCCGCTGGCGGCATAGAAGCCTGCTTTCCAAGGTAACTGTCAATGGCTCCTTTGGCTACTTCTGATTTCGCCGCAAGTTCCTTTACCGTTAAGCCCTGGTAATCCAGCTCTTCCCGTAAATTTTTCCTAAAATTCCTTTCCACAAAAATAATATATGATATTTACTGTATAACAATTGACAAAATATAGTAATTACTTTATTATTTCTATGTTATATAAAGATTACTATATTCTGGTGATTCCAAAATTCTTTTAAGGAGGTGTGAATTTTACGGAGAAAGCAGGGCTATTCAGAAATTAATACATTTCATCAATTACTTTGATTATTTTTCTTTTTAACTGAGAAATGCGTTTTTTTTGAAATATTTTTGTTTTTAGTACTTCAGAATTCTCCGTATCAGTCAAAAGGTCCGCAGGGGTTATTTTTAGGGCTTCGGCAATACGGTCGATATTTTCCGCTGACGGGAAACGCTTCATGGTCTCGATTTTGCCGATTAAAGTGGGGGAACATCCTATTTTTTCCGCTAATTCCATTTGGGTAAGGCTTAAAATCTCACGGAAATGCTTCATGTTCTTTGCCAGGAGTATGCGGACTTTTGCCATTATAGCCATTTCCTCCCGTTT
>JAIRQN010000011.1 GCA_031256445.1 Treponema sp. | reverse complement strand
AAACGTGAGCTTCCAGCAATTCAATTGAAAAGACATCACACCCAATATGCGCAAGAATTGCCGTTTGATAGCCTGATCCGGTTCCGATTTCAAGCACTTTCATGCCGGCGCTTGGGTAACGTTGTTCGGTCATAAACGCAACGATAAACGGCTGGGAAATTGTCTGCCCAAATCCAATCGGTAATGGCGCATCGTCGTAAGCACTATTTTGCATATCTTTGGGAACAAATAAATGGCGCGGCACATTACGCATTGCATCCAAAACAGATGCAGATTTTATACCTCTTGTTTCAAGCTGCTCTTTAACCATTTTATAGCGTTTAATATCAAAATCATTAATCATAAATTAATTTTTGCGCAAACCCATGTTTTTTGTCAATAACGTTGTTTGGAAACTTCAGTTTCATAAAACGTTATTTCATAAAAAGCGATATTGTATTTATTTCAGGTTGTATAAAAGCTTCCTCGCCGACTTCAAAACTGTCATCACTTGAATTTAATGTAAGGATAAGCTCTTTAATGGCAACTTTATAAGTTGTTGTGCCGCCTTTGTATTTTTTGTCAGTTACTTTGCACGGGGAAATATTTTGCCCGTTTAATGGAATTTTGCTTAACGAAATTTTGTCAAACTTAAGCATCATTTCCGCCGCACCGCTTGGATAATCGGTTGCCTCAAAACTCCCTAATGGGCAAATAAATTTCCCGTTTATTACATTTCCGTCAATATAATTTGTTTCACCGATAAAATCAGCAACAAGTTTAGTTTTTGGTTCTGAATATATTTGGAAAGGCGAGTCAAATTGCTGAATGCGTCCGTCAAAAATAACTGCCACCCTTTGTGATGTCATAAAAGCTTCTTCCTTGTCGTGTGTTACCAAAATTGTGGTGATCTTTAATGTGCGCTGAAGCTCCAAGACAAATTCACGCATGGCTTCTTTTAAGTTGGTATCGAGATTTGAAAATGGTTCATCAAGCAACAGCACTTTTGGTTCAAGAACGCAAGCCCGTGCAAGTGCCACGCGTTGTTTTTGTCCGCCGGAAAGCTCATGGGGATAACTGCCTGATTTTTCACTAAGCTGCACCAGCTCAAGCATTTTTGCTGATCTTGTCGAACGTTCAGATCGCGTTATTTTTTGAGCCGTAAGACCAAACTCAATATTCTGCATTACGGTCATGTGAGGAAAAAGCCCGTAATCTTGAAAGACAATCAACGCGCCGCGTTTTCTCGCAGGGATATTGTCGCAGCATTTACCGCCGATAAAAATGCTTCCGCTGTCAGGAGCTTCCAATCCGGCGATAAGCTTAAACAACGTGGTTTTGCCGCAGCCTGAAGGTCCAAGCAACGAAACAAACTCTCCTTCGTTTATGGATAGGGATATATCGCGGAGAACATTTTTCCCGCCGAACGATTTACTTATATTCTCAATGCGCAATGTAGACAATGTTTTATAGCTCCTTTTCACCAACAAACAGCTAAGCGAAAACGACGGCTTCCAGGTTATAAAATCTGCGAACTGCCCGCTCGATAACAAAAAGCGACATTAAAGAAGTCGCAACCAAGACTATACTGTAAACAGACATAATTTGCAATTGTCCGCTTTGAAAAAACGGAACCAAAAGAACTGTAATGGTAATTATACGACCCCCGCCTATTAACAAAGTTGTTATATATTGGGCAATTGAAACAGAAAAACTTAAAACCGCTGCTGATAAAATTCCCGGCATTATAATCGGTAAAGTTACTTTGAAAAAAGTCATTAATGTTGACGCGCCTAAAACAGTTGCCTGTTTTTCATACCTGTCGCCGATAAGATCAAAAACACTGGTCATAATTCTAATTGCAAATGGCAAAGCAAAAACCGTATGAATTATAGTGACTCCCAGAAAATTTCCTGTAAGCCCCAAGCGAATCATTGAAACCTGAATACCAAAGGTAACTGCTAAAGGCGGAACAATCAATGGAAGAAGAACCATTAGTTTAACTAATTCTTTGCCCCTGAAATTGTAAAGCGCTAAAGATTTTGCGGCAGGGATCGCGATGGCAAGGGATAAAAGAGTTGTAAAGAGCGCCAAAATAATACTTGTTGAGATTGCATTCCATGTTTGAGGATTATTAAAAAAAACGTGAACGTAATGCTGAAAAGTAAAAACTGTCGGCAGTAAAGAAGGATACGGCCACGAAAAAGAAAACGAAAGAAAAATCAATACCGCTAATGGTGCGCAACTTGCAAATACACAAACATAAAAAAAGGACTTGCCAATCAATCTGGCTTTTTTCACAAAAGCCCTCCTTTCAAACCATGTCTATTGAATACTTTAAAAACAATTGCATATATAAAAGCCAACGTAAGTGAAATAACAGAAATAATTACGTTGATGACCATTCCGGTTAAATTGGTTACCAATGTTGGGCTCCTGTGTTCAAAGTACGCAAGGACTGGCAAGGTAACTGTGGCGGGACTTCCTAAAAGAAACGGAACTTCAAATGCTCCAAAACCAAACGCAAAACAAATTAAAAATACCGAAAAAATGGAAGGGGCAAGGAGCGGTAAAGTAATTTTTGTTAAGGTGTGCCATGAGCTTGAGCCCAAATTTTCTGCAACTTGCGAATGTTTTTTATCGATGTTTTTTAGTACAGTAAATACAGTGAGTGATACAAACGGAATTTGCTTAAAAAGATAAACCAAAATAATTCCAATGCTTAATCTGTCAAAGACAAGTAGCGGGAAATCATTTGGGTTGTTTATTAATCCAAGAGAAAATGCAAACCGGGAAATAATTCCTGTTTGGGAAAAAATAAAAAACATCATTACGATCACAATTAAATGCGGCAAAAGTATGGGTGTTTTATAAAAAAGATAAGAAAGTTTAGGAGCAGGGATAAGCTTGCTCATAATAATTGCTATTAATGTACCCATAATTACTGAAATCAAAGATGATACAAATGCAATATAGAAAGTGTTCCGTATGGAATTTAAAAAACGCCAATCATTAAATACTTGCCGGTAAAAGTCAAATGTAATTTCATTAAAACCAAATACCGGCATATATCCCAAACTTTGCACCACCGCCTGAAACAGCCCGCCTATAAAGATAAAACAAATTATAAGAACAAACGGCAATACAAGCAGGTATGGTGCAAATCGTTTCATTACTTTCTACTGCGCAACGTGTTGAAGCCAGAGTCTGTCAATTATCGGTATTTTCGGCGCGCGCACTTCGGGAATCTGCCTTGCCAAAAGTTCAGCAGGTGGAATTGTTCCAAGGCCGGTGTAAATGCTGTCAAGCAAAGCCCTTTGTTCATCACTTATACGATTGATATCAAAAACCGGCATGTCGCCCCAATTTCTGGGATCGAACTTGCTGATCTGAATCTCAGGGCTTATTATGTGGTTTATCAAAACAAGTGCGGCATCTTTATTGGGTGCATTAAACGGAATCGCCATGTAATGCGTATTGCCCTTGGTGCCGGCATCAAACAAAAACGCCTGTGCGGTAGGCGGGAATTGACCTGCCGCAATACGCTGTGCGGCATGGTTTGGGTGATAACTTACTGTCATAAAAACTTGTCCATCGGCAAACATTGCGTCCAAAACGGCAGGATTGCTTGGAAATGTTCTTCCCTGTTCCCATAAGTATGGGTTTAATTCAATCAAGAAATCCAATGCGGGACGAATTACTTCATATAAACCTTGCTCATCTACCGGCGCATTATTGAAAGTGTCAAAACCTATGACATCGGAAATAATGTTGCGGACAAAGGCGCTCCCCGTGAAATCAGGAGGCGCTGTATATGTAAACCTTCCAGGATTTTGCCTTGCAAGTTCAAGCAGTTCTGCGGCACTTGCCGGAAACCTGTCTAATACTGCGGTGTCGCCAATGAAAATCATTTGCGCCTTTCCGTAAGGAACCTGCATTCCGTTTACCGGTGTTCCAAAATCATAATGTATTGCAGGATCATCAGGATCCATATATTTCATGTTTTCAACAAGACCGGTAATCGGGCCCCATAAAAGCCCTGCGTTTAATGCCGCATAAAAATTTTCACCGTTAATCCAAACAACATCAATATCTCCTGATACTGAACCGGCTTGTCTTTCAGCCATCAGTTTTGACAGAATATCTCCTATTCCCATGGAAACCCGCACAAGCGTTATATCATAACGCTCTCTAAGCGTATCTGCCACAACTGTATCAAGCCATTGATTAATGTTGTGATCACCGCCCCATCCAAAAAACGTAACTGTTTTTCCGCGGGCAGTTGCCAAAGCCTCTTCAAAACTAGTTGGTTGAACTGAAGGGATTTGCCTGGGACCACATCCAATAATTAAAATTGAAGCCGTAACGATCAACGCCAAATAAATCTTTTTCATGCCATTTGCCTCCTGTTTGCAAATATTGAATAAATTTCATAAACGTGCTCTTCGTAAGCTTTTTTGTCTTTTACAACCGGCACGTTAACAGTCCGTCGATTTCCTCCTCCCAATAACATTCCGGTTTTCAACGAATTTAAATCCGGTGAAATTTCCACAACGTTTTTGTTAAATAATTCAGGATAAAGCAAAGCCGCCGCCGCATAAACATCCCACTTATAAATGCCGCCGTGTCCAAACACTTCATTTTCACGGTGAAACCAATATTGTCCCTGCTCATAAAGCCAGCGCAGAAAAGTATATTCACTTTGAGACAATTTATCAAAACGCTCTTTGGAAAATAGCGCATTAAGACAAGTATTTCCGGTTGCAACATTGATTGACTTGGCTTCTTTAAGAACATGAAAAGCCGCTGTGTTATTGCAGGAAAAGTTTAACTCATCCAATTGTTTTCCCTCAATAATCAATGCTTCGGTGATTCCACCCATAAAGGATAATTCATCAACTTTTTCGAAAAAGTATGGATCTAGTATCCATGCGTGATACAAGTTTGTTAATGAGCCGATTGCAAGGAGTGAAATTTCAGTTGGGAAATTATTAACCGCATCAACCAAAAACAACGCTGCTTCGTTTTTGTGAGGATCATCTGAATGTCCAGCCTCAACTTTGATTCCTTCCATGCCGATTTTTTCCATAAACTCAATTGTGTTAGGGGTCACTACCTCAAGCGTATTGTTGCCGAAAGTTGTTGTTACTCCCAACAATTCGCAGCGTTCAGTGCCGAGCGAGTAAATGATTGCCAAACCGTCATCGAGATCACATCCATCAACGCCAAATGTGTTATCACAATCAATAATTAGTTTTTTCATAACTCCCCCTCAAAAAAATTAACGTCCGTACGCCTTTGCAATTTCTTCAATGTCATCTCCGCGCCGAAACATGCGCTGAAGTTTCCACATTTTAAAAATTGTTCTTATTTTTCCGTGTGCTAAATAACGCCGCGGTGATGTTGTGATTTTTGCGCCTGCCATTCCTATGTTCAATCCTGCTTTTTTTATATCAATCGACATTTGATAATCTTCCATAAGCGGAATATCTGCATAACCGTTGAGCGCTTCAAACAAATTACGTTGTATAAATATGCCTTGATCACCAAATGTTATGTTTCGCATTTTTACGCGAAGGTTTGAGAAATAAGCGTTTAAAAACATAAGCGGGCATTTTGAATTAAAACGTAATGGAAAGCATCCGATTTTATATCCGTTGTTAAAAATTTCGCGAATGTACAACAAAGCGCCTTTTGGAGGAATACTATCGGCGTGTAAAAACCACAAAATATCACCACCTGATAAATGCGCGCCGTAATTCATTTGATTTGCCCTGCCTTTTTTTGGCGCAAGGTAAACTTTCAACCCTTTTTTTTCAATTCGTTTTGCAGTATCATCAGTACTTCCGCCGTCCACGAAAAAAATCTCGCACTGCTCTTTCAGCGGAAGTAAATATTCAATCAGATTATCAATGTTTCCGCTTTCATTAAAAACCGGAATAATTATCGAAATGCGTTCACCATTAATTTGAGTGCTGTTTACCAATGCACAGGTAAACAGAACATTATACAGTGAGGTATTCATTCTTCATCCT
>JAIRQN010000101.1 GCA_031256445.1 Treponema sp. | reverse complement strand
TGAGTTAGCAATACTAACTCCGGCTATCGGATTGATAACAGAATATCTTTTAATTTCTTCGATATCTTCCGCTGACGCAGGCAGCGCGCACAAAGTAATTTTTCCGTTCATCACGCCGTTTTCACGGATTATTTTTGTAAGAGCGCGCGTATCAATGCCGTGCAAACCGACAATACCGCGCCACTTTAAAAAAGAGTCAAGATCGCTTTCACATCTGAAATTGGAAGGAGAAGCGCAGGGGTATTTAACAATGTAGGCTTTTACGCCAACAGCGGAACTTTCAAAATCTTCGGGAATTACGCCGTAATTGCCGATCAGGGGGAAGGTTTGCAGAACAATCTGCCCGCAGTAGCTTAGATCGGTAAGCGTTTCCAGATAGCCGGTCATTCCGGTGGTAAAGACAATTTCTCCGGTTACATCGCCCTTCGCGCCAAAGGATTTACCTTCAAAAACCCTGCCATTTTCCAAAATCAGGTAAGCTTTATCAAAATTGTTCATTTAATACCCTTTCACATAACATTAATATTATGATAAAAAATGGAGGCTTTGTCTAGGCTATACAGAAAGATGGGTTTTTGCCGCATGTATATTACCATTACACAGAAAAAACATTCCGGCTTGACGATCAAATTTAAAATTATTATATTATAATTTAACAAAGGCCGTTTGTGATACAGGTTCCAGAATGAATGACATAAAAATTCATTATAAAGGGCTGTATACATCTTAAAATATCCTTATTAATTGTCTAAAAATAACAAATTGTACACTCTATGCGTCTCGTTGGATTAGTACGGATTCACTTATAAAAACAGGAAGGAGAAAAAAATGAAACTAAAATTTAAACTGAGTCTTATGGTGATCGCCATTGTGGCAGTCATTGTAACGGGAATCGCCGCGCTGCTCTTGCGCGAGGCTGCAAATATCAGCATTAATCTGAGCATGGAAAATCTCGAACACATTGTTGAAAGGGAAGTCAATTACTGGAAAGGCCGGGAAGACAGCCATATCCGGGCGTTAAATACGATTGGTGCTGTAATGGAGGATTTTGAAAGCCTGCCTGCGGAAACAAGGCGCGATCAGTTCGACAGTATGTTAAAGGGAGCCCTGCTTGAAAACAAAGCATGGGGACTGACGTATTCAATCTGGAAACCTAATGCCATGGATGGTATGGACGCAGAGTACATCGGCAGGCCGGGTTCCAGCCCGACCGGGCAGTACGCTATGACCGTTTCCAGGGAAACCGGCGCCATTACAACCCGCGCCAGCACCGATATTGCAAATACCATGGCTCATTTAATCGGCCCTGACGCCAGAAAAGACCGGTTTGATAATCCAGTACCGCGAAAAATAAACGGAAAGGACAGTTACGGGCTTTTAATACAGATTCCCATTATACATCCCCGCACCAATGAAGTAATCGGGGCTGTAGGATGCCTTCTGGATATAGCCGTGATACAGCCTACGCTGGAGAAAACCCTGCGGGAAAACGACAATATCGCCCTGATGGTGATGTATTCAGGCAACGGAACCATTCTTGCGCATTTCCTTCCGGAAAGAATAGGTAAAAATATGATTGATGTCGATGTTGAATACGGTCCCAGCAGACAGGCGGCGTTCGACGCGATTCAAAAAGGCGCAACTTTTTCAGGCAAAGCTTATGATCCTACGCTTGACACAAATATCATAATGACAATGTATTCATTCCCCATCGGCAACTCGGATCAAACATGGTCGATACTGGTAGGAGCCTCCGAATCGCATATTCTGAAAGATGTCCGGGCAATTACCCGGTTTACCATTATATTGGCGGTGATCGCTGTGCTTACAGGAGCGGTAATCACCTATTTTACATTGCATTATGTTACCAAACCGCTAGTATCCGTAGCGGAAACCCTTAAAGATATATCTGAAGGCGAAGGAGATTTAACCAGGTCCATAAAAACAAATTCAACGGACGAAATCGGAGATCTTGCAAAATATTTTAATCAAACGCTGGAAAAAATTAAAACCCTTGTCCTGTCAATTAAAGGCGAATCAATTACATTGTCAAATGTCGGAACAGATCTGGCAGGAAACATGAATGAGACTGCCGCCGCGATAAACGAGATCACCGCAAATATCCAGAGTATCAAAGGGCGGGTAATAAACCAGAGCGCAAGCGTCAGCCAAACCCACGTGACAATGGGACAGGTTGTAGGCAATATCAACAGACTGGATCAACTGGTTCAGGAACAAAGCAAAAATGTCGCTCAGGCCTCCTCCGCTATTGAACAAATGGTCGCAAACACCAATTCGGTAACAAACACCGTTATCAGCAATGCAAATAACGTAAGAATTCTGAAAGACGCTTCGGAAGTCGGACGCAATGGATTGCATGAAGTGTCTTTGGACATTCAGGAAATATCCCATGAATCGGAAGGTCTGATGGAAATAAACTCGGTCATGCAGAATATTGCAAGCCAGACCAATCTGCTTTCAATGAACGCCGCGATTGAAGCGGCGCATGCTGGAGAAGCGGGCAAAGGTTTTGCCGTTGTCGCCGATGAAATCCGTAAACTTGCTGAAAGTTCCAGCGTACAATCCAAAACAATCAGCGACATATTGAAAAAGATAAAAAGTTCCATAGACAAAATTACCAATTCAACCGGGAATGTTTTAACAAAATTCGGCGCAATTGACAACAGCGTCAAAATTGTAGCGGAACAGGAAGAAAATATCCTTCACGCAATGGAAGAACAGGGTATCGGGAGCAAGCAAATACTGGAAGGCGTCGGCAGAGTAAACGATATTACCCGTCAGGTAAGCAACCGGTCGGAAGAAATGCTTCAAAACGCGAATGAAGTAATCCGGGAAAGCGAAAATCTTGAGAAAGCGACGCAGGAAATCGAATCAGGCATGAATGAAATGGCAAGCGGCGCCAGTCAAATCAATGTTGCCGTAAACCACGTTAACGAAATAAGCGGCAAGAACCGTCAAGGAATTGATAATTTGATAGGAGAAGTGTCACGGTTTAAGGTAGCGTAATGGCCGGAATTTAAATATTACGTCATTATTTGCTCCGCCTGAATCATGGATTCAGGCGGAATTTTTTATTACAAACGTATCTGAACCAGCCTTTTATGTGCTTCCAGCCTTTTTTCTCCAGGCGGCGCTTATCCGGACCTTTTCTTCTTTTGATATTGTAGCTGTTTTAACCTGAGTTGTGCTATGACCGCCGGGAATACTCTTCAGACGCTGCGCCGGGAGCTTATCCCAGATTTCCTGCAGTTTCAGCGCTACCATGTTATATTGCCCGGCTGCATAAATATCATTCGCATATTGTATTGCCAGATTCTTATAATCTTTAATATGCCTTCCGAGCTCGTCCCTGTCTTTGCAATGCCTGTGTTTGCTTACTTCAGCTTCTACATTTATCATTTTTTCACCCTCTTATATAAATGTTTCAATCCATTTAAATATTATACCATTCCTGTTCCTTATGTCAATATTTTTTATATGGATTTTAAGCCTTACTCCCATTCAATCGTAGCGGGCGGCTTGCTGGAAATATCGTAGGTAACGCGGCCAATCTCTTTAACCGAGTTTGTAATGCGTGTCGATATTTCCAGAAGATCGCAGGACTCAAACGGATAGACATCGGCGGTCATGCCGTCGGTGCTGTTGATGGCGCGCAGGGCGAGTACCCAGCCGTATTTTCGCACGTCGCCGACCACGCCCACCGAGCGAATCGGTAGCAGTATGGCAAACGCCTGCCAGATATCGTCGTAAAGGCTGTGGCCCGCGGGGGTTTTGCGGGATTTGAGTTCCTCGATGAAGACCGCGTCCGCGTCGCGCAGGATGTCGCACCTCTCCTTGGTGACCTCGCCGATGACGCGCACCGCGAGGCCCGGCCCCGGGAATGGGTGGCGCCTGACGACCTCCTCGTCG
>JAIRQN010000092.1 GCA_031256445.1 Treponema sp. | reverse complement strand
ATCAATGTTTGAAAATACCGGATAATCTTTTATGTTATTTGACTGTTTTGTAAAATTCTCCATAATTAATCCAGTTTGCTAATTGCGTTTAAAATATTCAAACCTTCCTGGGTTGTTGTCATATCAACCGATAATAAAGCATCAAAAAAGTCCATATCATCTGGTCTTATACGGGTATTTTGCGGATAATTGTTTCTGTTTCGTTGTACGTAATTATCGTAATCTTCCTGGGAAACAGTAATTTTAACGGGATTTATTATTTCTGTCATATTTTCCGCCTTTTTTAATCTGCGCTTGTTCCATCAGTTGCGCCATTAAACAATATTAATGCTTTTTGCGGGAAAAGGCAAAGGGGCTGTCCGAAGAAGTTTTCCAACTTTTCGGACACCGCCTTCCATATTGGACTTGTTCGACAACTGCGAACCTTCGGTTCGAGTTGGTTGTCTCACAAGTCCTGCATTTTTATAAGGAAGTTTCAAACTTCGTTTGGTTCAATAACTGAAGTTATCGAACAACTCTATCAAACTTTTATTTCCCCGCAAAACAAAAAAAACGGCAGAGACATAAGCCCTGCCGTTTTTTAAAAATGTAATAACTTAGTCAGTTACAATAGCGCCGCCGGTGAATTTATATCTTTTTGTGTCACCCGCATTCAGGGTAATCCAACCAGCAGTGGTATATCTACTCCAGCTATTATATACATCTAATACCTGAATGTCGTATTTTCCTGCTTCAAGCGTAAAATTAGCGGAACTGCCCCTTGCTAAACTGCTTCTGGTAGAAACTACTCTATAAGTTGTTACAGAATCAGAAATGTTGGTTCTGATTCTTACACCAATAAATTCATCTTCTGAATAGGTTGACGCATTTCTTACAACGATAGTTCCCTCATTGTTAAACAGTTCACACCCGCCGAGAACTGCCATTGCCAGTAAAATAGCGGCAAATCCGAATAAAAATCTTTTCTTCATTTTAAGCTCCTTAAAATAATTTTATTAAAGTAAAGATATACCTTTTTATTTGTAATGTCCACTATTTTCTAAATAAAAAAATAATTTTCAAAAATAAATTTAATTTACATTTTTGAAAATTTTGTCATGGAAGTTGTATAAAAACATTCCTGCAATTATTATTATGCCGCCTGTTATGGTTGCTGTATCCGGCGTTTCATTTACCAGAAAAAATCCCAGCAATGTGACTGAAAAAGGGGTAATAAACATATAATTTGTCACTGTTGAGACGTTTGCCGCCTTGCTTAACGCGTGCGTCCAGAAAATAAAGGCAATGGCGCTTGCGAACACTCCCAAAATAATCAAATAGAATATCTGCGCCGCAGGCGCGGTTTTTATTTCCGTAACTGAACCGGGTATGAATATCATTAATAACAGCGAGCCTAACCAGATGCTGAATATTACCGCCTGTATCGCGGAATATGTTTTTATCAGTTTTCTTTGAATCAGGTTGTAGATACTCAATGACACGCTTGCCAGAATCAGCCATATTAAGCCGGAGTTAACGGAAAAAATTCCGTTCAGCAGCGTTAATACGCCGACTCCTGCGAACTCTATTATTATCGCGATATATTGAATTACTTTTAACTTTTCCCTGTAAATTATTCCTGCCAGTAATGTTGTTATTACCGGGGATGTCGCGATTACAAGGCTGCATGTTGACGCTGTGGCTGAGAGGGAGCCTATGTTGAATGTCACCATGTATGCGAAAAACCCGAAAAACCCGGCCAGTACAAACCAGATTATATCGCCTTTTCGCGGCATTTTCAGTTTAAAAAAAAACGCGAAAATAATTAACGGCACGGACGCGAAAGCATACCGTAAAAACCCGAGAGACAGCGGGGTAAAGTATCTCAGCGCCAGCCTTGTAAAAACAAAACCGGAAGACCACAAAAGTATCGTAAAGACCGCGAAAATATGCGGGTTGTCTTTTAATTTCATCTGTTATGTCTATCTATGATTTTAAAGTTTTTATATTTCTGGGCAGTAAGGTCTCAATGCTTTGAAATTCCCATTTATTCTCGCCGGCATTAAATTGATAAAGAGCGAATATTTTTACTTCATGCCTGCTCTTGCTTCCGGGGCCTCCCGATCTGTCCAGTTTATAGTTTAAATCAATTTCAAGTTTTATCATTCCGCTGTTTCCGTCGACAGGCGTTATTTTTGAAATAGATTCAATTTTTGATCCGCGTTTTAACGGATTCGCCTGCGGATTATTTCTTAAAAATTCTCCGCGAATTTGCTCAAACAAATTATTAACGCCGCCCTCGTCCTGGATATCTTTCCTTATTGCGTTTTTATCAGGAAGTTTTTTTTCTGTGAGTACCTCGACCCTGTTTACCTCCCAGGGGGTTTCTTTTATGGTGAAAATATCGCCGACATTTTCTGTTTTCGGCTGCGGTATATTGAAAATCGCGCGCAAATACACATATGAATCATTATTTACCACACTTGACACATAACTGCGCACTTCATTGCTGTACGTTTCAACGCGCTCATTAAATAAATTTATGCCAATGGGGTTTTTATAATTTTTGTTTATATACTCTGTTACCTTCGCGTTTCTGAGTTCATTGGATAATTGGTCGTTAACAAGGAGAATTATATTAATTTTTTCCTGAGGCTCAATACCAGGCCTTCCGCGTAAATCCGCGCGGCGTTTCACTTTTACTCTGGTTTCCAGCCTGCCGTGCAATATCCGGTTATTTATGCTGAAATTTACAAAATTTGCCTTTACATCTATTACTTTAAGTTCATTTGTGGAAACATTGTAGTCAGGCGTATATGACAGTTCCGTAACCTTAAGATTATCTTTTTTAATATGCATATTAAAAATATTTTCCAGATAATTCCTTACAAGGTCATCCAGTGACTTTTCATCCAGGCCAAGCGAAGCGGCTTTATTTATAATAACGCCGGGTGTATTGAAAATGGCATTGGCTCCGGTTTGAGCAAATACGCACAACGCGCCGTATGCGTAAAATATCAAGCACGCAAACATTTTCTTCATAATCATACCCGCCTGTAATTTTTAGTTTATTGTTCAGCCGCAAGAGTGTCAAGTTAATAAAAATTTTCATAATACGAACGCTTGACAAAAAATATTTAATCTGCGATATTCAGATATTAACCGGCGCGCCCGGTAAACAGGCAGTAACCTTGACAACCTGCCAATAATTAAAACAAGGAGCAGTTAAAATGTCTTCACCCTCTTTCAGACATCTTGATATTATCGCGTCATTCTTTGTTGGTATCCTTATTGTCAGCAATATCGCGTCTTCGGCGAAAATTGTCGATATGGGCGTTTCAATTTTTTCAATTCCGCTTGTGTTTGACGGCGGCACTCTTTTGTTTCCGCTTGTCTATGTGCTGGGAGATGTGCTTACGGAAGTGTACGGCTTTAAAACAGCAAGACGGGTTATATGGACAGGTTTCGCGGCGATGGCGCTTACGGTGCTTGTTTTTTTTACGCTCGGCGCGCTGCCCTCCGAAGCGTTCTGGGAAGCGGAAACGGGTTCTGTTGCGTATAACGCAGTTCTCGGCGGAATGAGCTACGGAGGCATTGTGGCCGCGAGCCTTTGCGCGTATCTTGCGGGGGAATTTACCAACGCGGCGATTCTTTCAAGACTCAAGGTAAGAATGAAGGGCCGCCTGCTTTTTGTGCGGACTATCGGTTCTACGCTGATCGGCGAACTTCTGGATACGCTCATTTTTGTTCTGATAGCGACTCTCGCCGGTGTTTTTGATCGGGAGATTTTCTGGAGTCTTGTTTTAACAAATTATATACTAAAATGCGGAATAGAAGTTTTGATGACGCCGTTTACATACTGGGCATCCGGGTTATTAAAAAGAAAAGAAGGCGTTGATGTTTATGATACCAGATAAATCATTGGATAATATTAAGAATCATAAATTTATTTTTCAATCGAAAAATTGAAATAGCCTCCTGACAAGATATACTTAATAAAGGAGTTATTATGAAGTATTTTTTGTTAGGTGCAATTCTGTTGATCTGCGCCGCGGGAGCGTCCGTATCCGCGTGGGAGCCTGCTGATCTTGCCAAATATCCGGATTGTACGAAAGCGGGAGATTTTCTCATTAATTTCGGCGTTGGTTTGTCTGTTCCCAATGACGGGTTGGGCTCTGGTTATGTTTATGTTCCGCCCGTCCGCGTTTCTGTTGATTATAATATCCCAATCGGAGCAGGCAAGCTTCCGTTCTTCGCCGGAGGCGTTGCGGGTTATTCGGGATACGGCTACCGGAATGAATGGTTTTACAGCAGTATCTCTTTCGGCGGACGCTTCGGTTATCATTTCAACTGGGGCATAGAAAAGCTGGATACATACGCCGTTCTTTCGGCAGGCTGGATCATTTACGCCGGAGATTACAGACCTGCCGAAACAGGCATGCCGCTGGCAGGGTTTAACGCGGGCGGCCGCTATTATCTTGCAAAAACATTCGGTTTTTGGGCTGAACTGGGATTTACAACTTTCAGCTGGATTGATGTTGGAGTAACGCTGAAATTCTAATCCCGCGCCGGTTATCAGCCCAGGATTTCGTAGAGCCGTTCCAGATCTTCCATTGAATAATAATCGATATGAATTCGCCCCTTGTTCATATCCCCTTCAATTTCCACTTTTGTTCCAAGTCTGCCGATAAATTTTTCTGTCATTGCGTCAAGTTCCGGAGTGTGTTTTTTAGCCTGTTTGCTTTTCGCGGAGCCCTGTCCGGTTTTTTCGGTGCCGGATTCGCCCAATGCCGCCGCCTTCTTTTCCGCTTCCCTTACCGAAATATCTTTCGCAAGCAGTTCCCTGTACAGTTTGTCCCTTGCCTTTGCGTTATTCACCGAAAGAAGCGCTCTTGCGTGTCCGGAACTTATTTTTCCCTCTTCAACGCTTTTCTGGATTTCAACAGGCAGCTTTAAAAGACGCAGCGCGTTCGCGACTGTAGAACGGTTTTTCCCCACCCGCGATGCCAGTTCATCCTGGGATAAGCCTGAAAAGTCCATCAGGTTTTTGTAGGCCGCCGCTTCTTCCATTGGGTTTAAACCGCTGCGTTGAATGTTCTCAATTAAGGAAACTTCCATGCGCTTTTGATCCGTGTAGTCGCGTATGATTGCCGGGACTTCGTTAAGTCCGGCCAGCCTTGCGGCGCGTGTTCTGCGTTCTCCGGCGATTATGATGTACGAGCCGTCTCCCGTATCAGCCGCGATAACAGGCTGGATTATTCCGTATGTTTTAATTGACTGCGCCAGCTCGTTTAATTCGGTTTCGTCAAAATTTTTTCTTGGCTGGCCGGGATTGGGTATAAGTTTATCGACAGGCAGTTGAACCGTACCGTTATGCGATGATGCCTGCGCGGCGGACCCGGCAGCCGCTTCTTGCGAAGCGGCCGTTTCGTGCGAAGCGGACATATCATGCGAAGCAGATACTTCACGCGCTGTTTTCTTCGGATGTTTTGGAGTTTCAGCTAACGGAACCGGCGTATTGTCGTTTTGAAAAACTTCATCGTTATTGTCCAGCAGGGCGTCCAGCCCCCTGCCAAGGCCGATTCTACGCGCCAATTTTCTTACCTCTTTTGAGCAATTCCTGCGCAAGAACGCTGTAAGCTCTTGCTCCGGGGCATTGCGGATCGTAAAGTGAAATCGGCATTCCGTAGGAAGGCGCTTCGGAAAGCCTGATATTTCTTGGAATGATTGTGTTTAAAACCATGTCCTTGTAAGTTGCGCTGATCAGTTTAATTACATCATTGGCAAGCCGTGTTCTTGGATCGTACATTGTAAAGAAAATCCCGCCGATTTTTAATGAAGGATTTAAACCTTTTTGAATTTCCCGGGTAGTATGTAAAAGCTGCTGAAGCCCCTCCATCGCGAAGTATTCGCACTGCATCGGGATTAGCACATAATCGGCGGCGGCAAGGCCGTTCATCGTCAGTTGTCCAAGGCTTGGCGGGCAGTCAATTAAAATATGATCGTATTTATCCCTTACAGGAGCCAGGGTTTTTTTCAGGAAGTAGTTGCGTTCCTTTTGATCGATAAGTTCCACTGCCGCGCCTGAAAGGTTAAGGCTGGCAGGAATCACCTCCAGGTTCGCGATTTTGGTTTTTCTGGTCGCCTGCGCCAGAGTAGCCGTATTTGAGAGCAATTCGTAGATTCCCGGCTTTAACGGTTTTGCGTTTATGCCGCTGGAAAGATTTCCCTGAGCGTCAAAATCTACCAAAAGCGCTTTTTTACCGGCTTCCGCCATGTACGCGCCTATATTTATCGCTGAGGTTGTTTTACCGACGCCGCCTTTCTGGTTTACAAAGACGCTGATTGCTCCCATGATTTCATCTTAGCAAATGAAACTGGGTCAAGCAATAGCGGAAATAAATGCTTAATGTGGTACTATTAAGGCATGATTGATTTTGTCGCTATTGATTTTGAAACTGCGAAAAAGTCTAAGGAGAGCGCCTGTTCTGTAGGGCTGGTTAAGTTCCGGGACGGTAAAATAACCGATACTTATTATTCGCTTGTCAGGCCGCCCAAACTTTATATCCGCCCTGATTTTACCTGTATCCACGGCATTACAGCAGACGATGTAAGAGACGCGCCGAAATTCGCCGATATCTGGGACAGCGGCATTAAACCCTTTATCGGAGATTTTCCCCTGGCGGCTCATTTTGCCCAGTTTGATATGGGTGTATTAAAAGCGGTTCTGCTGTGGTATAAACTGGATGTTCCCGCTATACCGTATTTTTGCACCTGTAGCCTGTCCCGCCGCACATGGCCCGGATTGGGGTCTCACTCGCTTCCGGCGCTGGCCGCGAAGTTCAACATTCAGTATGTAGCACATAACGCGCTTGATGACGCCATGACATGCGGCAAATTGACGTTAATGTCGGCGGAAAAGCGCGGCTGCTCCGGTATTGAAGAGCTTCTTTCCGTTCTGGGACTGAGTATGGACGTTCTTGGCTGATTGACTGCGGCTTGCCCTGCGGTATGATACCATTCATTGCGGTTAATTGAAAAAAATGTTTTTTTGAGATATAATTAATAATAATGAAATATTTGACTGTAATATTGCTAAAAATGGCTAAAAACACCGGCTTTTTCTTGATTTTCCTTTCTGTTTTTACAGTTTTTTTATTTTCCGGGTGTTTCAGCCCGTGGAGAGGGGATGATGCCAGGATAATTCTGAACCTTTCTGCTTTGGGAAGGGCGGTTAATTATCCGCCGGACCTTACCGTCATTGACAGGCTTGAACATGAAATCACTCTTTCCAGTTCAACCGAACATTTATCTTTTCTGGCGCACGGGGCCAGCGTTATAGAAGCGGTTATTGCCGCCGGTTTTTGGGAAATTACGGTTATTACATCCCTGGATGGCGAAATGTACGCGAGAGGTTCGGCAAGCGCGGATTTGCAGGCCGGGCAGGATAATTATGTATTGGTATTAATGCACGAGGTTTCTTCGGTTTACGTTCAGGTAGTATTCAGCGGACTGGCGGATGAAGTAATCGATCTTACGTCAGATGCCGGAAACGATGTTTTCTGGTTTCAGGATATCGTTGTAACCATAAACGGAAATTATGATTCATATTCATGGTATCTGGACGGCAACGGGCGCGCGGAAAGCGGTAACAGCATAAGTATACAAATTAATTATAATTATTTTCAAATAGGAAGACATCAGCTGCTTGCTGTTGTTACAAAAAACGGAATACCTTATTCAAAAGAACTGATCTTCAGGGTCAGGTATCAGGGAAACTAAAATGAAAAAAAAATCATCATACGGCTTTTTTTTCATTGCGGTAATATTCGCGGCGTACTGCGCGCTGATTTTCTCCGCCTGTCCGGACGATTTGAACAGGCCAGGTGAAAGCAGGCTGACTATTACTGTTTCAATGCCTTCGGTTCAGGATGAATCCGGTTCCAGAACATTGATTCCGCAGGCGGTTTTTTCCGGTTACAGACTGAGTTTTACGGGGCCGCATGAGTACGATGATATTGTTCTTGGTTACGACGCGGCCAGCGTCACAGTAGAAGGCCTTCTTGTCGGGCAGTGGACAATTGCCGCTATTGGGTATGTTAACATTAACGGAACCGGGCAGCCTGCCGCACAGGGAAGCGTTACTGTTACTATTGTTTCCGGAACCGTCCAGAATGTTAATATTCCCATCAGAGTGGGGCAGCAAAGCGGCGAAAACGGGTCTTTTTCATATTCAATTACATACCCGGATGAAAGGTCAGCCGGCGGGAATATTTCGATTCAGTCATTGGCCGGTTATGGGAATTATTACAGATCATTTTCCGGAAATTCCTATGCGGATACCGCGTCTCTTTCTCCGGGTTTTTATTTGGTTAATATTACGTTATATGCAGATTATTTAAACGTTATACGATCAGAGGTGCTGCATATCTATCCTAATCTGGAAACCACAGGAGATTTTTCTTTCAGCGATGATGATTTTACGGATGTTATAACAGTAAGCGGCTCTGTTGATTTTAAGGTGAACGGAAGCGCGCCCGGTTCAATAAACATTGGCGTGTACACAATGTCTGACAGCAGTCAGGTTCACTTTGGGAATATAAATGTAGGTTCAAACGGAATATGGTCAATAATGCTGCCGGCTTTTGATAACAATATAAATTTGAAATTTAATATTCAGGCCTATTATAACGGGATCGATGTTTCCAGAACCAGTGATACTGAAGTAACAGTCAAGGATCAGAGTATTTCATCTGTTAACCTCGGCGTATTCGATATCAGGGTAATTACATTAAGCGGAACTGTAGATTTTAAAGTTGATGGGAATACTCCGGATTCAATTAACATTACTATGTACGAAATTCCCGATGATAATTCAGGTTCAGTTTATCTTAGAACTATCAGTGTGGATTCAGGCGGAACATGGTCTGTAATGATGGTGGCTTTTGAAAGCAACACAAATCTTGAATTTCAAATAGGAGCAAATTATAACGGGTCTTCTTTCCGCAGAACCAGTGATACTGAATTAACAGTCAAGGATCAGAATATTTCTTCTGTTAATCTTGGTACATTCAATGTCAGAACTGTTACAATAAGCGGGACTATCAATGTTACGTACAATGGAGGACCTGTCTCGTCAGTATCTATATCTATTGGCGGCGGTAATCATTCTGCAAGTCTTTCATCACCGGGCGCAAACGCTTCATGGTCTGTTAGAATGGAGGAATTGCAAACTCCGGCGCAGGTTACTTTATATGTTTCAGGCAGTCAATATTTTAATTCAGGCAATAATCAGTTTTACAGATCGGTTTTCAGTCAATCAGTATCAAACTCTCTTTTAAACAGCGTATCAAATCAGGATGTATCAGGAGTGACGATTAACATCGGCAATATTCCAAATCTGTATAGTCCTTCCGGCGCAAGTCCGCTTGCCGCCAATACCTGGGCTGACGTGACGTTTAATACCGGTGATGAAAAGAAATGGCATTCGATTAATGTTTCCGCAGGAGTAACATATAATCTGTGGTGGAATGACGCAAATTACGGCAGCGGCGATAAAACCGGGTATATAAACAGCGTATATCTGTGGAACAGCAGCGGCGCTCCGGTTTATCTGCAAAATAATTACAACGCATGGAATAATCCCGCTGTATTTACCGCACAATCAAGCGGTACTGTGTATATTGAAGTGCTTCAAATTAACGAAACAAATTCAGGCACTTACGGAATTGTGTACAGTACGCAGACAGCAAGACCGGGTATTCCGGGGTGGGATTAAACACATGAACAGGCGCGGGGTTTACTTATTCATTTTTGTTACACTCACGGCGTCTGTTTCACTGTGCGCGCCGGACCTGCTGAACGCGCAGACAGCCGGCGAGATTGAAACTTTAATTAAAACAAAAACTGTCACTTACGCGCAGGCGGCGCGGTTTGTTCTGGAAGCCGCCGATGTTTCCGGCTCATATGACCGCTCCAGTCCCGAACAGGCGTTTCGTTTCGCCGCCGGTAAAAAATGGCTGCCCGCGAGAGTCAGCTCCTCTGAAAATATAAATCTCAGGCAGGCCGCTCTTCTTATTATGCGCGCATTTGATGTCAAGGGCGGCCCCCAGTACACTCTTTTTAAAACGGCTAATTACGCGTTCCGCGAAATGGTGTATCTTGATATTATTCATGATAATGTTAATCCGGGCATGAGCGTATCGGGAGATATGCTTCTTTACATGGTAAGCAGGATTCTTTATCTGAAGGATGACGCTCCCTGGACTCTGCCGGAAGAAAAGATAGTAATAGTTCCCGAAGAACCGGAAAAAGAGCCTGAGCCCGAACCTGCAGTAAAAATAACGAAAACTGACGAAGCGGTTAAACCGGCGGATACCCTCGCGCAGAAATTATTGCTGCTGGAATCCGGCGCGCAGGACGGCGAAGTATATATTTTTGATATAAACAATAACGAAACTATCGGGTCTTGTTATCTGTTTTACGAAGGCAAAACGATAGGCATTACAATAAGGGGGGGCGATACAGAGAGGACGATCAGTCTTAACGGCGCCGGTTCCATGTTCAGTATTGGCCCGGGCGTTACGCTGACGCTGGAAAAAAATATTACTCTTTGCGGCATAATCAATAACACAGATTCGCTTCTGAAAGTGTCAGGCGGGACTCTTGTTATTAATAACGGAACGAAGATTACCGGCAATTCAACCATGTACGGCGGCGGCGTTTATTTGCTGAACGGAGATTTTACAATGAACGGCGGACATATTTCCGGCAACAGCGCGTTTAACGGCAGCGGGGTTTATATCGGCTGGGAAAAAACATTTACGATGAACGGAGGTGTTATTTCAGGCAACGGTTCTCATTACGGCGGCGGCGTTTATGTGTCAACAGAGGGAAATCTGGCAGTTAATAACGGAATTATCGCCGGAAATACCGCCCACTACGGCGGCGGCGTGTACATTTCATCGGACGGAAAATTTTCATTTTCGCGGGGGAATGTTTCAGATAACGTCGCGGTTTATTCAGGCGGTGGCGTATATATCAGCAACGGTTCGCTGATAATGAACGGCGGGGTCATTTCCGGCAATACCGCCGGCGTTGCGGGCGGCGGGGTTTATCTGTTCTATTACGGATTTTTCTCGAAAACCGGCGGGACTATTTTTGGAAATGACAATTCAGCAGGCATGAACGCGGTGAAAGACTCAATGGGAAATGTTGTTTACAGCGGCGCGGGTCACGCGGTGTACGCGACAAATTCGTTTGGTGAAATCATCAGGCGCAGGGAAAGCACTTCCGGGCCTGATGATGCCCTGTCATTGTCGTACAGCAATGACGCGGGCCCCTCTGTAAGGGCGGCGCCTGTCTGGACCGGGAGATGGGAATAAAACATGGGAAACAGATATTTTTTTAAATCAGCAGTTTTTGTTTTAATGTTCTTCGTCTGCGGCATATTCCTCGCGGCGCAGGATTTCGGCATTCTGGCGGATCAAAGCGCCGATGCCGGCGCGCACGGCGTCAGTCTGGAAGATCCTGATATTAATTATTCGGGTTCAATCATTCCGTATATTACGTTTTATATGGGTGAAAAAAGTTATCTGCTGTTATCCGCGGGATTTACCTACCAGGTTGATCCGTTCTTTTATGTGCCGGAAATTCTTCAGACAGAATTGTCAATTGGTTTCGGTCCGAATGAAATAAAGCTGGGACGGATGCAGTATTCGGACCCGTTTGGAATTATCGCCAACGGTTATTTTGACGGAGGCATGCTCGCTTTTGACGTAAATTCTGCTTCGGTGCGAATCGGCGGCTGGTATACGGGCTATCTTTTCAAGACCAGGGCGAATATCGCCATGACAGATAACGAGCTGCTCTACCTTGGCGAGGAAGTAAAATTCAACAGCTGGGAAAATCTGGAGAATACCTATTTTGCCCCGCGCCGCGTTCTTTCGCTTTTGGGCTGGGAAAAATTCTACCTTGGCGGCGCGCTCAACATGAAATTTACTGCATTGGGTCAGTTTGATCTTACAGAGGCGAATTTGCACAGTCAGTACATTATCGCGGAGATGGCGCTGGAATCGAAACACGTTGTTTTTGATCTTGGCGGGTGTTATGAGCTTATACAGGATTCAACGGGATTGGAATTTCAGGAGATGAAACAGGCCCTTGCTGCCAGAATAGGGCTGACTTTTATTTTTCCCGGCAGCAGGGAAAGAAGATTTTCGCTGCGGGGTCTTTTTACCAGCGGAGCTTTTGAGAACGGGCTGTTTGTTCCTTTTATGCCGCTGACAACAGTACCGCAGGGAAATCTGCTTAACGCGAAAATTTCCGGTCTTTCGGTATTGTCATTGAATTATCTGGCAAGGCCGGGAAACAGTTTTTCTGTTAACTGGAACGCGTCTTATTTTGTGCGCAGCGATTTGGGAACGTATACGCAGTATCCTGTAATTGGAATTAACAGTGACGGATACTTTTTGGGTCCGGAATTTTACCTGATGCTGATGTGGAATACGCAATCAGGGTTTAAAATGAATCTTGGCGGCGGGGTTTTTGTTCCCGCTCTGGGAGACGCTGCGCCGAATGCGGATATATTATGGAGAGCGGAGATAAGCCTGGTGTTCTCGCTGCTTTAAGGAAGGATGACATGGAAAGAAAAAATCAAAAGTTTTTATTTTTAACATTTTTATTTTTAACAGCCTGTTTTTATGCCGGCGCGCAAACTCCCGGCATCAATACAGGCGCGTCAAGCGGAGTGATACAGGAAATACGCGGAAATGTTGAAATAAAGCTGCCGGGAGCCGCGGATTTTACAGGCGCGAAAGCCGGAGACAGGTTAACCCAGGATACCATAATTTCCACAGGTTTTAAAAGTTACGCCGTTATAGAAATTGGTTCTTCATCCATAACAGTAAGGCCGCTGACGCGCCTTGCCCTGAACGAGATGAAAGCGGCCGATAATTCCGAAACATTAAACGTCAGTCTTCAGTCGGGAAGAGTGCGCGTAGACGTTCATCCGCCGGCAGGAACCAGAACCAACATGTCTGTCAGAAGCCCTTCGGCTGTCGCCTCTGTGCGCGGCACATGTTTTGAGCTTGATACGCGCAATTTGTTTGTTGAAGAAGGATCCGTTACTTTTCAGGGAAACAAAGGCAAGGAAATTATAGTTAACGCCGGTTCCAGCGGCCGAGTAGATACGAACGACAGGGTATCGAGAACAGCCGATATCAGAACTGCAAGAACCGTAAGATTATCTCCTCTGGCTCTTGAACCGGGAAAAATCAGCGGATTATACCGCGGGCCGGTTCGCGGCAGCGTTCCGTATACCATTGGACTTGAATTTGTCACTAATTAAGGACTCTTCAGTACGCCGTAAATTTGGATTTTCTGCCGATAATAATGCAATGAAACCTCTCTTTTTTGTCATTCTGGTTCTGTGTTCCGCAAGCCTCTTTGCGGCGCCTCTTGAAGGGGGGTATTCCATGACTCTTGTTTCATCAGATGCGCGGGATAAAGTAATTAACGCCGCTGTCAAATACGAAAATACTCCGTATCGTTACGGAGGGATGGCCAATAGCGGCATAGATTGCTCAGGCTTGATTTGCCTGAGTTTTAAGGACGCGCTGGGAGTAACCCTTCCCCGGTCAGCATCCGCTCTTTATACATGGGCGGAAAAAATTCCCGACAACAAAGCCCAGCCCGGCGATCTTTTGTTTTTTAAAACAGACGCTACAGGTAAAATTTCACATGTCGGTCTTTATATGGGCAATAACCAGTTCATTCACGCGGCTTCGTCAGGAGAAAAAACAGGGGTAATATATTCCAATTTGGGTGAAACATACTGGTCCAATACATATGCGGGGGCAGGGCGGGCTTTTCCGGAAGCATCTTCCGGTTACCGTTACAGTTCTGTTGCAGCCGCCGGAACCAAACCCGGATCTGAAACAGCCGCTCCTGCGGCCGCTCCGCCGGCCGTTTTACCCGCGCCCTCGCTGCCGGTTAATCCTTCCATCGCGGCTGCTTCTGATGAAAAGAGCGGACGCCTTCTGCTTGGCGCCGCTATCGCGCCGACATGGGTCGGCTTTTTAAAAGGCGGAGACCTGTTCCGGGGCTTTGCCGCCCAGTTATTCCTTACCGCCGAAACAAGATCCTTCGGTCCAAAGATGCTTTTTGGACTTGAAATAAGGCCGGAATATGACGGCGCCCTTGGAGTGTTCCGTCTGCCTGTCACTTTGTCGTGGGGGTTAAACGAAAAGATAATGATCTTCGCCGGCCCTGTGTTCAGTTTTGGAGACGCCTCTCTTTCAACTGAAGACGGAGAACGCTCCTATTCCGGCGGCACAAGCTGGATGGGAGCGGCCGGCATAACCGCCGCGCCTGTCAGTTTTAAAACAGCGGCTGCCGGCGATTTTGCTCCCTATTTTGAAGCGGCGTGGCAGTATTACTACAGTGACAGCAATAACAGAAATCCAAACGCGGATTTTTCCGCCGGTTTTCGTTTTTCAACAGGTCTTAAATGGACAATACAGGTGCGTTAGCCGATCTTATACTCATCCGGTCTTACGCCGCCCTTTTCCGCCCTGTTCGTTTCTTCAACGCATTCAAGAAAATTCTTTTCCAGATCTGACACGCATTCGGCAGCCACGGCTTTCTTGTCTTCTTTGTAACGCGCAAGACGCTCGCTTATGTTTATAATATTTCCCGCCCGGATAATTACCTTGCGCGGGAAAATATTCACCCTGTCTGAAATCGTGCCGCCCATTGTGCGGTTTGCGAAATCCCAGAGGTTCTGAACATATTCAATTAAATTATGAAAAGCGGTTTCCTCTGCCGGAAGCTGACAGCGGAAATACCAGCTGAAATCCGCCAGTTCCTGATGACGTGCTATGTGCCATGCTTCTCCGGCGCTGATGTCCTTTACGCTGCGTTCAACGGGCGCTATATGCTCAAGAGATTCGATATCCGGCAGATATATGCGATCCCAGCAGATATGGCGTATTCTGTACAGCCGCGTAAAATAATCGCCTTCGCTCTTTATTCCAAGCATCCGTTCCGCTGTATCCAAAGCGGCGTTAATCACAGCGTCAAGACGCTCTTCGAACGGAACCGGCGCGGCGCATTTTATGTTATAGCGCTTTTCATTTACCTCCAGAATAAAATCCCTGCATATGCGAATTCTTTCAAAGATGGACAGTTTTTTTTGGCCGTTATACGAAATGCCGCAGGCTTTCTCCGTCCTGCGCAGCAGTTTCTCCATTGACCTTCTCGCGTAAGAGCTGTAGCGGAAATGAATTGATACAGGAAGAATCTCAACAGGAGCAGAGCATCCTACAGGAGCGGAGCATCCTACAGGTGCGTTTGCGTTCTTCGCTGACAGTCTTTGCGCGGACTGAAAAGCAATGCGGATAACGCCGTTTTCCAGGCGGGGAACAGAATCGGCGGTATAGGAAACCTGGCCTTCCGGAGCCAATGCCACAGGGTAGGGTCCTTCTGTAATGGCTTTGTAAATTCTGTCCATTCCTTTGGAGTCCAGTTTTGTATGATGAATGGGCATTGCTCCGAGATTCGGCATGAAATAACGCGCCAGCCATCCGCCCCAGCGGACTACTTCATAACCATATACAAACAACGCGTGAGGCTTGATCGCGAAACGCACTTTATATTTCGCCGCAAGGCCTTTCAGCCTGTAAAAGAATGACCATGCCAAAAGCTGAGGTTCCGCTCCGTTTGGGTGGCGGAACGCGATTATACAGCGGCTTTCGCCCGCAAGGGCGCGTTTAAAAGCGTCAAGAAGGATTTTATCGCCCTGATACACTATTTTCGCCGGGCCGAAAAATGTAAAGAGATAGATTTTGCTCAAATATCTTGCGATAAAAACAACAAATTTTGAAATACGGGGCTCCGGAACCTTTACGTCCGGCAGCGCTGTAAAAATCGGGTCTTTGTAGGGCTTATACATTTATTTTTTATTTTAACATATAAAAACACTGGTTTCAATATATATTTTTACGTTATAATAGAAAAACCAATAAAGGTTTTTGTTTATGGAGGATTTTTTTATGGAAAACAAATTTAATAAAGGGCTTCTTTTAAACAAGATTAGCTACGCCAGCGGGGATATTTACGGCGGCGGAGCTTTTATGATTTTCAGTCTGCTGTTTATGAATTTTCTTGTGCTGGTGGAAGGGCTTCCTGTTATCGCCACGACAATTATTATTTTCATCGGAAGATTATGGGACGCGATTACAGATCCAATAATGGGAAGGATATCAGACAGGACGCGTTCCAGATTCGGAAGGCGGAGAATTTATTTTTTAATAGGCATTGTTCCCGTGTTCCTGTCCTTTTTTATGCTTTTTTATTCTTTCGGAACAGAAAGCGTAAACGCTAAAATATTTTATTATACATTTGCGTACATGTTTTTCGGCACAGTGTTCAGCATAGTCATGGTTCCGTACAACGCAATCCTTTCTGATATGACGTCCGATTATGACGAACGCACCAGTTTTACTACGCTGCGAATGATTTTTTCCGGAGCCGCCGCGCTTATATGCGCCGTTGTGCCAAGCATGATAATCAAGTCGATACATGAGCATAACGGGCCGCTGCAAATTCCCGGATATTTTGTTATGGCGCTGATTTTCGGCGCGGCTTTCGGAGTCTGCTGGTTTTTTGTTTTTCTGGGCACAAAGGAAAGGGAAGACCTGCCCAGGCCGGAAAAAATAACATTAAAAGACTGGCTTTCAATTTTTTCAAATAAGGCGTACAGAAACCTTCTTGGCATTTTTCTTTCATTTCAGATAGCGGTTGACCTTGTGCTTGCGCTTTTCATTTTTTACATTGATATAGTCATTCTGCAGTATCACAATTATGAACTTGTCGTAGGCACTCTTCTTGTCTGTTCGATGCTTTTTATGATAATGCAGGGAGCGATTGCAAAAAAGAAAGGCAAGGCATTCCCGCTTTACATCGGCATTCCCGCGTGGATTGTTTCAACATTCGCTTTTATCTGGATCAATTCAGGCGTTCATGTGCTGGTGTTATGCGCACTGGCCGCGCTGATTGCCGTAGGCACATCGGCAGGGCAGCTTTCGTCATGGTCAATGTTAACTGACATTTACGACATTGATGAGCTGCGCACGGGCAAACGCCGCGAAGGCATTTACAGCGGGATGACGACATTTATCCGCAAATTCGCAAGCGGCATCGCTGTCCTTCTGATGGGCTTTGGGCTTCAGGCGCTTGGCTTTGATCAGAATGAATATTCGGTTTTAAAAGCCAGCGTCAGCGATTTTGATCCCGCTTCCTACGCGCAGAGCAATATAGTGATGGGCATTAAATGGATGTTTGTCCTTATTCCCCTCATTCTGTTGATCATCTGTCTTGTTTTCGCTGTCAAAAACAAAGTGACCAAAAGCCGCTTTGACGCGGTCTTAAAGGGAATAGAAGAGCTTAAAACCCGCGGCAATATTGATGCGTTATCTGATCAGGAAACAGCCGATGCGCTGCTTATCGCGGGAATGGAAAAGAAAGATTTGTGGGGAGCAAATAGCAGCGCTTCGTCATGACAGAGACGGATATATCAATATCTGAAAAGAATGAATATCTTACCAGGCAGCTTATTACATACATAGGCAACAAACGTTCTTTGCTGAATTTTATAGGCAATGGAATAAAAATTGTTCAGAAAAAACTTAACAGAAAAAAATTAAGAATATTCGATGTGTTCAGCGGTTCAGGCATTGCGGCAAGGTATTTTAAACAGTTTTCTGACTTGTTAATCGCAAACGATCTGGAAAATTATTCGTATGTTATAAATCAATGTTATTTATCCAATGAAAATGAAATTGATCTTTCTTCCCTGCGCGGATATTATCGGGATTTAATTGCGGATTCAAAAAAAGAATTAAAGAGGGGAATCGTCTCTGAATTATACGCGCCTGAAAACGATAAAAATATAAAACCTGATGAACGGGTATTTTACACAAACAAAAACGCGGCGTTTATTGACACTGTAAGGCAGTTGATTGATAAAATACCTGAAAACGATCAAAAATTTTTCCTTGCGCCCCTGCTGTCAGAGGCGTCAATACACGCGAATACATCGGGAGTGTTCAAAGGTTTTTACAAGAACAGGGAAACAGGCATCGGACAGTTTGGAGGCAGGGATCAAAACGCGCTGCGCCGGATTACAGGGGACATAAAGCTGCCATTCCCGGTATTCAGCAATTTTAATTGTGAAACAATTATTTATAAGGATGATTCTAACAAAATTATTACCGCGTTACCTGAAATAGATATGGCATATTTGGATCCTCCCTATAATCAGCATCCGTACGGTTCAAACTATTTTATGTTAAATTTAATACTTGATTATAAATATCCGGGAAAGATCAGCAAGGTATCCGGTATCCCGGAAAACTGGAACCGTTCATCCTATAACAAGGGAAGCCGCGCGCTGGACGCGTTAACATATCTTGTGGAAAATATTAAATCGAAATATATATTAATATCATTTAATTCCGAAGGTTTTATTGCTGTCCCGCAAATGAAGAAAATGTTAATGAAATTCGGCAGGCTTGAAGTGCTGGAGACAATATACAATACATTCAGGGGGAGCAGAAATTTGAATAACCGCGGAATTCATATAAAAGAATATTTATTTCTGCTGGAAAAATAATCGGCAAATTTATATAAAATACTTGTCAAAATCTTATAATACTGATATAATGTGTTTTATATTCAATTTTAGGAGCGTTAATTATGGAAATTAACAAGATTTTAGACAAGGCGTATGAAAAAAAGTCCTTCAAGGAAGTCGCGGATGCCCCTGTTTCAGCTCTTCAGGGAGTCAGTGAAGGCGATGCTGTAAAGCTGAAAGAGGCTTTTAATGTCAAAACAGTTAAAGACCTGGCCAATCTCAAGTATGTCAGGTGGGCTCAGGCAATCACGACTTTAGCTGAATATGACTGACAATTGATTTAATGGAGCCGGATATTCCCTGTTTTTCACAGAATCATTCAGCTCCATTATTAATTATTTTAAAATAGTTTACTCTCCTTAAACCATATGTTATATTTAAAAATATGTCGCTCATATCCAGGCTCAACAGGAAACTTGACGTGGAATTCGGCGGTAATGTACGCGCAGAATTGAAGGATGGGTGTCTTTATTTAACCGGCAAGCTTGATGAATGGGACGATGTAGTCAGCGCCGGACTTATGTCCGTTAACAAAAAAAAATATACCGTTGTAAATGATATTGTGTTTACCGGTCTGCCGGACGGGAAAATGCCGCCCATGAGGCTGCCGTCTGTGTCAGATGACGCGCTGGAAGGCAGGAAGCCTGACGTGATTGTTATCGGAGGCGGCATTACCGGGTGTGCGATTGCGAGAGAGCTTACCCGCCATAAACTTGACGTTATGCTTCTTGAAAAGGAACACGATGTCGCGCTCCACACATCGTCACGTAACGACGGGATGATTCATCCCGGCGTGGATCTTCACAGGGGGCAGCTGAAGAAAAAGTATAACGACGCCGGTAATAAAATGTATCCTTTGGTATGCAAAGAGCTTGACGTGCCTTACCGGTTTTCCGGGCAGTATCTTTGCTTTACCGCATGGTGGTTTAAACCGGCGGCGTTTTTTTCGCTTCTGTACTGGAAGCTGATGGGAATCCCCGCTGAATATTTAAGCAGGGAAGAGCTGTTTGAAAAGGAACCGCACCTGAACGATAAAATCACATGCGCGCTTTCTTTCCCGTCATCAGGCGTCGTATGCCCTTACGGACTTACAATCGCGTACGCCGAGAATGCCGCGGATAACGGCGCCCAGATCTGCCTTGACACTGCTGTAACGGATATAGAAGTTAAAAATAATGAAATTAAAAGCGTTATGACTAACCGTGGCAGGATATTTCCCAGACTTGTCATAAACGCCGCCGGAGTTTTTTCGGAGGATATAGCCCGCCTTGCGCATGACAGATTTTTTTCCATTCATCCCAGGAGAGGAACTAATTTAATAATGGATAAAAAAAGCGCGTATCAGGTCAGGACTATCGCGTCTTTATTGGAAATTTCGGAAAGATCGTCTTCCAGAAAGGAACACTCAAAGGGCGGCGGCATAATGCACACGACAGATAACAATCTGCTTGTCGGTCCCAACGCGGTAGAGACTTACGAAAAGGAAAATTTTTCGACTGACAGCGAAAGCCTGAAAGCGGTTTTTGCAAAGCAGAAGAAAGCCGCGCCTTTTCTTTCAGAGCGCGATATTATCACTTATTTTACCGGTATCCGCGCCGCCACATACGAAGAAGATTTTATTGTTTCGTTCGGTAAATTTACAAAGAACATAATTCACGCGGCCGGCATTCAGTCTCCGGGACTGACCGCCGCGCCCGCCATAGCCGCCGATGTTTCCAAAATGGCGGCCGACATGCTGCAGGCGGGCGCGAATGAGGCGTTCAATCCCGTACGCAAAGCGATTGTCCGCGCGGCGGAACTGCCCAATGATAAAAGAGACGCGCTGATTAAAAAAGAGCCGGATTACGGCGAAATTATCTGCCGCTGCGAAGAGATAAGCCGAGGCGAAGTTTTGGCTGCTCTTCGAAGAAGCGTTCCGTGCGACACAATAGACGGCGTAAAGCGCCGCGTCCGTCCCGGCATGGGCAGGTGCCAGGGGAGCTTTTGCGGGCCAAATGTCGCGCAGATTATCGCGGAGGAGAAAAAAATCCCCTTAACCGGCGTAAAGAAAATGTCAGATAACAGCAGTTTATTGTTATGTGATAACAAAAAATGCGCGCCCGGCGGGAGTGGCGCGTCCAGCAGGAGCGGCGCATCCGGCAGGAGCGGCGTATGATAGACGCCAATTATGATGCAGCAGTCATAGGCGCGGGCCCTGCCGGGCTTGCAGCGGCTCTTGCGTCAGACAGCGCCGGCGCTAAAACGCTGCTTGTTGAACGGGAAGCAAGCCTGGGTGGAATACTGAAACAGTGCATACACGACGGTTTTGGACTTGTAAGATTTGGCGAGAAACTTTCCGGGCCTGAGTACGCGCACAGATTTATCAATAAGATAAGGTCAAGCGGCGTTGCGGTTTCGGCGCTTACATACGTCACAAAAATCAAGAATCTGCATACCGGTTTTGAGCTGACGCTTGTTAACAGGGACGGAGTGTTTAAAACAACGTGCAAAAGCCTTGTGCTTGCGTGCGGCTGCCGGGAGCGGACATCGCGCCAGACAGGGATTCACGGCAGGCATTCCGCCGGAGTTTTTACGGCGGGAACGGCCCAGTATTACACGAATATCCTTGGCAAGATGCCGGCGAAACGCTGCGTTATTCTTGGCTCAGGCGACATTGGCCTTATTATGGCGAGGCGGCTTACGCTGGAAGGAGCGGATGTCGCCGGCGTTTATGAGGCAAAGCCTTCGGTAAGCGGGCTTATGCGCAATGTTTATCAGTGCCTTGAAGACTACAACATCCCGCTTCATACGAGCAGGACTGTTACGCGCATTTTCGGCGAAGGGCGGCTGAACGCTGTCGAAATTTCATCGGTAGATGAAAATATGGCGCCAATTCCCGGCACAGAAAAAATAATCGAGTGTGACGCGCTGATACTTTCAGTCGGACTCATCCCCGAAAATGAGCTTGCCGAAAGTATCGGTATACCTCTGGATAACCGCACAAAAGGGCCGGTAGCGGATCAGGACTGTATGACCATGATTCACGGAGCGTTTTGCTGCGGCAACGCGCTTCATGTAAGCGATCTTGTCGATTATGTGTCTGAAAGCGGCGAAACAGCGGGACGGGCCGCCGCGCGCTGGGCGGACTCCGGCTGCGTACGCGGTTCCCAGGATCAGGATAATTACGCGCAAATTAAAGCGGATAACAGCCTGATGTATGTAGTCCCCCAGATTATTAATTTGGAAAGAATTTACAATCCGGGAACGGATGTTAAGATTGTTTTTTATTTCCGTTCAAAAGACGAAATGGGCAAGACTCTTCTGACTGTCACATTGGACGGAAAAGAAATATTCAAAAGAATATACCCGCGTCTGCGCCCGCCGGAAATGGAAAGGCTGGAACTGGATTTTAAAAATCTGAATATAAAAGGTTCAAGCATTGTTGAGTTCTCTCTATCGTCAACGGAGGCAGTATGACGCCGAATCAAAAAAAAGAGATTACCTGCATAACCTGCCCGATAGGCTGCCGCATTTCAGTTACTTTAAACAATGGCGCGTATTACTTCATCGGAAACAAATGCGAAAAAGGGGCGATGTTCGCTGAAAACGAGATTAAATCGCCCGTCCGCTCCCTCACAACCACAGTGCGGACTGTATTTCCCGATGCGCCGGTTCTGCCTGTAAGAACTAGGGGCGATGTGCCGAAACAGAAAATAAAAGACATAATACGCGAATTATCGGATATAATTATTACAAAGAGAATCGGTATCGGCGAAACGGTCGTTGCCGGTATTTCAGGAACAGGCTGCGATATTATCGCGGCCAGTAATATTTTAAAGGAGAAAAACATATGCCAAACACGAACCCGTTAGTGCTGACAATCGATCTCGGCACACAGAGCATAAGGTCCATTATAGTCGATAAGACCGGTAATATTATTTACAAGGTGAACCATGTTTATCCAAAGGCTTATTATTCTCTTAACCCCGGCTGGGCGGAACAGAAACCGGAAGTGTACTGGAATGGACTGTGTGAAACTACAAACCGGATAAAAGCGGAAGCGCAGGATGTCTGGAAAAATATTATCGCCGTAACGATAACTACAATACGCGACACCTGCCTGTGCGTTAACAAAGACGGTAAACCGTTACGCGATTTTATTGTATGGCTTGATAAAAGAACTTCTGACGCCAAAAAACCGTTCCCGTTTATAAATTCGCTTCTTTATTCGATTACAGGCATGAAAGACACGGCGCAGCTGCAGAGAAAAGTATCGGCGTGCAACTGGATCATGCAGAATGAACCTGATGTATGGGAGAGGACGCATAAATTTATTTTTGTGTCAGGCTACCTTACCTACATGCTGACAGGGCGTCTCGCGGATTCTGTCGCTAACATGATTGGGCATATTCCGTTCAGCAGCAAGACGCGGACATGGATGACAAAGATCGATCCAAACCGCGCGATTTTTGATGTTGAGAATGAAAAACTGACGGAACTTCTTGAACCGGGTAAAACAATTGGTTATATAACAGAAGCCGCCGCCGCCGTAAGCGGAATAACCAAAGGGCTGCCGCTTATCACTACCGGTTCCGATATCGGCTGCGCGACTCTTGGAAATTCCTGCCTGAAGCCTGACAGCGCGGCTATCAATCTTGGAACGACAGCGACAATTCAATTCACAATAAACAAGTATATGGAACCGCTGCCGTTCATTCCAGCGTACCCCGCGGTGTTGGACGGGCACTACAATCCCGAAGTGCAGGTATACCGCGGTTACTGGTTAATTTCCTGGTTTAAAAAAGAATTTGCGGCAAAGGAAGTTGAGCGCGCGAAAGAGATCGGCGTGTCGCCCGAGGCGATTCTGGAAAAAATGCTGAAGCAAATTCCGGCAGGCTGTGACGGGCTCATTTTCCAGCCGTATTTTACGCCGGGCGTTATCATGCCGAAATCCAAGGGCGCGATTGTCGGTTTTTCCGACAACCATACCCGCGCTCATTTGTACAGGGCGATTATAGAGGGCATTAACTTTGCGCTGATGGACGGGCTTTATACAATGCAGAAGCAGGGCAAAGGCAGGGTAAAAATTGAAAAATTGTTCCTGGGCGGCGGCGGTTCGCAGAGCAACACAATCTGCCAGATTACAGCTAACATGTTCGGCCTTCCCGCGTACAGGATTCAGACTTATGAAGCTACAGGGCTTGGAAGTTCAATGGTTGCTTTCGCGGCAACCGGCGTATACGCCGATATTTTTGAAGCAGCCAAAAAGATGGTGCATATCAAGGATGAATTTTTGCCAAATCCAAAAGAACGAGAAACATATAAATTCCTGTTTGAAGAAATATTCAGCAAAATATTTGACAAGATGCTGCCGTTATACAAAACTTATGAGGAGCGCGCAGATGTCACATCCTTATAAAAATTTTGAGCCAAAATGGATTAAAGGAGAGTTTCCAAAAAACTCCTGGCGTTCAATTTTTAAATGGGGCGCTCCCCTTGAGATAAAAGCGCCCAAGGAATCCCTTTACAGGGTATTAAAGGAAAAGTTTGAACTTGACGATCAGTTTTTTTCCGATTACAAGGTTAATACGGGATTTGACGAGGTAAAACTCAACATTCCCTGCAAATTAAAGGAAGAGAATATTCTTGCCTTTAAAAAAATACTCGGCGATGAATTTGTCAGAACAGATGATTATTCGCGCCTTTCTGTCGCGTACGGCAAAACGATGTACGACATTATGCGGCTGCGCGAAAAGCGCACAGACAACGCGCCTGACGCGGTTCTCTATCCCGACACAAGGGAGCAGGTGGAAAAAATAGTCGCGTATTGCGCCGAAAAGAAAATCCCTGTTTATGTTTACGGCGGCGGCTCTTCCGTTACAAGGGGCGTTGAATGTATAAAAGGCGGCGTGTCGCTTGACATGCGGCTGCGTTTTAACAAGGTCATAAATTTTAACGAAACCGATCAGGTGATAACAGTTCAGGCCGGCATGAGCGGACCTAAACTGGAAGAAGTTTTAAATGACGCGGTTAAACTTTTCGGCGCGAAAAGGGCGTATACCTGCGGGCATTTTCCGCAGAGCTTTGAATACTCATCTGTTGGCGGATGGGTAGTCACGCGCGGCGCGGGGCAGAATTCAACCTATTACGGCGTAATTGCCGACATCGTGATTGGACAGGAGTACGCGACACCGGCCGGCGTGATAAAGACCGACTGTTATCCGCGCAAGGCGACAGGCCCTGATATAGGGCAGATCATGATGGGCAGCGAAGGCACGTTCGGCGTTTTAACCCATGTCTCCCTGCGTTTCTTCCGCCATACGCCGCAAACGATTAAACGTTTTTCTTTTATGTTCAAGGACTGGGAAACAGGGCAGAAGGCGGCGCGTGAGATTATGCAGTCCGAAGCGGGATACCCCTCGGTCTTCCGCCTTTCCGATCCGGAAGAAACGGAACTTATGATGAAGATGTACAATGTGGACGAAAGCCCGCTGCGTCATCTGTTTAAAATGAAACATTTTAAAGAAGGCGAGATGTGCCTTTATCTTGGGTTCACAAACGGCGAAAAAGGTTTTTCCAAAAACTGCGCGAAGAATACGGCAAGGGTATGCAGAAAACACGGCGGGATGAACCTGACTGGTATGGTGACAAAGGCGTGGGAGAAGGGGCGTTTTAACGATCCCTACATGAGGGACACCATGCACGACTTTGGAATCATCACCGACACAATGGAATGCAGCGTAAGCTGGAGCAACATGAGTCAGGTACACAGGGATGTCCGCGCCTATTGCAAATCAAGACCGAAGACGATCTGCCTTACGCACATGTCGCACGTTTACCCGCAGGGCGCGAATCTTTACTGGATTTTTATAGTGCACATGACAGACCCGGAAGAGTTCCGCGCTTTCCACGCCGGAATACTGGATGCCATCCAGAAATCAGGCGCTTCAATGAGCCATCATCACGGCATAGGCAAAATGTTCGGTCCCTGGCTGGAAGGTTCCATCGGCAAGAATCAGTTTGAAATTTTTAAAGCGCTGAAAAAACATTTTGACCCCGACAACATCATGAATCCCGGCGGAACTCTTGGGCTGGATTTGCCCGAAGACCAGAAGCGGTTTTTGGGGAGCGTTGTCGGCAGTTAGTATATATTCTCTATATTTATTGCAAAAAAAATATCATGGTGTTTTTATGACAGTAAAACAAAAACTGCGCATTGTGACAGATACAGTAATGCTCATTTTTTTGTTATTGGCATACAATCCCCGATTGGCAAGAGGAACATACCATATGTTTATAGGCATAACATTATTTATTTTATTTGCCGTACATGTTTATTTTAACCGCAAATGGTTCTCTGCCGTGTTCAAAGGCGCATATACTTCATACCGGATATTTATAACAATTATTAATATATTGCTTGCAATAACAGCGGCGGCAATGATCATTTCCGGCATATTGGAAGCCAACTGGAAGCCTTATTTTTCAAATTTTGAAAGCGGAATTAACATAAGGCAAATACATACAATCGCCGCTTATTGGTTTATTCCCATAGCGGGCATTCATCTTGGGCTTCATTGGGGAATGTTTACAAAATATATCAGCGCAAAACGCTCCATAATAATAATCACACGCATTCTTGCTGTACTGTTTTTATTGTTTGGCATTTGGTCCTTTACTGACAGAGATATGTTTTCAAAAATGTTTCTCGGATTTTCATTTGATTATTATCCGGCGGAAAGACCAGTTATTTTGTTTTACGTTCAAACTCTTTCAATAATGGGAATATTTGTTTTTACCGCTTATTGTTTATTAAAGTTAAATGACATACTAAAAACAATCAATAAAAAATATCAAACGGAGGAATTATGAAAAAGTTGATTTTATTGGCAGTTATTTTTATTTTACTGGGGGTTCAAATGGATTTAACCGCGCAAACGGGAAACAACAGAATACTTGTTGTTTATTTTTCATGGAGCGGAAACGCCAAAGCTCTTGCAGGTCAAATTGCGAATGTTACAGGAGGTGATTTGTTTGAAGTAAAAACAGTAACGACCTATCCCAATGTCTATGATGAATGTACAAAAATAGCCAGACAGGAATTGGATACAAACGCGCGCCCCGCAATATCAGGCAGCGTTACCAACATACAGCAATACAACACCGTATTCCTGTGCTACCCAAACTGGTGGGGAACATTGCCAATGGCTCTTTTTACATTTCTTGAAAAATACAATTTATCCGGCAAAACAATTTATCCACTTGTTACGCATGGAGGCAGCCGCTTTGGAAGCAGCCTTGATGATTTAAAAAAATTATGTCCTGGGGCGGTTATCGGCGAAGGACTTTCCGTCAGCGCCTTTGACAGAAATCCCAATGATGATCCCAGAGTTACAGTGCCAAACAGGGATGTAACTTCATGGCTTCGCCGCATCGGAATGGCAAGGTAAAAAAATCTCCCCCATGCTTTCATAATATTGACTCCTCAGGCTGTATTGCCTCATAATAAAAAAGAGGAGTATTGGGTGACGCATAACATTTCCGGCATACCTGTAGAAATTAATAAAAAAAATATTAAAAATATGCGCCTCTATGTAAAACCTCCTGATGGCAAGGTAGCGGTGTCCGCGCCGCTATCCATGAGAAATGAGGATATCGAAAAATTTGTGCGCGAAAAGGCGAAATGGATTAAACGGCAAGTTAATAAGTTCCAGAATCAACCGCGTCAGTCAGAAAGGAAATATGTTACAGGCGAAACTATGTATGTTTGGGGCAGGCGGTATTATTTACAGATTGAATACGGCGGCAGATACTCACTGGTTCTTTCCGGTGAAAAAGTGATTTTTACAGTCAGAAAAGGCAGCACAGTTGATCAGCGGGAAAAACATGTCCGTGAATGGTACAGGGAATTATTGGAACCGGAAATAGCGCGGCTCTTGCCAAAATGGGAAAAGAAAACCGGTCTGAAAACCGAAAGCTGGCATATAAAATATATGATATCCCGCTGGGGTTCGTGCAAGCCAAAGCAAAGAAAAATATGGCTGAGCGTACTGCTTGCCAAAAAAATGCCTGAGTGTCTTGATTACATTATTTTACATGAACTCCTTCACTTCATCGAAAGAGGGCATAACGCGCGGTTTTACAGTCTGTTTGATAAATATATGCCAAAATGGAGAGAGATAAAAAAAATACTAAATAGTGTCTGTCCATAAACCCGGTTGCTTTTAGGACAGACCAGACGCTCGATAATATTTGATGAGCGCATAATAAAATCATTTGAGTTTTCTTCTTCTATATCAACTTCCTGTCAACTGCGGCGCGAATTGCTTTGGGCAGGCTGTATACGCCCAGTTTATCATAAATATAATTGATATACATTTTTACAGTGTTTACGGAAATGTTCTGATTAACTGCTATTTCGCTGCGCGAGAATCCGTCAGAAAGATCTTTTAAAATGGCCGTTTCCCGCTTGGTAAGGGTTATTTCATTTTCAATATTATTGGCCGACTTATATTCTGACATATTCTTGAATTTCCGTTTTGCGTAGGCCGCTGATTTCCGGTTTATCTCCTCCAGCCACTTCCTTGGGATTGCGCATACATCGCCGTACGCCGCGGCGTATTTTAAAGCAGCGGCAGTCAGTGTTCTTATATCTTTTTCGTACTTGGCGAACATAACAGTTATATTATTTGATTCCGCCAGATGATAAGCCTGCGCAAGCGCGGTAATCGCTTCGCTTCGCCGTTTTAACCGGTACAGAGAGAGAGCTTTCAATGTTGTTAGTTCTATTTTTCCCAATAAAATCGTTTGCTGTTCCATTGAATTTTCGATAAAGGCAAGGAGCGCGCTGTATTTATGCGTTTTATAATGATACTGTAGTTTTACCCGGTTTGCGAAATTTTCCAGAAATGACGGATGAGTATACGGTGAAAAATCGCTTTTTAACCAGTCCGGTATATGTTCGTATCTGTCCAGCGAAAGCTGATAGAATCCGCAGGCGATATCGTACATAGTATAGCGGACTCCGTAATCCTCTTCGCTGATCATCGCTTCCATTTCCTTCAGCTTCGCGGCTGCTGTAAAATAATCTCCGCGGAAAAACGCAAGCTGCATCAGGTAAATCAGGGCGCGGGTTTGCGTGAGATACTGATCGCAGACGCGCGCCTTGTCAACCGACTGTTTCAGATATTGCTCGGCGTCATCTATCTGACCACGGCAAAAGCACAATTCGCCGCGCGCCAGATCGTCAAAACCAGATAAAAAACCTTTTCCAAGAATAGACGCGTAAGGGATCGAGCGGGATATGGCGTCAATGTATTCTTCCTGCGCTCCCTTCCTGTTTGTTCCGACAAGAGACGCCCATGCGCTCATGGGTACTATGTTAAATGAACCGATTGTCTTGAACGGCTTTTTATTGTAACACTCGCCCATTTTTTTATAGTATGCGTCAAAATTATACACATCGGTGTATGTGCACATAAACATCAGCAGGATTGCCCAATTGCCGTAAATGGCGGTGAGAGTAAAATATTTCTCGAAAGAGTCAGGACGGGCTTCATAAATTTCAGCGTACATGTCGGAAAGCGCCGCCGCTTTTTCGTCAAGCTGGCCTGTGTTTATCAGCAGTCTTATATGCATTCCGGGGAATACTGTATTCTGGAATTTCACTTCGTCCGGAGCATTTTCAAATATTCCAAGCGCGTATTTCGCCATATCCGGGGGCATTTGCACATTTAATGACCCGATTTTCATCGCAATCGCGCTGTAATCGCCGGACTTTTCGTAGTAAGAGAGCGCGTCTGTGTGATACCCGTTTGCGTCACACCACTCGCCTGCGGTCTGATACGTCTGTTTTCGCTCTTTATCCGTCAATACCTGTTCCTGCTTTTGCCGCAGGTAATCGCGTAACAAATGGTGAATCATGTAGGTATCAAGATTGAAATCATAACGTATGTAAGCGTTCACAGATTCCATATCTTTAACAAGCGCCGTACCGGTTGGATACGCCGCACCTGTTGGATGCGCACTGTCATTAGCCAGCAGTTTAATAAGACTGGCGGCGAGATGATCGATCAGCGAAATGCGAAACAAAAAACGCCGAAGAGGTTCGCTTACTGTTTGTGAAATTTCCGCTTCGATAAGACGGAAAATATTTTTTTTCATCGCGGCAAGAGGGGAACCTTCGCCCAGGGAACCTACGGTTCCAAGGTTCGGTTGAGGTTCTATGGAGCTTCGTTCATACTTGCATACGCTGTTCGCGCGCTCTTTGATCAGAGAACGTCCTATCATATTAATGGCAAAAGCCCATCCGCGCGTATCATCGTAAATATTCCGCACATCTCCCCTCATAACAGGAAGATTAATTTTGTTAAAATATTTGGTAATCTCGTCTTCTGTAAAACACAGGGTTTCTTCGCTGATTGTGACGGTACGTTCAACAAGATTTCTGTTGATCAGAATAAACTCCGGCATGGTGCGGGAGATCAGTATTATCGCCACATTCAGCGGGCATGTGTTTACTGCCTGTTCAAAAAAACGGAGTACCGCCTGATTGTGCAGAAGATGAAAATCGTCAAATACCCTGATGTGTTTTCCCGGCAATGAAGCCAATCCGCGCATTGCCGCGTAATACTTTAAATACGCATCTTCTGTCCTGGGGAAGCCGATTTCTTTCATACGGGCTCCGGTCTTTGGCTGTGAAAACGACATTACATCAGAGAAACTTTCCCAAAACCGCGTTGTAACATTATCACGCTCGGAAAGCTGCAGCCATATTGAGGTCGCTTCATACACAGACAAAAATGAATTTACCGCGCGGGTTTTGCCGTAACCGGCTCCGGCGCATACTATAATCAGCGGATTGTCCAGCGCATTTTCGAGTAACGCGTGCAGCCGGGGGCGTTCCAGATAAATGCCGGTTTGATTTAAATTGCTTTTATCCGGGATAAGGTTTGTCTTCAGGCTGGTTTTTAAATCATTAACTGTTTTTTCTTTTTTAATACCTTTTGAAATAATCATTTTTTCACCTTTTTAATCCGATGAACCTCCGGCTTTCTCCTGACAGGCGGAGGTTCCTGGCAAAAAAGACGATATAAGTTCATACACCGCCATTTCTTCCTTTTCCAGTTTTTTAATAATTTCATCAGAAGGGCCTGTTATCCACCAGAGAAGCCTGTACAATCTGGCGCAGTTGATAAGCACAGAGACAATGTGCGTATCGAATGTCCTGAACCGGCCTGTCTCTATTGCCCGGTTCAGTCCGTTCTCAACAAAATCTATCCCTTCTTCCAGCAGCAGTTTTTGAAATAATCCCGTGGCTTTCGGGTCAACGGACACTCTTTGCATGATAATTTTTACAACATCGGACATCTGCTCCAGAATATCTTCTTCAAAATTATAGAGAAAACCTTTTGTTATAATATCAATCGCCTTACTGTTATTCTTCAGCAATGTCTCCAGATAATCCATGTTGGGCCGGTTTAGAATCCAATGATGGTAATAAAACCCGTAAATTGTGTCCAGTATTTCCTGCTTGGAACTGAAATGGTTATATACCGCCGATTGCCGTATTCCCACAGAATCCGCAATGTCATTTATTGACACATTTTCGTATCCTTTTTGTGTAAACAATTTGATTGCGTTATCAAAGATACTTTTTTTTGTGCCTATAAACTCAAAAGGTTTATCTTTTCCTCTGGTGTTTTTCAACGGATTGGACGCCTCATCCGGTATAAACCACGCGCCGGCGCGTTTTTCCGCCCCTTCAATTTTCCCTGTTCTGCACAAATACTGTATATGCCTGATTGTTACGCCCCATTCTGTAGCCTTTTCCTCAGCCGTTTTGTAAGCAAACATCACAATACTCCAAAAATGATAAATACACCACATTTTATACCATAAAACGAGAAATCTCAATATATAATTCGTAAATTATGTTTGAAAAAAATTAAAACTTGCCAAAACGCGCCGCAAGGTGTACTATGTTTCTGGAGGCTCAAAATGAAGAAATTTTTAATTTGTTTGATGGTTCTATTTCTTGCTGTAACTGCGGTTGCTTTTGCAGGCCGGACTGAAATTGATAACGCGATAAAAGCGTACGAAGATGTTGTGGTCGAAGCCGAAAGAATCGCAAATTTGCCATTGGTTAATTCGAATGACATAACAGCATTGGAAGATAAAGCCAAAAATGCGGTATCATTGATTGATAATGTAAAAGAAGAAGTTGAATTTACCATTGAAGATGCCAAACGTTCAGCAGAACTTAATGGAAGGTTTAATAAAGCAATGGTAATTGTCATTACCCAAAAACTTCTCAAACATTAAAAGAAATCCGTTTAACATGAAGAACCCCGCCCAGGCTGCGGGGTTTTTTTTTGACATAATAGCGCGGTTTAAAGCCCCAGCACTTCTTCACGGCTGGAAAATCCTGTTTTAAAATAAATTTTACTAATGTAATTTTCAACTGTTCTTATATTAATACGCAATGTATCGGCAATTTGATTGTTTGATTTATTCGCCTTTATTAAATCGATTACATCTTTTTCACGTTTGGAAAACCTCGCGTAAACAGAGGAACTTTTTTTTAATTTTATATTTACTTCGCCGGAAATATACACCTTGCCGCCGAGTATCGTATCTATCGCTTTTAACAGTTCGGCCTTGTCGCCTGTCTTTGATAAAAAACCCGCGGCTCCAAGTTTTAAAGCGGTCTGTTTTTTAAATGAATCGCCAAGAGCGGAACAAATTAACACAGGCGGTTTTGGGATTTTTTTATTTTGACAAAAATTTTCCAGCATTGGAAGAAAATCCAGACCGTTATCTTCGCCTAAAAGCATATCAAGAATGACAAGAGAGGGCAGTGTTTCAGAATTTTCAATGATGTTCATGGCCTCTTTAAGCGACTGTGCCTGTCCGGAAACCGTAAAGATACCGGTATTCTCCAGAATTGAAACAATGCCCGCGTTCAGCATTGGGTGATCATCGATTAATAATACTTGCATTGCTTTTTATAACGTTCTCTGGTTTTTTTGAAAAACAACGATAGTTGTTTTCAGTAATTTGTCAAGAAATCCATTGCCAACCGTTTCAACATAGCTCCATTGGCGGGCGTTATAGTCAATGGTAACCAATTGATCAAGCAAAACAACTCCCGTAGATTTTGTTCCTTCCTCCAATGGAATGTACAGGGGATATTGTCTTTGTGTATTTGAGATTGGCGCAAAAATGGCAATGTTGGCATAATCACTTACAAGATGATGGCTCAAACAAATATAAGGGCGATACCCTTTTTGCTCATGGCCTTGTTTGGGATCAAGATTAATCTTTATTATATCGCCTTGCATTGGGATTTTTTTTACCATTGTTCATTTCCAAGCGGCTCAATCGGGTTTGTAAGTTCTGTCCTAAAGGATTCCCCTGAATAATCCTTAAAAAGATATTCGATTGTTCCTTCCCTCGGCGTTGAGAGCTTGGAAACAGTCAATATATTTTCTTTAACCTCCAGAATGACTTCATCGTTTGCGGAAATACCCAATCGGCGGGTTATTTCCACAGGAATACGTAACGCTTGGCTGTTTCCCCACATGGAAACCGTAGCTTTTGTCTGTAGCATAACATACCTCTTGATATCAAGTATATACAAAACGTAGATACTTATCAAGGATATCGAACTACAGATTCAGCAATTTGGAATTTACCCATTGGTTCATGATAAATTCTTCCAATTCTGTGCGTAAACGCACAATAATTCAGCATTTCCCCCTAAAAATTGTGCGTTTTACACGCTTTTTTTATTTTACATTCAACTTTAAATTTTAACAAATATTCCCGTATGGGAATATAAAAATGTCGGCGGCGACATTAAAGCCGCAAAAGGAGTTTTAACACCGCGTTGCGGTGTTTTCGATTAAATTCGCCGCTTGCGCGGCGTAAATAGGAGTTATGTATGAAACATACAAACAAATTATTAGAAGCTATACGAAGTATAGCAGTTATATGCAATTTGGCTTTAAAAATATTTTGATTATTGACAATTTAATAATAATTTAGTTGTGAAAAAAGTATATTTTTTAATAATACATTTATTTTTGTTTAATATTGTTACTTATTCAATATTCGCATTGGATGAAATTACTCCACAATTTACATTTCCAAGTAATAACTATTTAGTTAATGATAAACAAAATGTACTTTATAATTCCGAACAAAATAAATTCCGTTTTGGATTTCCCCCATTATTAATAACGGGGAATATTGGCTTTACTTCATATTACATTTCACCCGGTTTTGGTATTGATTATTTTAACGGATTAAATTTAGGAATTGATTTTGGTGTGAATCAACAAATAAGGAATTGGAATATTTCGGCAAATTTTGGTTCTGGTCTAAACCATCTTGCTGTTGGAATATTTGCTTCATATAAAGGATATGGTGCAGGTCTATATTTAACATTTTATGGCAATGATTTAGGTCCAGATAATAAATCAAATAAACAGAATGTATATGGGATAATGTTTTTTGGTAAATATTTTTCTTTACGTGTGGAAAATGATTTTTATTATTATGATAGATGGAGAACATCAGCAATGGAAATTAGTATTAGAAATTTTATAATAGGAACATTTGTTTATACTAATTGGCCAAACATGTATGATGAAAACTATATGTATGATGAAAATTATAATGGATCTATATGGGGAAACAATAAAAAAGCGTTTTCAGATGGAATAGTTTATCGAAGTGTTTTTTATATAGGTTATAGATACCTTAATAAAATAATTAGAATAGGAGTAAATCATCCAATAATACAAGATATTACCCAAAACGGGTATCACAATTTACTTAATTTTCCATATTTTCATACGCCATACAATCAATACTTTTCGCTTTATTTCTATATAGGATATTATAATCCATTTTCTTTATACGGAAGGTAAGCGCAAAAGCAGCAGCAACCACTTTTCTGTAGTGGTGTTGTGGATAACGCCACACCGTATATAGCGGTCAGCCGATGTAAAATGATAGCAGCTACTTATTGGTTACAGGTACACACAAAAGCGACTGTCTGCAAAGACACAGGGTGCCTGACACCGCACAAAATGCAGCATAACAATCAGAGGCAGGGGGTATAAACTTCCTGCCTTTGGTTTGAAAAAGCGGCTTCGTATGGGGCTGTGAAAAATAGCAAGGAGAGAAACTATGTCTGATAATATTGAAATAGCGAATGAGGTCGAACAATGTTCGTGTACGCGAGTTTACGAGCGTGTTCGTGTCTGTTTGTGGTAAAATCTTCCTTTTCTTTCCTGACAAGCTTAGTAACTAGCATAGAGATTAATTGTTGAATTAAGCCGTAGCGTGGCTTGCTATTTTTATTTTTGCCGAATTATCATCGGCATAAACAGGAGCAGACTTTTTTTCTGTTTTAGGGTCAAGGCACATTTCATCATATTCACGCATTCTTGCATCTGTTATTACCCCAATTTTATGCATTTCTTTTGCTTCTAAGTGCATTGCTTTAATAATTTCACTGTCGTATTTCATTTTTCATCCTCCTGTAAAATTTCTATTAAAATCTTGCTTTTTACCAATAAATTTATCTGTTCTTCCGTAAATGATAAATTATCCTTTGCCTTTCCTTTAAAAAATCTTAGCTCTTTATCGTTTATATTGTCTTTTTTCGATTTTGGAAAGCCATACAAAAAAATAGTGCGAAAATCGTTTTTAAAAACAACAATCGACCTATACCCTCCATGTTTTCCCTTGCCTTTTCTTACTAGTTCCATTTTATAAATGGAACCGCCTAAATCAGCATAGTATTGTCCTTTTTCCAGTTGCTTTACAACTTCCTTCAACTCACTGTCGGCTATACCTTCATTTTTAGCAAATTGATGAAAAGCCTTATTTTTGAAGATCCTCACTTTATATATAATAGCATGAAAAATTGGTAAAAACAATCAGTTATGAGATAGGGGTACTATTGCCTGAACCTCAAAAATGTTTTTATTTGCCCAGACAACCTCGCCTTTTACATATAATTTTTCCAGAATACGTTATAAAAAGACACAAGAATAAACCTCTTTTAATTGAAAATCTTCATCTTTTATGCGTAAACGTACAAGAATTCTTCACTTCTCCTTAAAAACTGTGCGTTTTACACGCTTTTTTTATTTTTAAATATATGTTAAAAATAATGGTAAAATGATTTTATCTGCCATTTAATTGTAGGTTGTTAAAGTATAAAAATGAAAGAAAATAACTTAAAAATTGTCAAAGGAAATTTAAAAAATGATAATGATATTTTCGATCTTGAACAAACAAGACCCGAAAACTGCCCTAATTGCAATGCAAAAACAACAGACAGAGCGTGCTGTGTTAAATGCGGTAAATACATCGATAAGGACGGTTTTGCGCCCGAAGAAGAATTCTTGTGGTCAAAGGCATGGTTTGCTGCTGTAAACAGAGATTATGGCAAAGCGATAGAAATAAACAGTGAACTTATTAAAATGTTTCCTGAGAAATCCCGTTACTACTCTGACAGAGGACGTGATTATTTTCATAACGGTCAATATAAAGAAGCCATTGCGGATTATAACAAGGCAATTGAATTAGAGCCGGATAACGATTGGAATTACGAAGGAAGAGCAATGGTTTATATGGAAAATAAACAATACGATGAAGCTTTTGCGGATTATACAAAGATGATAGAAATGCATCCTGAAATTCCAAACAAATATCGTAATAGAGCGGCAGCTTACAGCAGCGCAGGTCAATACGATAAAGCGATTGCCGATTTTTCCAAAGGATTGGAACTTACAGAAGATTTTTTTAAAAATCCTGCAATAGATGAATATGGCGAAAAATATTTTGAATCGGGAAATAGTAAATATTATCCGCTGCCTCTGTATTATTATTTAAACTCGCGCGCTTATGCCTACAAAGAGCTTGGACAATTTGAAAAAGCGATTGCTGATATTAATAATGCGCTTGAAACCTGTGATTTGGCATACGACCGAAGCTGCTTATATAACAGCCGCGCGGAAATTTTCGAAGCGGCAGGCGAGTATCAGAAAGCAATTAATGATTGTAAAAAAGCTCTGGAACTCACTCTGCACATGGAAGCGAAAATACCGTCAACAAATGAAATCCTCGAAAGGTGCAGGAATAAATTAATGGGCAGAGTTAAAAGAAACAGATTTAATTCATTCAGAAAAAGTTAACATGGATATTTCAATTGTACCCCCGCATTTTCAAGAAATGTTCGAACCGAATTTACTGCTCCCTTATCAGTGGTACTATAATGTGTTACCAGAATCAAGTAAAAAAAAATATTACTTATCTTCAATATTCATTGAAATAAAAAGAATTTCTACCACTAACCACACTAACCATTCGAACTTGTTGTTTGCCATCTTTTCTTAAAGTCAGTGAAGCTGGGATAGTAGTCAGGAATTTCTTGTGAATAAGGTAGAAATATCAAAGCAAAGGTTCGTGTAGTTTGTGTTGTTCGTTAATGCGAGCTTGCGAGCGTGTTCGTGGTTAAATCTTCCTCTTTTATGCGTAAACGCACAAGAATTCCTGAATTTTTCTTAAAAATTGTGCGTTTTACACGCTTTTTTTATTTTATAAATGGCTTAAAATTTTTACAACTATTCCCGTATGGGAATAAAAAAATGCCGGCGGCGGCATTAAAACCGCATAGGAGTTCTAACACCGCGTTGCGGTGTTTTCGATTAACTTGTCGCTTCGAACCTTAGGTTCGCAGCGACGTAAACAGGAGTTTTGTATGAAGAAATTTTTTCTTGTAGCCTTAATAGGCTCACTGTTAGTGGCAGGCATAATGTTTGCAGCCTGCGGCGGGTCTACTTGTAGTAATAGTGGTGGTGGTACCTGTGGATGTAACGGCGATGCTGGCACTACGAGCTGTGATATTAGCGGGAGTCCTTTCAACGCTACTTGTAATTGCACGTATAGGGAATAAAAAACCTCAAAAGTATTGATTTATTGGGAAGGCGATTTTAGCGCTTCCGGCGCTAAAATCGTTAAGCCTTCTGTAATTCTACTCCTGGCTCCCGGGAATCTCCAAACACACCAAAGTACCTTCCCCGATTTCGCGCTCGCTGGCGGGTGCGCTTACAATTTTAAGGCGTCCGCCGAGTATCGCGGCGCGTTCCTTCATACTGATAATGCCTATATGGGATTTATCAATACTATTTATAATTTGACCGGCATTGTCCAAAGGGGATGTAAAACCTTTGCCGTCATCGCCAATGCCGATATATACAATGCCATCTTCTCCCGAGCGCATGGTAACTATTGCCTCTTTTGCCTCTGCGTGTTTTTCTATATTCGCAAGCGCTTCCTGGATAACCCTGAAAACCTGCAACCTTTTTTCCATAGCAAGAAATTCCAGTTTGATATTTTCGTCTATTTCTGCACGGCAATCGACCCCTGTTCTTTCGCCAAAGTCATGGCACAACTGCCGTATAGCGTCGGGTAATTCACTAAAACGGAAGTCCGGCGGAATAAGGCTGCTGCATATATCTCTGGTCTTTCGGATAAGATCCGCCATCATTGGTACTGTTTTGCCGCTGAGTTTTTCCCGTTCATTTTTTTCATTGGTGTTGCCTATTTTTTCTGTTTCCAGCAATAGGCAGCGCATATCCTGAATTATCGTATCGTGCAATTCGCGGCTGATCCGCGCACGCTCTTCATCCTGGGCAAGCATATAAGCGTGTGAAAAAATCGTTCCTTCAGCTTCCCGTTTTAACGAACGGGTCAATGATTGATGCAAAAACCGGATAAGCAATACAATGATTGAGATAAAAAATATAAACGCAATCAACAGATGGAAATAAGAAGCGCTGATATACCGCTGCGCCTCACCGTCAATTATCAGTAAATGGATAATATACTTTGCAATTTCAGCCGACACCGTTTTTGCTTTTTCCATATCTCCTGAAACGATGGAATTGCGAAACAGCAGCGCCAAATCCGAAACAATGCTAACTTCCTGAATATCGGTGATGGGATACAGATTGAAACTGCGCTCAGTCTGGCGCGAAAAAGGAATAGCCCGGTATATGCGGTACAAGTCTGATCTTTGAAATTGTTGAAGGGACTGGTAAAATACATCGCTCATTTCTAAAAGAGTCGCCTTTTCAACAAAATCTGAATTTTTGGGGGTATGGCTTTCGGGGAAAGCGGTCAAAAGCTGCTCAATATCAATCCACTGGTTAACTATATCCTTTATATCAGGGCTTTTTCTCTCACTGGCGCAGGATACAAATAGAGCAGTCAATAGTAAACACGAAATTAACCTCACCAGTTCAGCGTATACCAAAATAGTAATTTTTGATATACTACAACTATGGAACTTAATCAGTCCCAAAATCCGCCGCCAAAGATTCTTTTTCGAAAAATAATTAATATTGCAATTTTCTGCGTAATAGCAGCCTTAATGAACCTGCTCCTGAGCGCTTTTGTAATGAACTTTTTAAGGTTTCCCCTGTTTCTTGATACCGTATGTACTGCGGCCATTGCTTTTACCTTTGGCGCAATTCCCGGTATTGTTACTGCGGTTCTTACCTGGTTTCTTCCATGCGTGTATCACGGCAGTTTCAGTTTTTATGTTCTTTGCAGCATTGCGGAAGTCTTGTTTATTTGCGCGATAAAACCTTCTGCGGTGCATATTTCCGATTTTTCGCAAGGAGAATGGATGGCAGCGTCAAAAGAAAAAATAGCCGCTTCCTATACCGCGCTTGTCTCAAAACTTTTTTTATTATATATATTATGCGCTATAGCGATTAGCGTTTTAGGCGGAGTTGTCGATTATATAACGCATACGTTTATGGAAAGACATTATTTCAGCATAGATGATACCTTTAAACCCGGCCTTATTATGTACAATCTTCCGGCTCTTGCGGTAAATATTGTATCCCGCATTCCGGTGAACATTGTTGACCGGTTTATTGTGATTTTCGGCGGATATTTTATTTCCCGCGCATTGATGAGAATAAAAATTGAATAATTAACAATTTTTTTAAATTAAATTTCTTTTAGCAAGGACAGGACTCGAACCTGCGACCTCCGGGTTATGAGCATGGCTATAACTGCACTACTGAAACCCATTGCGTATTATCTAAAATTATTAAAACATTGTGATATAATTCTGCACAAGATATTTAAGTGATTGAAGAGTACAGCGGCTTACTGAGAACTGTCTAACTTCGCAAGTTTCTATGTCGTTTTATGTGTCGTTTAGGAAAATTCCCCTTGACAAATCATATTATTTGACTATACAATTAAGTATAGACAGGAGTTACCGTGTTTACTTGGACTAAAACGAAGAATGAATTAAACAAGGAAAACCACGGTTTCTATTTATCGGATATTGTGGATGTTTTTGACGATCCACATTTGATTGAGTTTTATGATGCGGCACATTCGTCTTTAGACGAAGACCGCTACATCACTTTGGGATGTTTCCATGATAATCTCATTCTTTTTGTGGTAACAACAGACATGGCTAACGGAAACACCCAAATAATCACGGCACGAGAAGCAACCACGAAGGAACAGGAGGCATATTATGACCACTACAGAAAAAGCACGAATAGCGGCAGAAATTAAGGCATTCAAAAACACCGATTTTTCAGATTGTCCAGAATTGACCGATGAACAACTGGCACAGATGAAGCCTTCTCATTATCGGAATATGGCAAATTATAAGCCTATCAAAAAGACGGTTAATGTTCGTCTTGATGCTGATGTGATTGAATGGTTGCAGAGTGCTGGGAAGGGGTATCAGACACGGATGAACTCAATTCTTCGGGAAGCAATGTTGCATTCGGTGTGACTACCAAGTCTTTAATTGTTGTCAAAATAAATATTATCAAGATTAAAATAATTATAAAACATAATGCTTTTAACAGAAATACAAAAATATGATTAATATCGGTGTACTTCTTATTTAATTGCTTTTCATTTTCGTCGTTGCTATTTTTTAAATCTCTAAATAAAATTTTTTTACCTTTTTCTAAATTACCACTTAGTATTTTATCTAATGACTCATAATCAATATGTTGCAAAACTGCTGGTTTCAGAGCATTAAATAATAAACGAATAGCCCTAAATAAATTATGGGAACCTCTAAAAACACAATATAATCCCATTCTTTTAATAAAAAAACAAATTAAATAAAATTATGTTAAAATAATTTCATGAAAGCATCTCTTTTTATCTGACATCCTTTGATAA
>JAIRQN010000017.1 GCA_031256445.1 Treponema sp. | reverse complement strand
ACTCGGGCACGACCGAACGAGCGCAGTCACCGAAGGGGTTCATACCCCGCGGCTTGCCGCGGAAAGCCAGACCACTTGTAAGTGGTCTGGCGGGTGCAGGGCTTGCCCTGCGGTATGATACTATTCATTGACAAGCGAAGTAAGCGGCGGAATATCTGACGTTAAAAAGCAATGACTGAGCTGACGCTAAATTGTATTTAGACGCCAGAAATCTTCAAATTGACAATGACTGAAAAATTTACGGCAGGCATAATTGGCTCGGCTTTTGGCGTCAATGGTTTTGTAAAAGTCCGGTCTCTTTCCGGTGAAATTGAACACCTTTTAGATTTGCAATCGGTAATAGTCAATAAAGACGGTGAAGAGCGTACGCTTCAAATTGAAGAAATAAAAGCCGCGCGCGCCACTCATGCATCGCCGCCTTCTTTACTGGTTCATTTTGCCGGTATTAACAGCCCGGAAGCGGCAAAAGCCCTTACAGGGGCGCAGTTGATTGTCAGCCGTGAACAGGCAGTTCCTCTGAATGAAGGTGAGTTCTACATTGAAGATTTGAAGGGGACGCCTGTTATTACAGCGGATGAAAGCGCCGGTGAAAATGGCGGGATAATCGGGCAAATAAGTGATATTATCGAAGGCGGCGGCGGTGAACTTGTTGAAATATTACTTTTAAACGGCGAAAAACGGCTTGTTCCCTTCCGAAAAGAATTCTTTCCGGATATTTCTCCCGAAAAAGATAAAATAATATTGAGAAATTTATGGATACTGGAATAATTTTTATTATAATTAAACATGGAACATCATGAAATTTACTGTTTTAACGCTGTTTCCCGAAATAACTGATGCTTTTTTTGCCAATTCCATCATGGCAAAGGCGGTTAAAAAGGAAATTATCAAGTATCAAGCGATAAATATCCGCGATTTTGCGCTGGATAAGCACAAAACCTGCGATGACGCCCCATACGGCGGAGGCGCAGGCATGCTTATGCTCGCGGAACCTCTGTCTTTGGCGTTAGAATATGCCGGCGCCGGGAAAAAAATGAACAGGGAACAGGGAACAGACAACGAAAATTGCGATTCTGGCCGTTTTCATCAAACCGCGCTCCCCAGTTCTCCGCGTGTAATTTATCTTTCTCCTTCAGGGAAACTGTTTAATCAAAATATGGCTAAAGAACTCGCCAAAGAGCGGGAATTAATCCTGATTTGCGGGCGTTACGAAGGGATCGATCAGCGGATAATCGATATGTATGTCGATGACGAAATCTCTGTCGGGGATTATGTTCTGTCTTCCGGAGAAGTAGCGGCGTTGGCTGTAATTGACGCCGTATACCGGCTTGTTGGTAACGTAATCTGTTCAGAATCCCTTGACGAAGAAAGTTTTTCCGGCGGACTTTTGGAGTATCCCCAGTTTACACGGCCTGATGTTTTTGATACAATTAAAGTACCGGAAGTCTTGCTGTCAGGGCATCATGAACAGATACGTCTTTGGCGGCTTGAAAAAAGGGTAGAAAAAACCTTTCTGCAAAGGCCGGATTTAATACAGCGCGGCAGAGAACTTGGATTTTTCAACAAAGAAATCAACGGTATTATAGACCGAATATCAGGAGAAAAGAAATGAACGAGATTAAGGCTATTGAAGCCGCTCAGATGAAACCAGAATTAGACAAATTTAAAGTTGGAGATACAGTAAAGGTTCATTTTAAGATTGTAGAAGGAAAAAATGAGCGCGTACAGATTTACGAAGGTCTAGTAATTGCCATGAAAAATTCCAGGGTAGGTAAAAGTTTTACCGTCCGTAAAATTTCTTACGGCGTTGGCGTAGAAAGGGTATTCCCGCTTCATTCTCCCCGTATTATTAGAGTGGAAGTAGTTCGTCCCGGTAAAGTCAGACGCGCGAAGCTTTACTATATCAGGGAGAAAATCGGTAAAGGCGCCAAGATTAAAGAACTTATTATTAAGAAAAAACCAGTTTCTAAAACCGCGCAGGTGCAGGCCGCGGAAATGAAGCAGGAAGGATAAAAAAAGTCATTTCTTAGGGAAGAATTCTCTTTACTTTTACTCGTTTTATGCCGATATTTATATGGGGAACTCTTTATTTAAAAGAGATATTGCTCCAAATGAAATTAGCGGCAGTAAAGGAAAATGAATGAACAAGATTAAATCCAGCGAGCTTAACCCGGGCATGATTTTTTCTGAACCTGTTTATTCTGAAGGAACAAATATACTTGTACCAGCGATGGTTCCGCTGCGAAAAAAAGATATCGATCTCCTGTCAACATGGGGTATCGAATTTGTAAATACGGATGGACATATTATAGAACAGGAACCGGATGCGGTGAATGCCGCCATATCTGACGGAAAAAGATCGTCATCTCCGGCAGGCGCGTCTCGGTTCCTTCGTTCTTCAGGCGCGGCTGGAACTTCGGCCGCGAATCTGGCCCATAAAAAAGAAACCATTAAATTCTCTATCACCGATGTTCAGCAGAATTCCGGTCCCTACCGCGCTTATAAAAACCTGATAGAAAAGCTTGCCGGCGTATTTACAAGTATAAAATCCGGCGTCGATGTTGAAATGCGCGCAATCAATAATATCGGCACTCAGCTGCTTCAGGATTTAAGGGATAACACGGACAGTTTTATTGACTACATTCTTGGCGGAGAAATCTCCGGTCATGAACTGGCAAAAAGTTCCATTAATACGGCAATTCTTTCAGCTTTAACCGCCCAGGAGTTGAAACTGCCCAATCATAAAATTATGAATATAGTCGCAGGAGCGCTGCTTCATGATATTGGGATGATCCGGCTGTCCAAGGGAATCACGGAAAAAAAAGGCGGCCTTTCGGATGCCGAGCTTGAACAAATAAAAAGCCACCCCCTGCATACGTCAAAAATTATTACTAAAGAACTGTTCGGCCCTCATGAAGTAAACCTGATAGCCCTGCAGCATCACGAGCGCTGGGACGGCAAAGGGTACCCTGATAAAATAATGGGACCGGCGATTGATCTTGGGGCGCGGATTGTATCAGTCGCTGACGCGTTTGAAGCTATGGTCAGCAAGAAATCCTACCGTAATTCGCTTATGGGTTATCAGGCGGTAAAAAACCTGCTTGCGGATAATGCCCGACGCTTTGATCCGGCTATTATTATCGCCTTTACAAAGATCATGGGTATCTATCCCATAGGTTCAATCGTCCGTTTAAACGATGATTCTGTCGCCAGGGTTACAAATGTGCACACCGACGCTCCTCTGCGGCCAATTGTACAAATGCTGGTCGATAAATACGGTAAAATTTTAAAACCCGGCGAAGGCGCCGATATAGATTTGCTTGAAGATAAGAGACTTTTTATTAAAAACGCGATAGATCCCGAAGATTTTTCCCTTTCCGATGATTAACCAGGATTTTGATGCCGACAGGTGTGATACTGACAGGTACAGCGCCAACAGGTGCGGCAGAGGTAAAAAAGGCGAAGATCAGGCGGCGTCCGCTCTTGAAACCGCCGGAATGGAAATAATTACCAGAAATTTCCGCTCAAAAACCGGTGAAATTGATATTATTGCCAGAGACGGCGAAACAATTGTCTTTGTGGAAGTCAAGGCATGGTCTGTTTACGGTCTTGAAGATCTGCGATACGGAATTGATAAAAAGAAACAAAATAAAATTATCAAAACTGCTAAGTATTTCCTTTCAGAAAATCGAAAATATAATAAGATGGCAATTCGTTTTGATGTTGTTTTTGTTAATAATAGCGAGGCTTTTACCGGAAGCCAAATAACCCATCTTGCGTCAGCCTTTATGGAGCGTGTATGATTATGGAACAGGCTTTGAATTCCAGTACCCATGACCTAATGCAGGATATGTGGTCAGACAGATTGGAGTTGTTAAGGCGGCGTATTAATGATGAGGACTACCTTCACGCCGCAATCCAAAGACTGGCTCTTGTATTGAGCAAAGAACTTATGGAAATGACCCTGGGGGGTGCGCGGAATGAGCGGCAGCGGAAAAGGCGGAAATAACCGCAAGAATCGCCAGCGTTTTTCAGGACGGAAAGACGAATCATTAAAACACGATCGAAAAAAACATAATGATAATTTTCTTCCCGGCGGTAAATTTGAGAAAAACCGCGTAAGTCTGCAGGAGAGGCCGCGCTGGACAGCGCCGGTATTGCCTGCCAATCCAATCACGTCTCCGGAATGTAAATGGTGCGGAAAGCAGATAAAGGATATTACTACCGCAATCTGCGACAAGGAAACAGGGTTCCCTGTGCATTTTGACTGCGTTCTGGCCAAAATTATCGAAATGGAAACCCTGGAATCAAATGACAGCGTCTGTTATATAGGCGGAGGACGTTTTGGCATCATTCATTATAATAATCCTCCTGATACAAGGGATTTCACCATTAAAAAAGTGCTTGAATGGGAACTGAAAGACGGTAATGATGAATGGCGCCGCCCAATAAGCGAATATTATTCAATTACCTGAGTATATTCCAGGCTGGATTCCCCTGTATTATTACTTTCTGGTTGCCAAATATTTTGAACCGCCGTATCATATATTTATATTTTAATAAGGATGTTATTATGATAGGAATTATTGGCGCGATGGAAGATGAATTACTTTTTCTTCGTGAAATTATGGGAAAATTCATAACTCAAAAAGTCGGTGAATTTGAATTTCATACCGGAAAGATAGAAGGCCGCGATGTTACTTTGCTGCGATGCGGCATTGGCAAGGTAAACGCGGCGGTAGGCTGCGCTGTTCTGATTCAACGGTTTAAATGCACAACAATTATAAATACAGGTTCGGCCGGCGGCATTAACATACAGGGGGCAGTTGGCGATGCGATTAAAGTCGGGGATGCGGTAATATCTTCCGGGTTGATTTATCATGATGTTGATGTTACCGCTTTCAATTACGCGCCCGGCCAGCTGCCCGGCAAACCGCAAATTTTTCCAGCCGATGAAGAGCTGGCCAAACTGGCCGAAACTGCCGTTGATGAGCTTAAAAAAGAAGCGGCGCTTCCTTCCGATTTTAATTACCGCCGCGGCATAATTGGCTCCGGAGATATTTTCATGCATAATCCGGAAAGTATAAAAAGAGTGAGCGGGCTTTTCCCCGATATGGTAGCTGTGGAAATGGAAGGAGCGGCAATCGCACATTGCTGTTATCTGTTTTCCATTCCGGTTGTTGTAACCCGTGCGTTATCTGATATTGCCGGCGTTGAATCTCCTTTGAGTTTCAAGGAATTTCTGCCGATTGCTTCAAAACATTCAGCCCATATTGTTACAAGAATTGTAAAATTGCTTAATAAATAAGGAGCGGAATAGCTATGAAGATACGTCAATTTTTAATTTGCCTGTTTTTGGCTGTTGTTTTCTGCATGCCTTTGTTCGGCGCGGATAAACCTGTTGTCTATATGACAACAAAAATTACCCCCGAAGGATTAATGGCGGTTTATAACTCTTTGGGGCTGGCCGCTAACGGTAAAGTCGCGGTAAAGATCAGCACCGGAGAGCCCGGCAATACTCATTTTCTCGCTCCGTCTCTGATTAAAGACCTTGTTCAGCGGGTAAACGGCACAATTGTAGAATGCAATACAGTATACGGCGGAAGAAGATCCAGTACCGCAGCTCATTACCAGGTGGCGAAAGATCACGGGTTTACGGCAATAGCGCCTGTTGTGATTATGGATGAAAAAGCCGAAATCAGTATTCCGGTTTCAGGCGGGAAGCACTTAAAGGAAGATTATGTCGGGGCGCGCTTTCGGGAATTTAATTTTCATGTTGTGCTTTCCCATTTTAAAGGACATCAGATGGGCGGTTTTGGCGGGGCGCTGAAGAATTTATCCATCGGTTACGCTTCGTCAGCCGGAAAGGCGTGGATACACTCAGGCGGCAAGAGCAAGACAAGCGCGTGGGGCGGGCCGCAGAACAACTTCCTGGAATCAATGGCCGAAGCCGCCAAGGCTGTAGTTGACGCCAACAAGGGAAGGATGCTTTATATCAACGTGATGAACCATCTTTCGGTGGACTGCGACTGCAGCGGAAGGCCGGCAAAACCGACAATGGCGGATATCGGCATTCTCGCGTCACTTGATCCTGTGGCTCTGGATCAGGCCTGTGTCGATCTGGTGTACGCTGCAAGAGACGGAAAGGATTTAATTGAGCGCATTGAGTCCAGGAACGGGCTGTTAACCATAACTCACGCGGAACAAATCGGGCTTGGAAGCAAATCCTATGAACTGCGAAGAATTGACTAAGGTTCATGTTTGAGATCGTTCAGCGGCATCTGATCTATTTCTGGTATTACTTTTCCATACAGCTTGAGCAGATTCTTTTGTACTGGGTTCTTGGAATGGCTCTGGGCTCTCTTATTTCCGTATTCGCCAAAGATAAAATACACGCGATGTTTTCCGCTTTGCGAGGCAAAAGGCTCGGTTTGTTAGGTGTCATTCCCGCTTCGCTTCTTGGAATAGCCTCTCCCCTGTGCATGTACGGCACAATTCCGATAGCGGCGTCTTTTTCCGAAATGGGAATGGAAGACGACTGGTTAGCCGCTTTCATGATGGGTTCTGTATTGTTAAATCCGCAGCTTCTTTTCTACAGCGCCGCTCTTGGCTTACCCGCGCTTGTTATGCGTTTTACCTGCTGTTTTTTATGCGGCGCCGCGGCAGGCATCGCCGTAAGGCTCTTTTTCAGCAAAAAACAGTTTTTTAATTTTTCCGGCTTTTGCGCCCCCGCAAACCATGATACCCACCCAAATCCATTTATTCGCTTCCTTAAAAATTTTGGCAGAAACATTAAAGCCACGGCTCTCTATTTTCTCGCGGGCGTTGTCCTTTCCGCGCTCTTTCAATGTTATGTACCCCAGGAATCATTCGCCCGCCTGTTCGGAGCGGGCAACCGCGGTTTCGGGGTATTAATGGCTGCCACCATAGGCGTTCCCCTGTACATGTGCGGGGGCGGCACAATCCCGCTGTTACAGACCTGGCTCCATCACGGTATGAGCATGGGCAGCGCGGCTTCGTTCATGATTACCGGTCCCGCCACAAAAATTACCAACCTTGGCGCGTTGAAAATCGCCCTTGGCATGAAGCACTTTTTACTCTATTTGGCGTCTACGCTTGTATTCGCGCTTCTTTTCGGTTTGCTTATTGATTTGATTTTTTACTTTAAATAATCTATAATCATAGTTATACAAAATGTAAAACCATACTTATACAAAATGTATAAGTATTCATAGAGGCAGATATGGATTATTTTAAAAGAATATTAGCCAAAAAACTGGAAATAACAACAAAAACATTTTCATCAACATATTTAAGCGGCGCGAGGCAATGCGGTAAATCAACCCTTGTCCAGCGCCTTATGTCCAGAGATAACGCGAATTATCTGTCTTTTGATACCGCCACTGTCAGAGCAATGGCCAAAAAAGACCCTGATGCTTTTATCGCCAGTCTTCCGAATGATAAAATAAATATTATAGACGAAGTTCAAAGAGTTCCGGCAATCAATATTCAGTTAAAAAAGGCGGTTGATGAAAAACGTTTTAAAGGCCAGGGCAAGGCTCTGTTCCTGTTAACCGGTTCCGCCAATATATTCGGATTGCCCAAATTGGCGAAGGCGATGGTTGGGCGGATGGCTATTCTGACCTTATTTCCGTTTTCTGCCGCAGAAATAAAAAATTCGGAAGTTAATTTTATTGAAAAATTATGGGAGGAAAATTTAACATTTAGAAATTTTAAACGCGCGGATTTAACAGATATTATTAAAAGCGCTACTTTCCCGGAAATTGCTTTAAGCAGGGAAACAGATCAAAGCGTATGGATGGACAGTTATATTGATACCATTCTGGAAAGAGACGCGGTTGAATTCGCTAAAATCCGAAAACCGGAATATATTTATTTTCTGCTTGCTTCATTGAGCGGGCGCGTTGGAAGTCTGCTGAACAATGACAATGTTATGAATGAAACAGGCCTTAATCAGATTACATACGAAAAATATAAATCGTTCTGTAACGCGGCGTATTTAACTTTTGAAGTTCAACCCTGGGCTAAACCCAATAAACTCAATAAACGGTTTGTAAAGGGTAAAAAATTATATTTTACTGACACAAACCTTCTTTGCTTTCTTTTAAGACGCGATATTGATGAAGTTCAAAAAAAAGACCCGTCGCTTATGGGGCATTTATTCGAAAATTTTATCGCGACAGAAATTGCCAAGTCAATAAGCGCCCTGCCCGGAAAGTACTATATGTCTCATTTTAATCCGGTGCGCGGAGAAGGAAAAGAAACAGATTTCGTTGTAGAAAAAGATAATGGCGAAACAATAGCCATAGAAGTCAAGCTTGATTCTTCTTTGGAAGAAAAAGATTTTAAAAATATTGAATTATGCCGTGATACAATCGGGAGCAAGTTTATAAAGGGCATAGTCTTGTATACAGGAGAGGATCTTGTCCCGTATGGAGACAAATTGTGGGCTGTTCCTGTAAATTATCTTTGGGAATATTAGAGTCTGTCCATAATGCGGACGCATTATGGACAGACCATCTTAATCATTTGTAAACGCGCTGTTTTTTGCCCAGTTTTTTTCCGTCTTCTGATCTGTACGGATTGCGTTTGTTCTTCAGGAATGACTGATAAGCCGCGCTGCTTTCGTAATAGCCGTCCAGCCCTTTAAATGATGAAGATTCATCGCAGCGGTACAGTTCCATCAGCAGGGGGAAAAGGGGCGAGGACATTATCTTTCCCGTGCGGAACAGCGGCAGGCGGGGCAGGGCGGCGGGGAGCATATGGTTTCTTACAAGAAAGCAAATGTCATTTATAAGCGGCTCTTTTACTCCAAGCCGCCCAAGGAATTTTCTGGTTTGCGCCTCTCCCAGTTCGGCGTGTCCGTCATAGCGTCGGCTGCCGGCTGATACGGAAAGAGGTTTTCCTGTGTCGTGCATCAAAAGCCCCAATGATAACCTTATGTCGTATTTAGCGGCGAAGCTTCCCGCGCAGGAACTGGTTTTTCGGTAACGAAATGTTTCCAGAGTGTGGCGCCATGCGTTTCCTTCCGGGTGAAAGTCCTTGGAATGATCGGCCTGGTCAAGGATAGCCAGTTCCGGCCAGAACTCGTTTATAAACCCGGATAATTTTAAAAATTCCAGGCCCGAGCCGGGGTCAGCCGAATTCATAAGAGCGAATAAAAGAATGCGCTGTTCTTCCGGTCCTGCAGCGAAATTTGAACTGTACGAACCGGAACCTTCGCTCTCCGGCGTCAGGTAACGCGATTGCAGCAGTTTTACTGTTTGAGACAATTGCGATTTGTCAATCGTATTGCCGTACTTTGCCAGTATTAAAGCCGCGTCCATTAACGATCTGTTGTACTCTGAATTTGGATTGTGTCCATCCGTCAGAATTCCGGGGAGCGTGTCATTAACGTTTTTCCTTATTTTTTTAAACAGCGGATAAATTCCGCGCGGATCATAAAATACCCGCGATTTACAATCCTGGTAAAATTCCAGCAATGAAAAGGAAGGATGATTATCGTGAATTGAATTTACGCAGCGGAAGTACCATGTTCTGTCTTTGCCGTCAAGCGCTGCGTCCGCGATACCTACGCCGGGATAGCGTAAATTCGCAAAAAGTTTCGCAAGATCCGCGGTATCGGCATTTGTGAGCAAATGAACATGATTTTCTGTTTCTTTAATGCTGTCAGATTTAAGCCAGGAATCGATTGCGCCAAAACCATGGTGATAAACAGAGAACCCCTCTGAATAGATCATCTCCTCTAAGGTCATGGCGCATTCCTTTTTTCCTACCTTGCATACTCAGTGATGCGCGTCTCGCGGATAATTGTTACTTTTATGCGGCCCGGATAGCGAAGATCGTTTTCAATCTTCTGCGCTATTTCCTTGGCCAGTTCCCTTGCCTGTTCGTCTGTGACAGCTTCGCAGTTTACCATGATGCGCAGTTCACGGCCTGCCTGAATGGCGAAGGATTTGTCTACGCCTGTAAAGCCAACCGCGATATTCTCCAGATTTTCAAGGCGCTTCATATAATTGTCCAGCGTTTCTTTACGCGCTCCGGGGCGTGCGGCGGAAATCGCGTCCGCAATCTGTACAATGACTGCTTCCAGACAGGTCGGTTCAATATCGTTGTGGTGGCTTCCGATTGCGTTTATAATCCGCGGATCTTCGCCCATTTTGCGGGCCATATCCATGCCTATTTCGGCGTGATTCAAATCGGAATCGGACTCAACCCCTTTGCCGATGTCATGCAGCAAAGCGGCCCGCTTGGCAAGGTCGCGGTTGCAGCCGACTTCCGCCGCAAGCATGCCCGCGATTACTGCGACTTCCCTTGAATGGTGAAGCACGTTCTGGCCGTAACTGGTACGGAAGTACAGCCGCCCCAGCGCGCGGACAGCGTCCTGCTTTATGTTGTGTATGCCCATGTCAAAGAGGACTTTTTCGCCTTCTTCAAAAATTTTCTGGGAAATGTCCTTGCTCACTTTGATGACGACTTCTTCGATCCTTGCCGGATGAATCCGCCCGTCAAGAATCAGCCGCTCCAGCGCGATTTTCGCTATTTCGCGGCGGACCGGATCGAAGCAGGAAATTACTACCGCTTCGGGCGTATCGTCAATTATAATGTCCGCGCCTGTGAGAGTTTCCAGGGTACGGATATTACGGCCTTCCCTGCCGATAATCCTGCCCTTCATTTCATCGTTGGGCAGGGTGACAGTGGCGACAGTCACATCGCCTGTGACTTCTGTGGCAAGCCTTTGAATCGTTGTTACAAGGATATCGCGGGCCTTTTTCTCCGCCGCCAGATTGGCTTCCTGCTCAATCTTATTGATTAAAGACTGGGCGTCATGCCTGGCTTCGTTTTCCAAATCCTGGATTATCAGCGCCTTTGCTTCTTCCGAAGTAAGCCCCGAGATGCGTTCAAGTTCCGCCCTGTAACGCTGTTCTTCTTTGGAAATCGCCAGTTCGCGCTGTTGAAAGGATTTTTCTTTCTCAGCAAATACCTGTTCAGTTCGCTCAATTTGAGCGGTTTTTTTATCTAATACTTCTTCTTTCTGCACTACGCGGCGTTCATAACGCTGCAACTCAGCCCTGCGCTCCCGAGTCTCCTTCTCCTGCTGGTTCCGTTCACGAATTACTTGATCTTTTGCCTCAAGAAGAATTTCCTTCTTTTTGGCTTCAGCTTCCTTTATTGCATCATGTTTTATACGTTCTGCAAATTGCTCCGATGCCGTAAGTTGAAATCTGGCGTACAGCCATCGTATTATCCAGCCTAAGGTTAACCCGGCAAGAGGGAGGACTATCCAGAGTACCAAACTCATAGCTAAACCCCTTACCGAAAAATATTCAAATCTATGTAAGAATAGCCTAAATTCTGTTATTTGTCAAGGCGTTGAATTTGCTAAAAAATGCCTATAAATGCAAGAAAAACGCTTACATTCGGAATTCGCTGCCCAGGTACACTTCCCTGACCATTTCATTATTCAAAATATCGTCACGATCGCCATGCGCGACTATGTTTCCATCGGCAATTATAAACGCTTCGTTGGTTATTTCCAGAGTGTCGCGGACATTATGGTCGGTAATAAGGATGCCTATGCCTTTATCCGCCAGTTTTCGGATTATCTGCTTGATTTCAAAGACGGCGATTGGATCAATTCCGGCAAACGGCTCGTCCAGAAGCAGGAATTTTGGCTCTGTGGCAAGAGCTCTGGCTATTTCTGTACGCCGGCGCTCTCCGCCGGAAAGCGTGTATCCGTATTGGGAACGAATTCTGCGGATACCAAACTCGTCAAGAAGGGCTTCCAGTCTTTCTTTTTTCTGCGCTTTATTTATGTCACGGCGGCTTTCCAGAACCGCCCAAATATTTTTCTCTACGGTGAGCTTGCGGAAAATGGACGCTTCCTGCGGAAGGTAGGCAATGCCCAGCCTTGCGCGGCGGAACATGGGTTTGCCTGTAATGTCTGTTTCATCAAGGGTGACAATCCCTTCGGTGGGAGTGTAAAAACCGACGATCATATAGAAGATGGTGGTTTTGCCCGCTCCATTGGGTCCCAAAAGACCGGCTACTTCGCCGTTTTTCATGGAAAAATCCACGCCGCGGACAACTTCTTTTTTTCCGAATTTTTTATGCAGATTCTGGACGCTAAGGGTATGAATCTCGCGGATTACCGGAATTTCCGAGGCGTTTGCAGGTTCCGCTTCTGTGCTAACTGTCTCATCTGTTTCAATTTCCGTGTCTATATTTTCTGTGCTTTCTGTTTCTGTACTAACAACTGTCTCAGATACTTCAGTTTCCGTATTTTTATTCTTGCTAAAGGTTTTAATACACCGCTCTTTAATGCGTTTAAAAAAAGTATTAAACCACGAATGCAAATTCCTTATAAGAACAACAACATACTCCGTCACTTTAGGGCGGGGTTGTTGATTTTCCGCATTTTCTGTTTCTGTACTGGCTGCTTTGGTTTCCGCGTTTTCATTTTCCGTATTTTCTGTTACTTCAACTCTTTCGAGTTCAACCGGAAGTTCGTCCATAAATTAGTTCTTTATAGTTCCTGACACAGTGCCTTCCATAACTACGTCATCCGTGTCCAAATCGACTCGTATTCTGTCCGCGCGGAATTCGTCTTCTTTTTTATACACAATCGGGAAGCCGGAAAGATCCAGCAGTTTCTCTTTACGGTGATATACCGCGTGTTCGGAACGGCAGACCATTTCGTCCTTGAAAAGCCGGATTGAAATCTGAAGAATCGTGATCTCATTCTCATCGTCATATTCAATGAACCGGCCTCTGGCCACTATTTCGTTTTTTCTGTCTTCCAGAGTTGAGTTGCCTTCCAGCCGCGCGATTTTTAATTTTCTGTCGTAGCGAAGCCTGTCGGTGTTAAATAAAATATCTTTCTCTTCTTCCAGACCCCAAACATTGCCCATGCAGTCGATAAACTGGTTTTCATCTCCGTGAATTTCTATCCTCTCAGCGCGGAGCAGCAGGTTGTCGGATCTAACTTCGGCGTTTCCGGTTAAAATGGTTATCTCCCTTCCCAGCGCTTTGGAGCCCGACATCTTGTCCGCCTTGAAAGTAAATACGTCGGCGCTTACAGTCTGAATGCCAAAGAGTATGAAGAAAATAAAAGCAAATAACGCTGAGTTCATATTATTTGTCCTCATCGTCCGGCGCGGCGTTTTCTTCGTCATCATCTTCGTAGACGTATGTGCCGCCCGCGCCGCCGAGGAATTCCCATGTCCGGTTGCGCGCGTCCGCTATAAGACCAATACCGGTAAACCCGGTTCCCTTATTCTGCGAAATATTCACTTCCTCTTCTTTTCCGGTAGACAGAATGCGATCCTCGTCTTTCCATTCAAGCTGTGCCGTTTCGATAATGATGTCTTCGGACTCAACTTCTATCCTGACGCCGTGATCCATGTAAATATCGCTTGTCTCTATATCCACAGACGCGCTTCCCGCTTTTCCAAAAGCGTTTACTTCATTGCCGCGTTCGCCGTATTGCTCAAAAGAAAAGTTCTGCAGCTTCATTATCCGCTGCCTGTCATAGCGTTCGGCGCGCTCCGCCATAAAACGCGCAATTGGGTCAGCGGACCGTACCCGAACATATTCCACATTTTCCATTATCAGATCTGGCAGTTCCTCTCCGGTTGATTCGCTGTCGCCGTAATCAAAAGTACACCCTGCAAGGAGAATGAGAAAAACAAGGCAGAAGCATACGTGTAAACGTACGTGGAAACGTACGGCGTTTTTCTTCATCAGACCTTCTTTGCCGATTTTACCGCGGCGATAAAATCCCTGAACAGGGGAGCCGCCGCTGTCGGCCTGGATTTGAATTCCGGGTGAAACTGAACCGCGGCGCCCCACGGATGATCCGGCCACTCAACGCATTCTACCAGAGCGCCGTCCGGAGTGAAAGCCGCCAACTTCAGGCCGGATTTAATCATATCTTCCCGGTATTGATTTGAAAACTCATACCGGTGGCGGTGGCGTTCGGCGATTTTTTTCATGCCGTAAGCCGCGAGAATATGCGTACCTTCTTCGTTTACTGTTTCGCTTGAGCCAAGTCTCATGGTTCCGCCGTAATTTTTTACATTTACCTGTTCTTCAAGAAGGCTCACGACTGGGTATTTAGTATCAGGCGCAAATTCGGTCGAATCGGCATCGTTCCATCCCAGTACATTTCTTGCCCACTCAATCAGCATTATGTGCATTCCAAGGCATATTCCCAGATACGGCTTATTATTTGTTCTTGCCCATTGGGCGGCTTTAACCATGCCGTTGATTCCCCGTTCGCCGAAACCGCCGGGAACCAGAATGCCGTCTATATCGCTTAAAATTGAGTCAACATTACCGGTTTTTTCCAGATTGGATGAGTCGATTTTTACCGTTTCAACTTCTATGCCGCATTCAAGGCTCGCGTGAAACAGCGCTTCGTAAAGGGATGTATATGTATCGTGTATTTCCATGTATTTTCCGACAACGCCAATCCGTACTTTTCCCTTCCGCGCGGAAAAACGTTCCATCAGGGTATTCCACGGACGAATATCGGAATGGCGGCTTTCTACGCCCATCTTCCGCAGGATAATTTGATCCAGCTTTTGCTCATGGAAGATTATCGGTATCTGGTAAATTGTTGTGCTGATGTTTGGAGAGGTAAATACCGCGTCAATATCGACATTTGTAAATTGCGCTATTTTTTTCCGGTTGAGTTCGTCCAGCATTACAGGGGAGCGGCAGATCAGTATATCCGGCTGTATTCCCATCTCCTGCATGGACTTGACGGAGTGCTGGGTCGGCTTGGTTTTCAGTTCGCCGCTCGCTACTTCCGGAATTAAAGTTAAATGAACGGAAATCGCGTTTATCCTTCCCTGCTCGTGGATTACCTGGCGGGCGGCTTCCAGGTAGGGAATTGATTCGATATCTCCGACTGTTCCGCCGATTTCCACGATTACTACATCGGTATCCGTGTCTTCTTTTGGAACCGCGAGAACGCGGCTTTTTATTTCATCGGTGATGTGGGGGATTACCTGAACGCATTTCCCAAGATATTTCCCCTCCCGTTCCTTTCGGATGACAGATTCATAGACCTGCCCTGTTGTGATTGAATTTGCCTGACGCAGCCGTCCTTTTGTAAAACGGGCATAATTGCCCAAATCCAGGTCTGTTTCCGCTCCGTCGTCTGTTACATAAACTTCGCCGTGCTGATAGGGGCTCATTGTGCCGGCGTCCACATTGATATAAGGGTCGCATTTTACCATGCGGACATTCAGCCCCCTGCTCTCCAGTAAAGCGCCTATGGAAGAAGCGGCAACACCCTTCCCCAAACTGGAACAAACGCCTCCCGAGACGAAAATGAACTTGTTCATGTAGTATAAGTATTGTGAATTTATGAAAAATATTCAAGTAAGCGGGCGAATTAGTGTCTGTCCACAAAGTCGGTTACTTTGCGGACAGCCCCGACTCTCACTTCGCTTGTCAATCAACATTGTTTTTTTGTTTATTTGAAAGGGCTTTTTCAATGGCTTCGCTTATAAGATTTTCGATATTTTTTGCAATCGTCTGATAAAGCCGTTCCATTTCTTCTGGCGGGGAAAGAGGGTTAATAAACAACTCATAAATTTCTATATCCAAAGCATTAGCCAGTCTTGCAACCAAGTCCAAAGTGGGATAATTCCGGGCGGTTTCTATAGTGGTTATATGGTGGGTGGACACATTGACCATTTCAGCCAGTTTTGCTTGAGATAAGCCGCAATTCTGGCGTTTTTTCTTTAGGTTGTGGGCTAAAATTTCCCTAAGATTTGTCATTTTATTACGTTCTACATAATAATAAAGCCTTTACTATGCTTGACAAATGATAAATTACATCATATAATGATGTTATACATAATGTATTTAAATAACTTTGAGAAACATGAGAGAAAATTAAGGAAATAACCGCCAGATTATCCCGCAATGGCGAAAGTGAGTTTTACGCGGATATTTAAAGATGAAAATTTTAATTTAAGGAGTATTTTTATGAAAAAGCTATTAAAACATGCCGGATTTACCGCCTTTTTAACGGTAATTGGATTCATATTCCTTGCATGTCCTGATCCGGATCCAGAACCTGAGTCGCAGCCGGAGGCTCTGACCGGAACGGTCAGCATTACCGGAACTGCTGTAGTCGGGCAGACGCTTACGGCAGTCACAACCGCGCTTAACGGCAGCGGGATAATTACTTTTCAATGGATGCGAGGCGGAACTACAGTAATTGGTTCTAACAGCAGCACATATATTGTGCAGACAGCTGATATAGGATATACAATAACAGTAACAGTAACCCGTTCCGGTAATTCAGGAAGCGTTACCAGTTCTCCGACAGTTACGGTTACCGACTCAACTCTTCCCGCTCTTACAGGAACGGTCAGTATTACAGGAACCGCCCGGATTGGGCAAGCGCTGACTGCAGTCACCACTGCTCTCGGTGGCAGCGGGGATATTACTTATCAATGGAAAAGAGGCGGAGATACAGTAATAGGCTCCAATAGTAATATTTATGTTATCCAAAGCGATGATTTGGGCTTTGCCATTACTGTGACTGTTACCCGCTCAGGCAACTCAGGAAATGTTACCAGCGCCGCGACCGCAATCGTTGAACAGCAAATAACAGAGGGCCTGGCATATGTGCTGATAAAAGGCAATACGGAATATTCGGTATCTCTTGGCGCGGCAACGGCTTCCGGTTTGGTAATCATACCCGGCGTTCACAATGGACTGCCTGTAACCGCTATAGCGGCGAACGGTTTTAAGGACTGTCCGAATATGACAAGTATCGTTATACCTAACACTGTGACGGATATCGGCGCAAACGCATTAACTGGCTGCACCGGATTAACAAGTATCACTATACCGTATGTTGGCGCTACTCTGAATGGGACTGCCAATACCCATTTTGGTTATTTATTCGGCGAGGCAAGTGTTTTAAATCAAAATTCTTCGATTCCGGCATCATTGAAAACAGTAATAATAACAGGCGGCAATGCAATTCGTAGTACTTACTATTCTGGTGAATATTTTGGTGCGTTCGAATGTTGCACTGGCTTAACGAGTATCACGATACCCAACAGCGTGACCAGTATCGGTGAAGCTGCGTTCAGAGGTTGCGATAGCTTGACGAGTATCACGATACCCGACAGCGTGACCAGTATCGGCGATGAGGCGTTCTACAGATGCACAGGCTTAACGAGCGTAACGATAGGCAACAGCGTGACCTATATCCCCGGTTATGCGTTCAGCGGCAGCGGTTTGACGAGCGTAACGATAGGCAACAGCGTGACCGGTATCGGCTATGAGGCGTTCTCCTATTGCAGCGGTTTGACGAGTATCACGATACCCGACAGCGTGACCAGTATTGGTAGTAGAGCGTTCAGAGATTGCCATAGCTTGACGAGCGTAACGATAAGTTAAAGATTTCTCTTTATATAATTCTTATATTATTCTTGACAGACTTTTAATAGTCTGTAAATAATAATTTAGGAGTTTATATGTTAGGGATTTATTGCCGAACAAGTAAAGATGCCGATTTTGAAAAATCAACAATCAATCAACAAAAGCAACTTGGATTAAAATTCTGTAAAGAAAACAATTTTGAATTATTTGATGTTTACATTGATGAAGGAAAATCAGGATTTAAAATATCAGATGATGAGCAAGACCCATTCAGTAATCGACCAGAATTTACAAGGTTAATCAGCGATATTAAAAACGGAAAAATAGATCAAGTTTGGGTTTGGGAACATTCACGACTTTCAAGAAATCAATACGCATCGGCATTTATATTTAATATTTTTGAAAAACATAAAATTACGCTTTTTGAAAATCAAAAAGAATTTAAAATTGATGATCCGCAATTCAAGTTTATGCGACAAATGCTTGACGCTGTTGCTGAATATGAACGTCAATTAATAATCGCAAGAACAACAAGAGGAACACGAAAAAGAATTAACGAAGGCAAAAGAGCGCACGTTAAATTATACGGTTACGGAAAATCAGGAAAAGACGAAAACGGATATACAAATTGGATACCGATAGAAAGCGAATTAAATACAATTCAATACGCAATATCAAGATATATGGAAGGCGAAAGTTTATCACAAGTTTGCACTGAAATTTATGATATGAATAAAATTGAAAAAAAACTTGCTTTAAGACGTGCATTTACGTTGGGAAGAATTTTGAGAAAATATCAATATACGGGTTATCAATTAACAATCGAAGGTTACGAAATATTTAAGCAGTTTAGAAAAAATGAAATTGAAAATCTGCGTATTTTGCTTGACAGAAAATATTGGGTTAAATCGCAAAATTACCCGAAAGAATTAATAAGCATTGAAGATTGGATCAAGATTTGCGAACGGTTACAGATTTTAAGTAGAAATAAATCAGTAACAAAAAAAGACAGATTATTAAGAGCAGACAAAGACATTGCGACAGGAATTATTGAATGTAACGAATGCGGAGTTAAATTTTATTACAAAGATCAAATATCAAAAATGAAATCAGGAAAAACACATCGTTATTTATGTTATTATCATTTATCGACAATAACGAAAAGCACTTGCAAACAGCACCCACGATCATTTAAATTAGATGCGATAAATGAGATTTTCAGGATATTTTATTTCTTTTTTCTTCTTGTGTTTGATAATAGAAATGAGCAAATAAAAGAAAGCCAGCGAAATATAAAGCAATTGCAGTTAAAAATTAATGAACGAATTGTAAAAATTGAAAAAGAAATTCCAGTAATCGAAAACCGAATAGAGAGATTTAAAATCAGATTAGGCAGACCAATTGATGATAATTTAATTGATATTTTATTACAGCAAATAAATGAGAACCAAATAAAACTTGAAAAATTGAATACGGAATTATCAAAATTAAATATTGACTACGCAATACAAAATGATAAATTTAATAAAGCGGAACTTGAAATTACATATTACGATGTAAAAGATAGAATATTGAATTGGTTTACAAAATTAAATATTGAAGATCAAAGAAACGATTTAATCAAAGTAATTAAAAACTGCCAAATATTCAGTCATTATATTATTATTGATACAGGAAAAATATTATTTCTTTTTGATATAAATGATAATCATATTTTCGATATGAGTTTGCTTGATAAATTAGATAAAGATGAGATATACAAAGAATATTTTATTAATACAACAGGAAGAAGCAAAGCGAAAAAACACAATGAAAAACGAATATTAAATATTAATTTAGCAAAAGGCGAAGATATTAGAATGAAGGTTTTTCAGTATCTAATTAAAACATATAATATAAATTATGATATAAGCGAAAAAACAAATTTAATCGCATTTGTATCATTCAGAGGATTATCATTCTTTGATGTCGAAACATTCGATTAAGAATTAAATTATTTCTTTTTCGTTGTTTCTGATTTTTTCGGCGTTGCCTTCTTTTTAGATTTTGATATTACAATTTGATCAGCCGAAGTAATAATATCATCTTCTTTGATTTGATATAATTTATCGTTATTTAAAACGATAATCAATTTTTTATCGGAAATATAACCAACAACGCTGACTTGAGATGCGCTTGTTTTTTTGCCGACATTTTTGGCTAAAATAATAATCTGATTTTCCAGTGCATTTTGAATTTTTGAAACTTTTTTGCTGTTATCAATAAATTCTTTTGCATTTTCCTTAACGATTATTTCTTGCTCTTCTGGCATAACCTTTTTAATAAATTTGATTTGCTCATCAATCGTTTTTGATTTTAATTCGGCAGCGTATTTTTGCTGAATGTGTTGTAAAATATCCATATAATTCTCCTTGAAAATAAGATATTCTAATTTTGAGGGTTAAATCTTATTTTGTCAAGCCCCGGACTTTAAATATTGAAATATCAGGTTAATATATATATAATAGAAACTTGCGATGGGTTTGGCGCGCGTCTATGTTTCTAAATTCATCGCAAGGAGTATATTATATGACTGAATTAGAAAGGTTTGATCAAACTTGGAATGAGCATTTTCATAGATCAAAATTTTGGGGCAGAAAATATTATTCAAATAAAGGTCAAAAAAATAAAGATGATTTTGAAAATATTTTATTTTCGATTTGGAAACACCATAACGATTGGGACGATGGAAACGGTTTTCAAATAAAATGTAATTTTGACAATCCAAAATATAGAACGATATATCGAGTTAGAAAATTAGCAGAGGAAGCTGGACTGTTAATTAAAGTCGGAAATTATTATGTCGGCGATCATACAAATTATTACAAGAAAAATCTAATTTTATTTGATGCGGTTTTCAGAAATCAAGAAAATCTATATGGGCAATGGCTCGAAAATAGCAAAACTAACATTGAATTAGATTTAATATATAAATTATTAATTGAAGATTTTAATAACCTAAATAAAGATAATAACTATAATTTATATAATATGCCTAATGTTGACACGAATTTAGAAAGGAAAGAAAAACGCAAGACAAAAGAATTAAATTACGATTTGAAAAAATTGTATGCTTTATCTGAAATATTTCTCCCATATTATTTTAAATTGCTAAAGAGATTAAATAGAGCCGCAATTCATACAGATTTATATTTTAGATCGTTTTTATATTTTGATAAAAAAGGACTTCCAAATGGCAGACCATATAGTTATATCTGCTCAACATTGAATCCAAAAAAAAAGCATAGAGATAATTCAGGAGAGTTAAGACCCGATTTTTTAAAGAGAATCGGAATTCCCGATTATTACGAAGTTTACGATATTAAATGCGAAATTCCAAGAATTAATTGGCTATTCCATACAGGTGAATGGAAAGACGATAGTTTTGATTTTTACAAAGAAATATTAATTGACAGTGAATTATTTGAACAGCGATTTATTAATGATATTTATATATCGAGAGGAGAAACAAAAAGAAGTAATTACAATGACAGCATGAAGCAATTATTTATGAGAATTTATTTTGGCAAGGGAACTGATTTACAATCATATAATGGATATATGCAAGAGAGAGAAAACCGATATAAAAAATATGATGATTTAATTAAAAATGGAAAAATGGAAACTGATGATTTAATTGATATAATGTATAAAAATAAGGAAAATATAGATTTAAATAATTGGCAGAAATTATGCAATTCAACAAGGGCAATATGCGGAAATCCAATCGGAAATTTAATTTTTTGGTTTTCGTTTTTTATTGAAACGGAAGTTAAAATTGAATTGCTGAAACGTGGAAAAAAAGTATATAACGTATATGACGGATTTTATTTTAATCAGGACATTAAATCAGAAATTCAAGAAATATTAGAAATTAAATCCAAACAAATATATAATAAATATATGAAGACAATATATAAAAATATATAGCATTTATATATTATTATTGCCTTATGTTGACACGAAAAAAGCAATATAAAAAAAATTGATTTTTTTTAGCAGGGGCTTAATATTAATATTTGCCATTGTCATTTTCCCATATCAAACATTATTAAATATTTTAATATTTGTAAATAGGGAAATTACGATTTTGAACATCAAAAACCACGCTCTTATATATCAATATGTTACATAATATTAAATTATATAACATCAAAAATTAAGGGAATTTGAGGTTAAAACTATGAAATCAAACGGCGGACTAATTCAATATCGGAACAATGAAGTTGAGAAAATGGCATTGAAAATCGCAAACGAAAGCCCAGAATTAAATGATCTTACAGCAGAGCAATTAGAGAAAATCGCTCAAATTGTAATCGCTCAAAACTTGACCAGCGAATTACAGTTAAAATCAAAAATCGCCAATATTGACTATAAAGCGGAAAAAACAATTTTCATAATGCAATCGAGCAGAACGGGAAGCGAATTCACGCAATCGGCATATTACAAGGCAATCAGGGAATTAGAGAAATTTACAAATAAAAACGGATATAATATTTTACAATTAAGTCCGGGGCAAGCTGATGATTTTATTTACAGTTTATCAGGATCGCCGAATTCAAAATTGATAATCATTGCAGGCGTTTCCGCATTTTATTCATATTTGGAACGCAGATATTCAGTAATTAAAAACCCAATCAGGGGAACAAAAGCCCGACCCGTAAAGAAAACTGTAAAAGAAATTGAAATTCCGTCTGAAATTGAATTATATACAATTCTGAATGAATTGCCTGAACTTGAAAAAATGGCGATTTATATAATGGCATATCGTGGTTTAAGGGTCGGCGCATTAAATAATATGAAAGTATGGGGCAACAGATATTCGTCAGTATCAAAAGGAAAATCAATTTGCGGTGAATTTCCAATTGAAATAATAAATAATATTAAATATTCATATTTAGATAATAAATCGCCGTTTATGAAAATATCGACTGCCGCATTGAAAATGAGAATTATACGGCAAACATCAAAATTATTCAAACAGGGAAAAATACAGGCGGCATATTCTGCCCACGATTTCAGGCATTATTTTGCGGTTTCTGAATATGTAAAAGACAAAGATATTTACAAACTGTCGAAACTGCTTGATCATTCAAATATCGCAATTACAGAATTATATTTGAAAAGTTTGAAAATTGCTGTTTAACTAAATAATATGAAACAGAAAAAAACAATCGAAAAAGCAATTGAGCCAAGCACATCAAAAACTGCTAAGGGAATATTATTGCAAATATTAAAAGATGAAATTAATAATATTCAAGGCATATACAATATTTATTACAAGATCGACAATGAAAAGAGATTAAAAATTACAAATATAGTTTCAATGGAAAATCACTATGAAGATGTATAATAAGATATATCAGTTAAGCCAATTACAACTGCTCAAAAAGAGATTAGAAGCAATTAGCAATCGAAAATTATTTGAGAACAAAAAAAAGAAAAACGATGATAAAAAAATGATAATGATTGCGACAGGTGAAAACAGAAATATATTTTCAGGCATTCCAAGTGATATTATTGATTATTTAAAAAAACAAGGTGATTTTGATACAGAAGTAATTAATTTTGAAAACAAAGAAATTACAATGGAAAATTATTGGGACATCTTAGATACGATAAAATTCTTATTAAATATAATTGAATATGATTTGATAAAAGCATATTGCGAAAGTAATAAATACATAATAGAAACAGAAAAATAATTTAATCGACAACCCAACCAGCATTGATTATTTGATTTACAGAATTAAAAGTTAAGATTTGATCTGAATTGGAAACATAAATTGAATACATCTTTTTATCGTGATCAATTTCCAGTTCTCCAAATTCTCCTTTTGATGATTTAACACGAGTTCCAGAATATTCTAAATATTCTTCTGATAATTCGATTAATTTTTCAGACCATTTTCCCATTTGATTTTCTCCTGTTTGTTTTGATATTAAAATATAAGAATTAATTTATACAAAAAAAATCCCTGTCGAAAATGACAGGGAAAATTAGTTGATAAATATTATTATTGGTTATATCTAAGAAATACAAAATTCGGAGATTGGCTCGCTATAAATTTATCACTAGTTTCAAAAGTCCCCAAAAGAAATTTTTCACTAGATAATGGAACTGGAGAATAGAGTTTGTTTCCTTCAGTCCACACTGATTGATCGCTTGGGAATGATTCATTTACAATATCATTATAAAAATATCTTTTTGTTTCTGTTAATACAAATCCTTCTTTTCGTACATAATCATCATCCTGTCTTTTAAATTTCCCACGATATTGTTCGGCGACAATTTTAGTTTCTTCTTGTTCTTCATCACCACAACCAATGACCAACATCGACAGAATTAAAACTGTCATTCCCATCATTAAAAACTTTTTCATAGTTTTTCCTTTTCGGTTTCAAAAACCGTAAATCGATTTTAAATCCTCATACGAGAATTTATTTATATTAAATCAAGTTTGAAAATCAAACCCGAAAAATATACAATTCAATATTAAATATTTATGCAGTTTTTTAATTCTGTATTTTCGTTTTTACAAGTTAAAACGGATATTTCAGTTTCAATAATTTTCTGTGATTTAAAAAGTCCCTCACCGAATTCTATTAATTTCCCTTTTTCCCTGTCATCGAGTTTACCATATATGAGACATAATTTTTCTAACCCCTCGTCATTTTCGACCATATAAAATTCCCTTTGTCAACCCGTTATAGGTTATTATACAACCTTTTACAGGTTTTGTAAATACCCCAGACCAAAATTCTTAAAAAATTCCCTTGTCTCGGTTTAATACAGAGAGAGAAAATATCTTACAAAATAAGTCGTAAATACAGTTATTTGAAACAGAAAATAGGACATTGAATAATATATGCTTTCAGGTTAAAATTATGATATTATGAATCCGATAAATGAAAGGATAAAACAAATCCGATCTGTAATAAATATTTCTCAAATTGAATTCTCAAAAAAAATATATGTAAGTCAAACTACCCTCGGTGATATTGAAACGGGGATCAGAAATGTAAATGACAGAATAATACAGTTAATCTGTTCAGAATTCAATGTTAATAAAGAATGGTTAAAAACAGGAAACGGCGAAATGTTTTTTGAAGAAAAACCAGATATTAGATTGGAACATTTAATCGAGATTTACAAACAGTTAGATAAGCCATTAAAAAAATATCTTGTCGATCAATCTGAATTATTATTAAAAGCCCACAATGAAAAATACGATATTGAAAATCAAGATTAATCGTTTAAAACTAAATATTAAAATACGGGTTCAATATATACGATAGTTCATTACAATTGTAATCATATCATTTGAATTTCGTATTAATAAAAAAAGGGATAACGATTAAGTTATCCCTTTTGATTTTTAAATTGAAAAACGGTTATTTCAATTCGCGTGATGTTTTCAGAAGATATATTTTATCTTCCTTGTCAATAACGATTTTCCAAGTCTGATAATTTTCACCGACCAAAATTTCTTTTACGTCGATTATCAAAACTTTGCCTGATAAAATATCAGCCATGCTTTCGCCGACTTTGATTTTGTCTTTGTCGGTAAACCACATTTTCGTTGTTAAATCAGAATATTTTTTCTGATTTTCGCTTTCGGTTTTCTTAGCCATAATAATCTCCTCATGATTTGATTTAATATGATATAAGATAAAATTAGGTTTTAATTATTTGTATCAATTCTTTCCGTTTTTCCAATAATTCGGAAATATCCTCGATTGTCTTTTTAATCAGAAATAAATATTGCCCGATTCTTTCGTCAATATTCTCGATTTGTTTTTCAACTGTAAATTCCATAAAAATTCCCCTGTAATTTGATTTTAATTAATATAAGAAAATGAAGTGAGAGAAAATCAGATATTTTCAGCCCCGGAAGATAAATATTAAATATACAGTTTATTCAGAATGGCTCAGGTTTAACGAGAAGGCTATCAGGTTTAATTCCAGACGGCTTTGTAATATAAATCCATTAAAATATAAATAAAGTCCGTCCAGAGGCATCCTCGATTAAATTACAGTATTTACAGTAATTATATAAAGTAAACCGTAACCTACCCGACAGCGTGACAAGTATTGGTCAATATGCGTTCTACAACTGCAGCGGTTTGACGAGCGTAACGATACCCGACAGCGTGACCAGTATTGATAGTAGTGCGTTCTCCGGTTGCAGCGGCTTGACGAGCATTAATGTAGAAAGCGGTAATACAGCATATAGAAGTGAAGGCAACTGTCTGATACAGATATCAAATAATAGATTAATTAGCGGTTGTAAAAACAGCATAATACCCGACAGCGTGACAAGTATTGGTCAATATGCGTTCTACAACTGCAGAGGCTTGACGAGCATTACTATTCCATCCGGCGTGACCAGTATCGGCAGTTCTGCGTTCTATGATTGCAGAGGCTTGACGAGTGTAACACTTGGTGCAATTAGTTCTGCAAATTTTAGTAGTGATTATAGCTTCCCCTCATTCCCCGGAGACTTACGCACAAAGTATTTTGCCGCAGGCGGCGGTGCGGGAACTTATGTCAGGGCAGGGGGATTGGACAGTTGGACGAAGCAGTGAGGAAGAAGAGCAAAGTTTATCGTGTGTTAGGTGATACTTTTCAGCTAATAACGATAAACTACCGTAAAAATTTAAAGGAGAAAATATGTTAAAAAAACTAAATTGGTTTAAAATGCTGGTAATTGCGTTTGTAATTCTGGTAACGGTTGCCGCCTGTGATGATGGAAACAATGAACCATTACCGACAGAGCCAACACCAGAAGAATCAACACCGACAGAGCCAACACCAGAACCACCAACACCACCGACACCACCACCTACAGCGCCAACAATACGGTATGAAACCGAGCCGTATAGTAACAATACGAACGGTTCAGCAGGTAACAGCGCTGTTAATAATTTAATTTTTAGCGGTTATGATGATGAAAAATATTATTATGTCTTTTTGCTTGGGAATATTAACCATGTTCCCATAACATACCGCGATGCAATCAGATATGAAGGAATAGCAATAAATATAGAGTATACAAAAGCGGAATTTACAGAAGAATCGGTAACGCAATCCATGACAACAACTGTCGTTAACAGTGTTTCTGAAAGCAGTACTACAAGATGGGGTGTGGAAGCCGGAATTAAAATTAAAATGCTTTTTAATATTAAAGGCAGTTATGGCGGTTCTGAAAGTTGGGATTCTACAAATACCAGATCTACAGCAAATACATATGAAGTAACTACCAGAAAAATGAACGAAATCAGAGAGACTGTTTCTTACACTGTCGGAGAAAGAAACGAACCGTATGGGAAATACCGGTGGACATTATTCGGTGTGGTTGATGTGTATTATGTGCTGGAAATTGACAAGCAAATGAGATTTGTTAATAGTTATTTTTCTGTTTGCGCTCGCGACAGTTCGATGGCGTGGGGGATTGATTATGAACCTGATTTTGGAGGATCATTTGGTAAAACGGGAACCGGTGAATTATTAAGCGTTCCTGTAATATTGTTATCCAATCTTTCTATACCAGTAAACGAAATTGTGAGTTTAACAGATACGCCTGAACCGCTGCCTCCTGAGGAACCAACACCTCCTCTAAAAACATCATATACCGAATCCCGATCTATAGGCGGAAATTGGGATATAAACGCCATTGGCAAAGACAATAGAGATGTAATCGAAAGATTTAGACCGGATTTACCTATATTGGAACTAAAGCAGTCTGGATATACACAATTGCAAATAAAAGTTTCATTCGCCTATCGCGCTGAAGCGTTAATATTAGGAGGAAATTTAAGATTGAGAATAGCAAATCATAATGATACGCGTGAACTTGGAAGATCGGATTTTAGCCGTCAACTGGATTGGACCAGAGCATCTTATCAGAAAACAGTTCCCATAAATAACACAGACAATAATACTGGGGAATTTTTAGTAATATGGAACAGAGCAGAAAGAGGAGATTTTTTTAACTGGTATACTGAATTCAGTGTTGGGAATCGTACGATAACCATAACGGCGTTAAGATAAAAGAGTTGGGGCTGTCCGAGAAGTTGGTTACTTCACGGACACCGCCAAGTCCAATATCAATTCATTCTTTTTATCGTGTTTAGCGTAATCACAATATAATACAATTTACAAAAATATACTACACATGTGTTCATCTATGAATTTTTTAAAACAATATTGCTGATTTGGCTTTATTGTACTATATTGAATACCGGAGGGTGAAACATATTCCATGATAAACAGACAAGTTTTCAAGGATACATTGTTTTCAATTATTGAGCTTGCAGGTGATACAGGCATAGGAGCGGTAAAGCTCAACAAGTGCCTAATAATTATTGATGCTTTGCATAAAGCGCTGTATGGAGAGACTCTTACTGGAGCAATATATATAAAGCATAAGTTTGGTACTGTTCCTGGCAGAGAGGCGTATAATCTGATGCAGGAAATAATAGTTTCAGGAGATATTGAAATATTTGATGAAATGGTTTCTCCCGGGATATATGAAAAAAACCACTATTTACGCACTGACCTTAAAGCTCCTGTAGACTCATTTAATGATGAAGAACTAGAGCTTATCTCATGGACAGTTTCAACAGTAATGAGCATGACAGCTCAGCAAATTTCCGAAATATCTCACAATAAGTGTTATCACGATACTCCCATGTTTCAAGAGATTAATCTTGATAATATTTTTACCTGGAAAATTTTAGACGATCAAGCAGACGACAATTCTTTTGAAAGAGGTATATCGGAAATAGATTTTAATGAACTCAACAACATTGTACAAGGAAAACAGGCGGCATTTAATAGCGCGTTTTAATGTAGTGCATGTTGAAACTAAAATATTAATTTTCTATAACATTTATTAATGGTCATTTATAAAAGATTTAAACCAGGAAAATAAATCATGAACATTATCATTGCGCCGGATTCGTTTAAAGGGAACATGAGCGCCTGTGAAGTTTGCTCAATAATTGAAGACGGGGTTTTCAGAGCGGATAAAAACGCGCTTGTGCATAAAATCCCCCTTGCGGACGGCGGGGAAGGGACAGCGCGGACTGTAACCCAGGCAGCCGGCGGTCAGCTTGTCAAAACGCATGTCACAGGTCCAATGGGAAAAAAAGTTGAAGCGGAATTTGGCCTGATTAATGATAAAAAAACCGCTGTTTTAGACGCGGCTAGCGCCTGCGGACTGGAACTGGTAAATTACAATGAACTTAATCCGATGAAGGCGACCAGTTATGGCGCAGGCGAGCTGATTTTGGCGGCATTGGATACCGGCGTAAATGAACTCATCATTGGTATCGGCGGGAGCGCTGTTAATGACGGAGGAATTGGCATGTTAAGCGCCCTGGGCTTCAGAATAATTGATGAAAAAGGGCAGAATGTCGGGCAAGGCGGCGGGGCTTTGGCTAAAATCGCCGCGATTGAATGTAACGGAGTTAATAAAAACCTGAAAAATATCTCAATAAAAGTAGCCTGCGATGTGACGAATCCCCTGCTTGGACATAATGGCGCTTCATTTGTGTTTGGACCCCAGAAAGGGGCAACTCCCTTCATGGTAAAAACTCTTGATGAGGGACTTGCGAAACTGTGGAACGCCTGGATAAAGGCAGGGCTTGCCGACGATGTTGAGCAGCCTGGCGACGGAGCCGCGGGAGGCATGGGGGCCGCTTTGCGGATTTGTCTGGGCGCGAGCATTGAGTCCGGGGCGATGCTTGTTATGAAATGTTCCGGTTTTTTTAACCATCTTTCTAATTGTGATTTGGTCATTACGGGCGAAGGCATGACTGACGGTCAAACGGCGGGCGGAAAATTGTGTTCGATTGTTGCCCGCGAAAGCCGTAAAGCCGGCGTTCCTTCGGCCTTAATATCCGGCGCTCTGGGAGGCGAAACCCAAAATCTGCTTTCTGTTTTTGATTACGCGGTTTCCATTGCATGCGGTCAGACTGGCCTGGATGCGATGATAAAGGATAGCAGGCGAGATTTGGCTTTTGCCGCGGAAAATTTAATCCGCGCTGTCCGGCTTGGGAAAAAAATTAATGGATGATGTCAGTAAATCAGCTAACAGTGGCGGCATAACTCCGGCGGAACCTTCCCAAACGGCGGCTTCTATGGTGCGCCACGGTTCAGCTCTTTCCCTCCTCACATTGATATCGCGCATTCTAGGGCTGCTTCGGGAAATGACAAAAGCCAGTTTCCTTGGTACTACCGCGTTGTCAGACGCGTTTTCCGTGGCGTTTTTGCTTCCCAATTTGTTCCGCCGTCTTTTTGCGGAAGGCTCTGTTTCTGTCGCCTTCATTCCAACTTTTAAAGAGCACCTTCTTGAGAACAACAAGGAAAAAACGCGGGAATTTTTATCCTGCATGTTCACTTTCCTTTCTTTTTTTGTAACTTTATTCGTTTGCGCAGGGATTCTTTTGGCTCCTTTGCTGGTCCGTATTTTTGGAGTTGAGGAATTTGATGAAACAGTTCTTCTAACAAGAATAATGTTTCCTTTCCTTGGATTTATTTCTTTGGCGGCGTTATTCCAGGGAGTATTAAACAGTTTCCATATTTTTACTCCATCCGGACTGGCTCCCATTTTATTAAACATTGTGACAATCTTGTGCGCTTACGCATTGAGCCCTTTCACCGCAAACCCGGCGCGCGCAATGGCGATTGGCGTTCTTATCGGCGGTTTTCTGGAAGCGGCTATTCAATTGCCGTTTGTTTTAAAGCAGAGACAGAGCTTCTTTTTTACAAACTTAAAGCGCGTTTTTGCAAACCCCGGCACCAGAAAAGTCCTGCGCCTGATCAGTCCCACAATTGTTGGAATGGCGGCGTATCAGCTTAACGATCTTGTTTCTACTGCGCTTGCCGGAAGAGCGGGGGAGGGAATTGTTTCGAG
>JAIRQN010000089.1 GCA_031256445.1 Treponema sp. | reverse complement strand
GCGGAGGTGGCACACCCGTTCCCTTTCCGAACACGGAAGTTAAGCCCTCCCGCGCCGATGATACTGCATCCCTAAGGTGCGGGAAAGTAGGTTGCCGCCAGGCTTTTTTCTTTTGTTTTGCAAGGTGCCGGATTTCTTTCCGGCATATTTTTTTACGCATTATTACTGCTTTTTATTTAACGTCGATTCTGATCCCAATGAACCGTTAGAACGCCTGCGTCAGAAACTTATTGTAGAGATGAAACAGATTGTAACCGAAGCTGTAGAAAAAGCCATATATAATAAATGTAATAATAAAAATCCGTGAAAATCCGCAGTTAGTGTATCCGTTATGTCAGCCCCAATTTACGCCGATATTATTGATATGAAAAAGAAATATATTATTCCAATTATTTTGTTTGTGACGGTGTTTTTCCCGTTTTTTGTGAACGCTCAGAGCGCGGAAGTATTCCGTCAGGAAGGAATAGCTTCATGGTATGGCAAAGAATTTGACGGGCGTCCGACCGCGTCAGGCGAGATTTATGATTCGACACGATTGACTGCCGCGCATCCGAATTTGCCGTTTGGAACCATAGTGGAAGTCACGAACAGACATAATAATAAAAAAGTGAACGTCAGGATAAATGATCGCGGGCCTTTTGTTTCAGCAAGGGTTATTGATATTTCCAGAGCGGCGGCGGATCAGTTGGATATGGTAATAACCGGAACAGCGCCTGTATTTATTGAAAGTGTTGATCGTATTGCCGTTCAGACCGTAAACACTCCGATTGCAGTTAATGCCGCTGTAAATGGCAATATGACAGTTATTCCCGGGAATGAGATCATTACGCATGATTTTATTCAACAGGCTGTATCATCTCAAAGTTCGTTACATATTAAATTGATGCCGGAAATAAGCATTAATCAGAATAAAATATACCGGCTGCAGGTTGGATCATTCAGAGTTGCCAGGTACGCTGTTGATACGTTTGAAAGATTAAAAAGCTCCGGGCTCAATCCTTCCTATGAGCGGCATATAGAAGCTGATAAAGGCGAATTCTTCCGGGTGGTACTTGCAGGCGTGCCGGGAACTGATATACAATTAATAACTGAGAAATTAAAGCTTGCAGGTTTTAAGGAAGCTTTAATTCGTGAAGAAATTTAGCTTATAAGGAGAAAAAACATGAGTCTAATGAGAATCATTGCCATTGCGCTGCTTATTATCGGCGCTGTTGTTCTGGTATTGGGCGTTTACGATCTTGTTACATTTAATACTTCAAGAGGCGGTAAAATAGCGAATTGGGTGGGAAAGAGAGCTGGTTCCAGACCTGAAGCTGTCAGAAACGCCATTATCAAGATCGCGATAGGCGCAGGATGCGCTGTCGGCGGTTTGCTTGTTTATAAAAGACGTTAAACACTTTATACCGGTCAGTTTTTAACTGAATTATAATGATTATAAAAACTCAAATCAGCCGCACTGCCGTGCGCGCTGATTTTCTTTTACTTCTTACTGCGGCGATTTGGGGCTTTGGCTTTGTGGCGCAGCGTTCCGGAATGGAGTACGTTGGGCCGTTTGCTTTTAATGGAATTCGTTTCATTTTAGGGAGTCTTTCCCTGCTGCCGTTCATTTTCTTCAGGCGAAACCGGGCTAAAGGTTCTTTCATAAATCCGCGGCGGCTGATCTTGCCCTCTCTTGCCGCGGGAAGCTGTCTTTTTACAGCCGTCATGCTTCAGCAGTTCGGGATAATATTTACTACCGCAGGTAATGCCGGTTTTATCACCGGTCTTTATGTTGTACTAACTCCGGTGTTTGGAATTTTCATTGGAAGAAAAACAGGGATTCCGACATGGATTGGTTCAGCATTTACGCTCACAGGCCTTTACTTTATCGCGGGAAGCCCCGGCGTTGTAAATCCAGGCGATATAATAATTGTTGTAAGCGCGTTTTTCTGGACCGCGCATGTGCTCCTTATTGACAGGCTGATAAACAATGCCAATAAAAAAGAAACAATAATTGAACCTCAGCCGGATCTGAACGCTGATGAACGGTCAGGCGGGGATTCCCCTCTTGATCCGCTTGAGTTATCCGCCGGGCAATTCGCAGTCTGCGGTATTTTTTCCCTGATTGGAGCGTTTGCGGCTGAACCGTTTATCGGACCGGCTATGCGGCGGATTGATCCTTCACTGCTGAGCGCGGGTCTTTTCGCATGGAAGCCGTTCCTTCAGCTTATTTACGCCGTTGGAGACGGAACCATTTTGATTTCATTTAACGCTCTGGTTCCAATTTTATACGGCGGGCTTGGTTCGGTTGGAATTGCCTACACTTTGCAGGTGGTGGCGCAGCGTGACGCGCCGCCCGCTCATGCGACAATTATTCTTTGCTTTGAAGGCTGTTTTGCCGCTCTTGGCGGAGCATTGCTGCTTGCGGAAAGATTTGGCGCATGGACGCTGCTTGGCTTTGTTCTAATGCTTGCGGGAATGCTGGTTACCCAATGGGATGTTATATTGGGACGCAAGCATTAGCTGGTATATTCTGTTTTAAAAAACCGCCGATCCTCCGCTTACTACCCATGTCGCCAGAATCGCTAGCACCAAAGAGCCGGTGTAGACAGTTCCGCTTTTCCGGAAAAACCATGTTGAAAAGAAAAAGAAAACCGCAAACTGCGGGACAAGAAGTATCAATATTGACATAAACGGTCCGCCGAACAGGGAAGAGAAGAATATATCCGCTCCTGGACCAAAGCCCATAAAAAACGGAATGTACTGTATTAAAACGATGATAAAAAGGCCGCCAAGCATAACAAGTATGCTGTACCCCCACCAGGCAAGCTGGGTAAGGGCAGGGGATTCCTTTCCGTTCATCCTGCATTCCGGGATTCTCAGTTGCCCGTACAGTTTAACGCCGGCGTTTACAAAGAAGAAAGCGGTATAAAACGGAAGATATACAAGAAATTGCCCAAAGCGCATCAGGTTAAATGTTCTGAAGAAAGGCCAGATAAAACGGAAGTCAAGCTGGAAAACCGCGCTGCTGATACATACCATCAGGTACATTGCGCCTGTAAGTATAAACGCCATTATCACAGAGCCAATGATCAGTTTTTTCCGGCAAAGCGATTCGCCTGGCCTTTCAAGTCCAAGATCGCTTAACGTCCAGCCGTCATTTTTACCGCTCTTTTTATACCAATGAATCATGGCAATAAGCGCGATTATCATCAGGAAATCCAGCCATGTAATAAAACCGTTGCCGATTGTCATGCGGAAAATATTTTCCGGCAGCGGCAGCAGCCCGTGGCCGAGCTGGGTCATAAAAGGGAAAGTAACGCCGCTGATTAAAATCGCGGTAATGATGTTCTTTTTGCGGCTTTTGCCGGAAAGCATTTTTACCTCTCCGTTTTGCTGAGCGGTTTTCGCTTTAAGAGTCAAAGGAGAGAAAAATTTTATTTTTGTCAGCAATAAAAAAAGGGGAAGCATTGAAACCATTGCAGCTAACATGGCGAGAAAATTCAGCCCTTCCTTGAGCCACTGAACATGGTCTGTGTCCGCAATATTTGTTTTAACATCAAGCGCGGTTGCAAGCCAGTTCACCGCCACAGCGACAGCGTCGCTGTCAAATGTCACAAGCCTGTGATTTGTTTTGATTAATTCCATCCGCCTCGCGCTTCCGTCCGCAAATGAGCCGTAGGTTCTGTTCCATTCAACAGGAGCGTTCTGACCCATGAAGTCATGGTAGCGGACGGGAGTTTTTTCAAGACCGCGGATTTTAAGCTGGTAGTCTCTCATGTTTTCAAATTCTTCAATCAAGGCCTGAAGCATCATTACATTGTTGAATTTTATTTTCTGTGAATCGTAATGGCTTAGCGGAAATACTTCGCCGCACTGCAGCACAATGGCCTTGTGTTCCGGAAACTGCGCCGCTACGGACCATGACGCCCATGTTCCCATGGAATGGCCCGTAAGCGCCATCCGGTTTGAATCAACAAAGGGAAGGGAGGAAAGATGGAGCCACGCGCTTTTGCCGCCCATTGAGCTGTCTGCAACTCCGGAAGAAATTGACGGGCGGAAAAAATCCAGGATACTGAATGTCATCATTATCATAAAACGCTTCGGGCCGGAAATCGTTTTATCAAGATTTTTTATATTGTAATTGCCCCAGCCGCGCCCGCGCATGCCGGGAGTTGTATCGCCGTGTCCGTAGTGGTCAATTGAAAGGACTACAATCCCCCTGCGCGCGAGTTCAATGCAATAAGCAGCGCTTGTATCCTTGTCGCTTTGATATCCATGCATGGCAAGTACGGCCGCGGCAGGATTTGATGCAGTCGCCGTTTTTGGTTTGTAGAGTTTATAAGCGATACGGACAGGGTAGTTGTTCGCGGCTTCGCTTTTTTCCGGAGTAAAAAAGCCGGTTGTCACTTCAACGCTTCCGAAACCGTTTCGCACATGAGCAGCCATGCCGTTACAGAAAAAAACAATAATTACGCAAACCGCAAAAAGAAAAAGCGGCTTTAAAAAAGTTTTATTCATGATTACCTCCAAAAATAAATATGGCGGCGTTTAAATGCCGCTTACACATATTGTATACGAATATGCTTGTTTAACACAGTTATTTTTAATTAAATAGCGGTGATTTTCATATATAAATTCACTTTTTAAACAGAAGGGCGGATTTTGCCGTCTTGTTTTTAATCAGTTAAATTGTTAGATTGAGCGTATGGCAATGCAATTATCTCCCTACCGCCTGGGTAAGGCCCGGGATGTATATAATTATTTTAATGTTTTTAATGCGATTTCCTGGAATTTATGCGTTGGAATCATAATTACTCTTTTTGCCCTGCGAATGGGAGCGACTTCTACATATATTGGTCTTTTAAGCGCCGCTTTCTACATAGCGTTATTTCTGCTTCCCCTTGGGAAAATACTCGCAAAGCGTTTTTCCATAATAGGGATTTTCAGCTTTACATGGATTGCCCGTTCACTCTGCATGATACTGGCGGTAGCGGCTCCGTTTTTTGATTACGCCGGATACAGAAACACGGCTCTGCTTTTAATCATGGCCGGGGTTATTCTTTTTCATCTTTTCCGCGGCGTAGGAATGATAGGAAACAATCCTGTTTTGGGTCTTTTGGCTTCAGGTCCTGACAGGGGCAGTTATATGACCCAGATTCAGATCATCAACAGCGCGATTGGAATGTCAAGCAGTTTTATTATCGCAATGATTCTCGGTATGGAGCCGCCCATTTTTATTTTTTCAATTTTGCTGGCAGCCGGCGTTGTTACAGGAGTCATCTCCGGATACATGATACGAAAAGTTCCTGAACCTGCCGCTGAAAAAGAAGGCCACGGGAGCAGGCTCAGGCAGGTATTTAAGGACGCTTTTTCGCAGGACAGCCTGCGCAATTTCATGTTTATTCTGTTTCTTGTCATCATGGTGTCCGGTGTTACGCGAACATTTGTAGTCGTTTATGCGCGCGAAGTGTTTGAGCATAATGACGGCTTAATTTCGCTTTATTCGGTTTTTGGCGGGCTTGGCTATTTAATGGCCGGACTGATTGTGAAATTCCTTGTGGACAGGATCGGCGCAAAACCTCTTTTTCTTGTCTGTGTGGGCATCGGCCTTGTCAGTATTATTCCTGTCGTTTTTATCCCGCAGGCCATGATTTTAAATGTTACAGGCGCAATTCTTTTTATGGTATTCCTGTTTTTCATGATTAATTTCGGTTTTTTGGGATCGGAAGGAATCGCGCAGACATATTTTTTCGCCCTTGTTCCGCAGGAGAAAATGCTCAACATGGGCATAGTATACTTTTTTATTTTCGGAGCCGCGGGCGCAGGCGGCTCTCTTCTTGCGGGATTTCTTCTTGACATGCTGCGCGTGATGGGAATGTCCTCTTTTGCTTCATTCAGGGTTCTTTTTATTGTCCTGATCACGCTGGCTTTAACAGCCCTTGCAATGCATAGAAAAATGAAATCGCTGGGGTCTCTTCCGTTAAAGGGAGCGCTGGAAGTAATTTTTTCATTCAGAGATCTGCGCGCCATCAGTATTCTTGATAAATTGAACAAGGCGCAGGATTCAAACGAAGAGCAGATTTTAATCGGCGAACTGCACAATACGCCTTCTCATCTTGCTATCGGCGGTTTGCTGGAACGCGCCCGTTCGCCGCGGCTTGAGACTCGTTTTGAATCGATCAGGGCGCTTGAAAAGCTGGAAAGCCTTAATGATAAAGCGGAAAACGCCCTGATAGACGACATTATTAATAATCCTTTTACAACCGCGTATATTTCCGCCCGTATTCTCGGAAATAACAAATGTACCGCGGCTATTCCCCTGCTTCGCGAACTTGCCGTTTCTGATGATTATATGCTGGCCGGGGAAGCGCTTATCGCTCTTGCGAAAATGAAAGACGAAGCGTTCCGTTCCAAGGTTGAAAGGCTTATCCGCGATACGAAAAATCCGAGGCTTATGATCATGGGTTCGGAAGCTCTGGGATTGTTCGGCAATACCGACTCAATTCCTGTCCTGTTAAATATTCTGCGCGGAGATGATCCGCCGCCGTATCTTAGAGACGAAGTGCTTTTGGCGATCGCGACAATACTTGAAATCCAGAAAATGTACTACAGGATTCTGGTCCGCTACAGGTCAGACAAATCCCTTGCGCATACCCTTGCCATGGACGAAGTGGAATCCGCCCTGGAATTCATTACTTCCAATGAAAAAAAGATTCTGTCAAAAGACAATGTTTCTTCACTTATTTCCCACGCGGGGGTGTTTCAAAGGGCGGTAGAAAAATATTTGAATGACAAGGACGGCACGGAGATGTCTCACTGGATACTTGATATTCCGAATGAATATTCAAAGAGCAGGTACGCGATAAAGTCCATTCTTTCAAAAGCGGTGCTTGATAATGATCTTATAGTTTTCAACAGCCTTCGTCTTTTGATAATTCACTGGGCCGCTCAGGAACTGCGTATCTGGGGCGCGAAAGTGAAATAAAATTATGCTGGCAAATTCTGACGCTGCCGGACGTTTGGGAACGCAATCCATCGGCAAACTGCTGCTCAAATTCTCTGTTCCCGCAATAACCGGAATGTTATGCAACGCGCTTTATAATGTTGTTGACAGGATTTTTGTCGGCCAGGGGGTAAATGAGATTGCCCTGGGCGGCATTTCCCTTGTGCTGCCGCTTATGACCTTCGGTATGGCGTTCGCGATGCTGTTTGGAATAGGAGCGGCAAACATGATCTCCATGCGGCTGGGGCAGGGCAGGCATCAGGAAGCGCAGAACGCAATTAATCACTGCTTCTTTCTGCTGACAGGCGCAGGCGTTTTTATGATAACGGCAGGCCTTCTCTTTCTTGATCCCATTCTTTCGCTTATGGGCGCGGTTAAAGGCAGCGAGGCGCTCCATTACGCCAGGGATTACTTTCGCATAACGCTATACGGCAGTGTCTTCTTTATGGTCAGCTTCGGTCTTTCCCACTGTACAAGGGCCCAGGGGTTCCCGGCCGTCACAATGACAGGAATGATAATGGGAGCGGTTTTAAACACCATACTGGATCCTGTTTTTATCATTGTATTTCAATGGGGAGTAAAAGGCGCCGCATGGGCGACTGTGGTTTCCCAGTTTGTTTCCGGCGTTTATATACTCCGTTTTATAATGAGCAAAAAAGCGGTTGTAAGGCTTAATATCAGCATTTTCAGGCCGCAGGGCGCGATTATCAGGCAGATACTCGCGTTTGGTTCGGCGCAGTTTCTGCTTCAGTTTATGATGTCCGCGGTACAGCTTCTGAATAATACGAGCGTCGGCTGGTACGGAGCGGACGCCCTGGGAGTCGCCAACGGAGGGGATGTCGCTCTTTCGGGCATGAACATAAACGGCGTTATTCTTATGCTTATACTTATGCCTGTTTTCGGCATTAATCAGGGAGCGCAGCCTATACTTGGATTCAATTACGGCGCGAAAAAATTCGATCGTGTGTTACGTGCATATCTGGGCGCGATAGCAGCCGCCAGTTCAATATGTCTTTTCGGTTTTATAATGATACAGGCGTTTTCTGTTCAGATGGTAAGCGTATTCGCGCCGGAAGGAAGCGCCGCGCTGATGTCTTTCGCGCCCCGCGCCATGCGCATCATGATGCTCCTTATGCCTTTGGCCGGTTTCCAGATTGTTTCAGCCAACTTTTTTGTCGTTACAGGGCGTCCGAAAACTTCAATTTTTCTTTCGATGCTGCGTCAGTGCATCGCCTTAATTCCGTGTATACTCATTTTCGGCAAAATATGGGGTTTATGGGGCGTGGTCGCCGCAACTCCGGTAGCCGACGCTTTTTCTTTTTTGTTAACCGGAATTATGATTTTCTTTGAACTTAAAAAATTGCGCGGAAAACCTAAAGCGGGTTTGGATGCCGGTTCCGCTCCCAACCCGTCTTCTTGACGAAAAATCGCTTCTTTATTAAGCTGTATATATGGCAAATAATGACGGGAATAGCCTTATTTCCGCTGTGATTGTTAAAATAATCGCGGCTTTTACCATTATTTTTGTGGTTATCATAGGCATAGGGCTTGGATTGTCGCTTGCCGAAACCTCAAATATTAAAAAAAATGAAAATTTTATTGAATTTGCGCCCGCTTTGCCAACCAGACTCCTCGATATTAACGGCGCTTTAATAACCGAATTCGCTTCGGATGAAAAAAGGGAACTTGTTTCCTTAAGCGAACTGCCCAGATACCTGATTCACGCGGTTCTCGCGCGCGAAGATCCTGATTTTTATACCCACCGCGGCTTCAGCATGAGAGGAATCGCGCGCGCGGCGGTAGGGCAGCTGACAGGCAGAAATCTCGGCGGCGGTTCTACAATTACTCAGCAGGTAGCCGGAACATTATACACAAACCGCAGGGAAATATCCTACAAACGGAAAATAAAGGAGCTCTGGTGGTCCTTCCAGATAGAGCGCCGTTATACAAAAAACGAAATTCTGGAAATCTACCTTAACTATATGCCGATGGGGCCGGGCACTTTTGGAGTCGAGACAGCCAGTAAATATTTTTTTAAACACAGCGCAAAAGATATAACACTGGCGGAAGCCGCCGCGCTTGCTGTTCTGCTTTCCGGTCCGACGCGTTTCGATCCTTTAAGAAATCCGAATTTGGCGATGAACAGACAGCATTTTGTTCTTGAACGCATGATTCAGTTTGGTTATGTTGATAAAGACGAAGCTGAAGCTTCGTTTACCGAATACTGGGAAAATTTTGACTGGACGCAGCCTGCCTTGTCCGCGTACCTGACTCGCGAAGACAGAGCGCCGTGGTTCAGCGAATATGTGCGCAGGGAACTGGATGTCCTGATGTACGGTTCCATGGATTACTACCGCGACGGTTATGTAGTGCATACCACCCTCGATCTTGAGCATCAGGCGGCGGCGGAAAAATTCTTCGCCGAAGGGCTGGAAAAGGCAAACAGGGATTATATCCGGTTAAACAGAAGAAGCAATGTCCAGGCTGAACGAATATACACGCCAATCGTGGATTTGCTCACCCTTGCTTTTGATTTGACTGACATCAGGAATACAGCCTCCGGGCAAAATGAAATGAAGGCAGTTTCACGCTACACCAGAACCATAAACCCGGTTGTAGATATGGCGGCAATGGCTTTCGGGATACCGGAATTAAAGGACGTTACAGGAAAAGCGTTCGCGATGTTACGCGAAACAACCGAGCAGAATGTGGTGGAAGGCGCCCTTATCAATATTGAAAATGAGACCGGTTATATCACCGCGATTATCGGCGGTTCAAAATACGATGAGTCCAATCAGTTTATCCGCGCTACCCAGGGCATTATGCAGCCGGGTTCGGCTTTTAAACCTCTGTATTATTCGGCGGCGATTGATACGCGCAAATTTAACGCTTCGTCCCTGATATACGATATTCCTGTCGTGTTTCACAATGAGGACAGTTCCCCTTACATTCCGTATAATTACGGCGGAGTGTGGAGAGGGCCTGTTCTGCTTTACAATGTGCTGTCTCTTTCCCTGAACATTCCTTCCCTGAAAATTCTTGATGTAATCGGTTTTGACGCGGCGATTGAAAGAGCGGCGGCTCTTATGGATATAACCGATCCCTCGGAAATTCGCCGAAATTTTCCGCGCGTTTATTCGCTTGGATTGGGCGTTAACTCCGCTTCGCCGCTGCGCCTTGCGAGGGCCTTTGCCGTTTTCGGCAATCAGGGCCGTTCCGTTACGCCGATTGCAATCCGTATGGTAGAAGACAGAAACGGGCGCGTCGTGTTTGACGTAGAAAGAGAGCTTAGGCAGAAGCAGCGCCGCATGGGAGATAATATTCAGGTAGTTTCTCCGCAGAACGCCTATGTAATGACCAAGCTGATGGAAAAAACTGTCGAGTCAGGCACTCTTGCGTACGGCGCGGGCAGAGGAACTAAATTTACTTTCAGGGATGAGAATGACAGGCCTTACAGGATGCAGGTGGCGGGCAAGAGCGGAACAACCCAGAACTGGTCTGACGCCTGGGCTGTCGGTTACACATCATATTACACTACGGCGGTATGGTATGGTTTTGACAAACCGGGAAATTCACTGGGCGTAGAAGTCACTGGCGCCACTTTGGCAGGTCCCGTGTGGGGCGATTTTACGCGCGAAATTCACAAGGATCTTCCGCGGAAAAACTTTCCCCGTCCGTCTTCAGGAATTATAGACGTGGTTGTCTGTATAAAATCCGGACTGTTAAGGACTTCGGCATGTAACGAAGGAGAAATAGCGCTTCCGTTCCTGGACGGCACTGTTCCTCATTCCTATTGTGAAATTCACGGAGGCACATCTCCCTTCCAGACAAGGATACCTGTCAGTACAATTCCGCTTCACGGCGTTAACGAAGGTGCGATCCTTGATTCCCTTAAAATGCCGCAGCTGCCGCCCGGCCTTGAACTGCAGGAGAGTCAGCGTTCTGACAGAAACCAGAATCCAGACGCGAATGCCGGCAATACCACAAGCCGCAATACCAGAAGAAATCAAAGTACCCGCAATACCGCGAACACCCGCAATACGCGCAATTCTTCTTCGCGTAACTCTGAACAGGCCGCTCCCCTGTACAATCCGCTGCTGGACGATGATCTGCCGTCAGCGCAGATTTCTCCCCAGAACCCTTTCAGCAGACCTTTTAATGCCGAACCGCCGGCATCAGCGGATATTTTTCAGGATGACATTTTTACTTTTATTCCTTCCGAGGAAGATGACGGATCTTTTTTTGATGACGACGCCGACTTTCAGGACGAACTGCCGTCATGGAACCCGCTGCTGGAATGAAACGGGGAAGTATACCACGAAGGCGCGCAAAGGCGCAGAAAATCTTTCCCAAAGCAAAGAAGCCCTGCGGCATGCCGTAAATAAAACAATGGAAGAATTGGTTATGGAAATAACGCAAGGCAAATAATTGAATTTCAACTCAGCTGTCATATAAGGAAGAGGAACTGCGCCTTTGCGGTTTATATAATTTTCGGTTATAATATAAATATATGCGAAAAATTTTACTTGTTATCTTTGTGTTACTGCCTTTGACACTGTCCTTTTCCCAGGAGGGCGGCGTTGAAAATCCTGTATCTGTTGACGAACAGGCATCCGGCGAAAACAGTCCTGAGCCGCAGACAGATGAAGCGCAGGTTATAAAAAAAGATGAAACCGCCGCCCCGGCTGTGAATGACGCGGACATCAGGGCTGCGGTTAAAATCATCGATGACGCTTCAAGAGCGAAAAGAATAACGGCGGACGTTTTATCTTCCGCCAGCCTGATTAAGCAAAAAGAGGGAAAGGAATTAAGCCTCGTCAAAAGAATAATAATCGCTGTATCAATAATCGTTATTCAGGCGCTTTTAATCTGGTTAATCTGGTACCTTTTTAAGCGGTTAAACATTAAACTGGAATGTTCCGGCAAAAATATAATAAAACCTTTTACAGTGGGGAAGTCCAGGATTCTGAGCGCCATGCAGATCATAAAAATGATTGAAGTGCTTTTAAAAATAATAAAAATATTAATTACCGCGCTTCAGCTTTTCCTTACTATACCCATTGTTTTCAGTTTATTTAAAGCTACTAAAAATCTTGCGTCTACATTATTCGGTTATATATTAAATCCTTTAAAAGATATTGCTCTGGGAGTTGTCGGATACATTCCCAATCTGTTTAAAATAGTAATCATTGTAATTATTACCCGCTATGTTCTGCACGGATTAAAATATTTGGCGGAGAAGATTGAAAAGGGAAAACTGGTATTACCGGGATTTTATCCGGATTGGGCGTATCCTACCTTAAAAATATTTCAGGTGCTTTTATGGGCCTTTACAGTGGCAATAGTATATCCGTATCTGCCGGGTTCCGATTCAAGGGCTTTTCAGGGCGTTTCTGTTTTTGTGGGCATTATTTTTTCAATAGGTTCCACGAGCGCTATCGGCAACCTTGTCGCGGGATTTGTGATAACATATATGCGCCCGTTTAAAACAGGCGACCGCGTTCAGATAAAGGGAATAACCGGTTTTGTAGTTGAAAAAAACCTGATGGTGGTGCGGCTTAAAACTGATAAAAACGAATATGTTACATTTCCGAATATCATGATTCTGGGTTCGGATATCACCAATTACAATACTTCTTCCGGTGATGACGAAGAAGGCCTTATCATTCACGCGGAGGTTACCTTTGGCTATTCTACGCCCTGGCAGACTGTTCATGATATTTTGATCAATGCGGCTCTCGCGACAGATCATGTCCAGAAAAAGCCGGTGCCATTTGTGCTTCAGACAAAACTGGATGACTTTTACGCCTGTTATCAGATTAACTGTTATACGAAGGATGTAAAGACCGTTCCGCGCATTTACGCGAAGCTGCATGAAAACATTCAGAATGGTTTCCGCGAAGCGGGTCTTGATATGACATCAGCTCATTACAGATCAATGATCAAGAATTGATAAAAAAACGCAGGCGCGATGAAGGCGCGGAATGTTGTAAAATGCGTTTATTTGGGTTATACTGGATATATGTTATATTTTAGAAAAAATATTTCAATTTTCTTCTGTTTTTTAGTTATTTTTGGATGTACAAGCCAGCCTGTACAGGAGCAGATTCCGCCGCAGGCGCAGGAAATGGCTCCTGCGGAGGAAGAGCCGCATTCATCCGGGGAAAATAATGATACTGAAAATAATAATTTTGTAGAAATGCGCCCGCCTGTTTTGGATCGCGATGAGCTTACAGTTGCGTTTTCCAAAGGTCATGTCGAGCTTGATTTCCGCATGTCATATCTGGCAAGCGAAGCGCAGATTTTTACCGCGATTTATGAAGGATTATTTTCCTATAATCCCGTTTCGCTTGAACCGGTTTTGGCGGCGGCGGAAAAATGGGAGCTATCCGAAGACAAGAAACAATGGACTTTTACCATCAGGCAAAGGGCGCGCTTTGATAACGGCGATCCGCTGAGGGCTGAAGATTTCCGCGCCGCATGGCTTTCGCTTCTTGAACCGGAAAGGGAATCTCCGTATTCAAGTTTATTTGACATAATCGAAGGCGCACGCGATTTCCGCAGCGGCACTGAAAAAGACCCGGAAAAAGTGGGCATATTCGCCCCTGAAGAAAAAATTTTAATTGTTAAATTAAACTCGCCCGCGTCATTTTTCCCGGCGATGTTATGCCATCATTCTTTCAGTCCCATACATCCTTCAATGCTGAAAAAAAAATCGTGGAATCCGGACAAGGGCGATAAAAACTGGACGCCGCCTGTATCGAACGGGCCGTTCCGCATTGATACCATGGCCGAAGACAGCATTATATTTTTTAAAAATAACCTGTACTGGGACAGAAGGAATGTGTCTTTCAATAAGCTGACAATAAAATTTACGGAAACCGCGCAGGACGCGTCTGAACTGTGGAATTCCGGCGAAGCGCGCTGGATTTCCGGAGACGTAAACCTGGAAACCCTGACAGACCGCTCCGGTATTCAGGTTAATATTATGTTTGCGACCCACTATTATTTTATCCGCTGTAACGCAAAACCATGGAATGATTTCAGGGTACGCCGCGCGATGAGCCTTGTTTTACCATGGGAAGAGATACGCAGAGGTTATACATTGCCCGCGGAAACATTGATTTTTCCGATTGCGGGTTATCCGAAAGTAGACGGCCTTACGGAAACCAATTATGAGGAAGCGCAGAGACTTATGAAAGAAGCCGGTCTGACAGACAGGGATAAAATGCCGGAACTTGTTATCCGTCTGACGCCTTCGCGGGACGCCGCCCGTATCGGCGGCATAATGGCTTCTGCATGGAAGGAAAATCTTATGTTAAACGTCAGAGTGGAAGTAATACCTTTTGAAAGATATTTTCAGTCCATGAAAGAAAGCAATTATCACATTGGATCTTCAACATGGATAGGCGATTTTGCCGATCCGTATACTTTCCTTCAGATATGGCGGCGCGATTCCAATTTGAATGACGCGCAGTTTGATGACGCCGATTATGAAGCGTTGATAGAAAAATCAATGATGGAAGAGGGAAATGTCCGCCTTGCAACGCTTGCGAACGCAGAAAAACTTCTGCTGGACAGGGGAGCGGTGCTGCCAATCTCTTACAGTCCCGCTTTGAATATTATTGATACCGGCGAGATGAGCGGATGGTATCCTAACGCGCTTGATATTCATCCTTTTAAATATTTATCTTTTAAAGATTTCCGCCCGCTGCCGGGTGTCGCGATGATAAATTAATACTGCGCGGGGAATTTCGCTGCATGATGCGTACTGGAATTGGATATGATATACACCGTTTAAAAAGAGGGCGGCGTTTTCTGCTTGGAGGAGCGGATATTCCCTCGCCTAAGGGAGAGCTGGGACATTCAGACGGGGACGCGCTTGCCCATGCGGTATGCGACGCCCTTCTTGGAGCCTGCGCTCTCGGCGATATAGGCGAACTCTATCCGCCGTCAGATCCCGCATGGAAAGACGCGGATTCCCTTGAACTTTTGCGTAACGCTTTTACACTTGTAAAACAAAATGGCTGGCAGCTTGTAAACCTTGATTGCGTGGTAATATGCGAAAACCCGAAGATTCTTCCATACAGGGATGTTATACGCAAATCTCTGGCAAAAGCGCTTGATGTTCCTTATGAAATTATTTTTGTTAAAGGCAAGACCGCCGAAGGCCTGGGTTCTGTTGGCAGGGGAAAGGCAGTAGAAGTTTTCGCGCAGTGCCTGCTGCAAAAACAGCCGGATATGCAGCAGAAAAGGGAAGGGCAGTGGGTTTAATAAAATGGGACAGTATTTTTTTAACGCTGGAAAAATGGCGCGAAGAACTCCGCATATCAGATCCTTCCGTGAATACTGTAGCTGAACAATACAGGCAAAGCCCGTGGGCGGTATTGGTCTCCACAATTATCAGTTTGCGCACCAAAGACGATGTTACGCTTGCTTCTTCAAAGCGGCTGCTGGAAAAAGCAGGCTGCCCTGAAGCATTAGCTGCAATGAAGGAAGAAAAAATCGCCAGGTTGATATATCCTGCCGGATTTTACCGTAATAAAGCCGTTTCACTAAGAAAAATAGCCGCAATTCTGCTTGATCAATACGGCGGAAAAGTGCCATCATCAATGGATGCGCTGCTTGCGCTCCCCGGCGTTGGCAGAAAAACCGCCAATCTTGTGCTTACCGAGGCTTTTGATCTTGATGGAATCTGCGTGGATATTCATGTTCACCGCATATCAAACCGGTGCGGCTGGCTTTCCAGCAGTAATCCTGAAGAAACTGAAATGGTTTTAAGGGAAATTCTTCCGAAAAAATACTGGAAACGTATTAACTATCTGCTTGTTCTCTACGGGCAGAAATTATGCCGCCCTGTCAGTCCATACTGTTCATGCTGCGTTATCAGAAAACATTGTCTGTGTGTTGGCGTTGAAAAATCGAGGTAAGGAATGAAAAATAGGAATGGAAAATATTTCATTCCTATTTTTTACATTCTTCATTTGAAAATTAATTTTTTGCTTTACTAACTGGTTTAGTTACTTTTGAAATACTTTTAAGCAACTTTGCTAAAGTTTTATTCTGCTCCGCAGCGGCAAGATCAAATTCCATCTGCGCAAGCAGCCAGAATTCCGGTTTTGTACCGAAATATTTTGCAAGGCGCACAGCAATGGATGTAGTGATACGGCTTTTATCAAGGCTGATGAGCCTTAACGCAGTCTGACTGCATTTAATTTCTTTCGCAAGTCTGTTGCAATTAAGTTCATTCTTGTCAAGAAATTCCAGAAGCAATGCTCCGGGCGTCTGTTTAATTTTTGGCATGATAACTCCTATAATTAATATATCTAAAATAAAATATAATATAAAAATTAATATTAGTCGAGTACTTTATACAATATTTTGAGATATTTTTACTTTTTGCCAAATAATTTTTTCGTTGTTTTTTTGTTTTAAAAGAACATATTCAGAAAAATTGGCGTAAATTAGAGTTTGCAGCGCATAATCATAATTTCCGTCAATATGATCAGCGCAGTGCGCGTCAGATGTTATTATTACCTGTATATTATGTTCGCGCAAGAGCCGAAGGAATGTCAGCGAAGGATAAACATCATTAATTTTTCCGCGGTTTATTCCTCCTGTGTTTACTTCTACCACAAGTCCCGCGCGTGCGGCGGATTTCGCAATTTCTTTTTGACGGATCAATTCTTCTTCCGCCGGCCAACATATTTTATTTTTAAAATTTTTTTTAATAATGTCAGCGTGTCCAAGAATATCAAAACCTCCAATAGCGATCATTTCTTCCTGAGCGTCATAATAACTGTGCATCAGCGCCTGCGCGTCGCCGTTAAAACCTTCCGCCAGTCCTTTTTCAAATTCATCGCGGGGACCGTCAATCGCAAACGGCTGCGCTCCGTTTGCCGGAATAATAAAATGAACAGAGCCGATTGTATAATCCAGGTTAAGCGCTTTTATGTCACTGTCCTGCGCGGAACGCAATCCTTTGATATAATCCACTTCGAGTCCAGTAAAAACATCAAGTTTCCCCTGCCAGCGTTCTTTGGCGCGGCGCGCCTGCGAAACATATTCATCTATCTTTTCTTCGCTTATATTTGAATCTGTTATAATTCCCGTTTTTTCAAAAATGGGCGAATGCCCGCTGAAGCCTATTGCCTGGAGTTTCCTTTCATACGCGGCGCGGCACATTGTTTCTATGCTGTCTTTTCCGTCGCAGAATAAAGTGTGAGTGTGCATGCTGGAAAACGGTCTTTTTTCAATGTTCATTTATTTACTCCGTTAATATTTTCATTGATTTTTGCCAATAACGCGCCGCTTTTTTTATCCCGCCGGCCGTTTTCGGCAAAAACCGGCGTAACAAGGCTTCCGCAGGCGGTTTTTTCAATTTCTTTTCTTTCTCCGTACAATAAAACAAGTCCTTTTTCTCCGCAGCAATATCTCCCGTATTGATAGTCAGGAAGCGCAAAAGAGTCGGAAAGAACGCGGACGCTTTTATGCGGGACTGGCGAATAATTGTCCTGCGCTTTGCCTGTCATCAGATAACTGAAAACAAGCCTGTCTTTGGGAATTCCTGCCGCCGCCGAAAGACAGTGAAGCTCTTTTGGAACGCCGACTGTGCCGGCGGCAAAATGACACCAGCGTTTCCGGTCTGAGCGGCTGTTTTTTGTCTGCGGATGTTTTTGACTGTCTGACGGAGAAAAATTCATTTGAAGCGGGCAGTGAAGCGTATGCGGACAGGGAGAAGCGGGCGGACGGTTCAGTTTTATAAATTCATCGCGTAACAGGGAAATAAATTTTCCCGATTGAGGAACGCCGGGTTCTACTGTAAGTATATTTGCCCGCATTGACGCGTAATTATGCAGGCTAACGGCAATATCCGCCGCCATTTTTTTTAAGGCGGATGCGTTGCTGTGCGGCAGTGTTTCGTAAATTTCATTGAATAAATTCACTGCGGCAATAAGAACGGGCTTTTTTCCTTTTTTAATGCGCGCGGGCAAAGAAGGTTTTCTGAAATCCAGTTCCTCTTTTATTATATTTATTATCCATTTGGAATTATCGCCGCATAGCGCATTAAAAAATTTAACGCCTGCTTCCAGAGCAGGGCCGCTCCTGTCTATGCAGTTAATCTCAATACTGATTGCGCGTAAATCAGGCCGCGAAATCCATAACGCGGACGCGAATGTAAGCGGACCGCTTCCAAAGTCTGTAACTGAATCGCCGCTGCAAAGCGAAATATCAAGAGCCGGAAAAATTACGCACAAACGGAAAAGATTCCATGGTAAAAAGTAACGAAGGTAAGCTGAAAGAAAATTCGCCCTGCTCAGATAGGAAAGGGATCTCTCGCCCCGCCTGTCTGTCAAGAGCCGCGAAAGTTCCGCAATATCGGAAGGTAAGGATTTTTTAAATCTTCCTGGTATTGGAAAGGTTTCTTCTATCAGTGACGGCACAGAATCAAGCACATGCCTGCTTTCCCGCGGCAATGAATTATACGAAAACATGGAAACTATTCTTTAACGGACGATACCGGAACTATTTCGCAGCCGCTGCGTACAAGCGCGTCAAACAGCACATCGATACGCTGATAAAGGTATTCATCCCTGCCGCCCGGAATCAGACCGAGCCGTACCGGAATGACAGCGCCGTGTTTTTTCCTTTGAATTATCTGCTCAATTATTTCGGAAACGCTCATCTTGCGGATGTTAAGCCTGACAGATTCTTCTGCGGACAGCCAGTCGCCGGGATCAATATCCCTTGAAACTGTTGTATAACCGGCTGCCGCCGCCGCTGAACTTATTTCCCGCGAACTGCGGAAAAACGGAGGATGCCACAGCAGGGAAAGTTCTTTCCCAGTAGCGCGGTAGAATTCGTCTTCGTTACGCGCAAGTCCCTGAACGATAAAGTCATGGGTTACCCTGTACCGGGAGTCCGAAAAGTCAACCGGCGCGTAAAAAAGAGAGGCGGTTTCGTGGCCCGCCTGCGCGATTGCGGACGCAGCATGAGGGCTTCGGCGGATAAAATCTCCGTTCAGAAAGAAAGTCGTTTTTTTACCGAAAGCGTTTAAGTTGTTTAAAACGGCGGATAATCCTGAATCGTCATCATAAAGATCAAAACACAGCGCGACTGACATCTGCTGTCCGGAAGGATAAACCGCGCTGACAGAATGATTTGCCACAATCGAAACCGTTCCTGTGGACGCGGTATTGCGCACCATCAGGATATTTTTGAACGGTCCTGAAGACTGCGTCTCAAGATATACACGGTAACGATCCGAAAAAAGCTGCACATTGCGCAATTGCGGGTTTACCGCCGGAATCCACGGGTTTCTTCCGTCTGTCGCGAACCATTCAGTTCCGCTCCTTGCCAGTATTCTTGGCGCGGCGCTCTGGCTGTTTTCAAAACCGGCTTCATCGGTATTCGACAGGCAGATTCTTGCGCGCCGCACCCCCGAATCGGTGATGTTGATATTCTCGATAAATCTGGCGCTGCCCGCTATAAACTGCCTTGAGTTGATCCAAACGCAGGAAAAAACCGGCCCTCCTGACAATTTGTAAATTAACTGCCAGTTTGCGTAATCCCAAAGCTCAAAATCGTTGTTCTCCCAGAATAAAATTTTTGTGCCATCGGGGGATAAAAGCCCGTTTGCCGGCACAGGCGCATTGTTAACAGATAAACTGTTAATTTGTTTTCCGTTTATCTGAAACCGCCAGACCGCGGTTTCCTTCTGCATTGATGAAATTATGCTGAGCAGGCCGGAAGAAGACCAGAATACGCTGATGTTCCCCATGCCCTGCGGAATCATTATATGCGGAAGAGACGCGCTGCTGTACTGGTTTTCACCTAACTGAAAGAAAAATACGCTCTTTCCCCTTTTATTAATAAGTATTGATCCGGAATCGGGCGCAATCCAGTAACGATCGAAACCAGGCTCGAATTCAAAAGGAATTGTCGCCGCGACGCTGCCGATTGAAAGAAAATCGCCGTAAATTGTCCTTGTAAAAAGTTCCGGGGAAAGGACGCGGTATAACGTATTCCCCAACAGGTAAAAGAAATCGCCCTGCTGCCCCCAGAGAACGGAATTAATCCTGCCGGGTCCGATTTGCCTGAAACGTTCATTGACTATCACATCAGGATCGCTGACCATGGGAAAGTAATAAAGACTGCCGCCTTTTGAATAGACAAAAAGACGCGAGTCCGGACTCCAGCATGCCGGAAAATCAACTGAAGGCAGTTCAACTTTTTCGCTAATAATGCGTTTCGCTCCGCTTGAAATTTCCACGAGCAGCAAATTTCCGTACGCAGGGCTTACCGGCTCCACATAAAGAAACCAGCGCCCGTCTGCGGAAGCGTTTAATTCCTGCGTCCTTCCCTTTAAAGGCACATTCCCCTCTGCGAAAGACGGAATTCCTTTTAAAGGTTCAGGAATGCCTCCTGTTGACGGAATTTTGAACGCTCCGAAATGATTGACGGCGAGAATTGTTCTTCCGTTTTCCAATAAAATCAGTTTTTCAGGAAATGCCGTGAGCTGCCTTAGCGACAAATCTTCCATTCTGGCTATAAAAAGCGCATCCTGCGACTGAAAGCCGGCGTTGAATAAAAGCCTGTTGTCTCCTGACAGATTTAAATCGTGAAAGTTAAAAGCCGGAAGCCCGGAAATAAAAAATGTAAAAATTACCGGTAACAGGATGATTTTATTATTTTTCATTATTATTTCCCGGATCCTGACACTCAGATCTCCATGTTCAATTTTATGATTTTTCCCTTAAAAAGGCGTCCAGTTCCTGTTCCAGTCCGGTGAGGCGTTCTTCCATCTGAGAGATACGCCGGATTGAATATTTTATCTGTCTGTCCATTAACTGTTTGCAGGCTTCATCTACCACTTCAGCAAAAGAAGGCACTGATACGGCTACGCCCTGGTCGCCAAATGTCATGTTTTAATTATAACACATTTTCCCGGATAATTTCCACAGGAATTTCTTTAAGGTTTTCCTCTGCTTCGGCCAAGTCAAACGCCCTGATATATGTAAATACTGCAAGAAATGCCAAAAGAATCAAAATTAATTTACGCATAGATCCCCTCTTAATTTATTTAAACATATTTATCTTAAAAGTTCCAGCGGATTAACATATTTTCCGTTTTTATCAAAAACGGCAAAATGCAGATGCGCTCCTGTGCTGTAACCTGTATTCCCCGATTCCGCGATTTTTTTACCCTGTATTACCCTTTCTCCCTGTTTTACTGAAAAAGAGTTCAGGTGGGCGTATAGCGTCTTATAGCCATTACTGTGGCTTATTATTATATGTTTCCCGTACATCCAGTTTTCTCCGGTTACGGAAACAATTCCGTCCAGAGAAGCTGTCACAGGAGTGCCGGTATTTGCCCTGAAATCAATTCCTGTATGGAAATGTAGCTGCCCGTTCACTTTCCGTATTCCGAAACCGGATGTAATATATCTGTTATGAATTGGATATGTGAACAAATCCCCAAGGCTCATCCTGAGATCCATATCATTCATCCTCGCGCCCGGGATAAAAATGGTTTCTCCGGTTTTGATTTTATCGGTTTTTATATCATTTACATCCAGAATGACTTCTAACGGTACCTTAAAAGACGCGGAAATGCCGGAAAGGGTATCTCCATTTTTTACAGAATACGGAATTCCGTCAACATTCGGTATCCTCAGCATTGCCCCTTCCTGCAACGCTCTGGCATTCCTGATTTCATTGGAGGCGATAATAGCGCCGATTGAAACGCCGAATCTTTTGGCGATTGATGATACCGAATCGCCTTTTTTTACCTTGTACTGTTGCCATTTAAAGGTAATAATCAGGTCATTTTTGGATTGATCAACTCCTTTTGGGATTGACGCTGTAATATGATTTGAGGTTTCACCGGGAGTTTCTTTTATTTGTTCCTGTGTTTCGGTTTTGGGAACCGCGTTGCTGGTAATTACAATACCGGTCCGGGTATCTTTGACCGCCTTGCCCATTGCTATGATCCCGGTTTCGGCATATTGAATTGAATGTTGAGCGGTATTGACATCGGCGGCCGGATCAAAAATGTATCCGTCAGGAGATTTCATTTCAAAACCTTCAAACCGAAGCGCTATCATTGCAAAAACAATGATTCCGGCAATGACCGCCAGATTGGCGGCTGAAGGGATGTTAAAACCGAAGCCGCTCTTTCGCCCGTCATTACCCGCGCTATTGCGCTCGCTGTTTCGCGCCTTGCCGCGGGGTTCGTTTTTCCTGATTCCTGCAGAACGTTCTTTTTTTACGGACTGCTTTACAGAAGCAAACAAAAATACCGGTTTTCTTCTTTTGGAGTTCGCCGGTTTTTGACTGAACTGGTTCATAAATCCTGAATTGAAACCTGCCGATTTATTATTAGGCTTTATCGATGAAAATTTTTGACTTTTTTGATTATTACGTTTTGAAACGCGTTGATTTTCTATAATAGGCGCCATATTGCATTTATCGACAAAAAAAGCGGTTGGGATTATATATGAATAGTATAAAAGCGGTTTTATTGGCTCTTTTGGCGGCGTTTGTCCTGAAGCTGTTTTTTTTTGATTTAATGATAGCCCGCGGAAATTCAATGGAACCGGCCATAAAAAGCGGATCCGTTCTTGTTATAAACCGCTTGAGATATGGGTTCAGATTTCCCTGGCAGCATGATTATTTGATTAATTGGGCGCGGCCCGAAGCTGGTGAAGTGGTGGTTTTTTTCACGTCTAATGGAGAACTGGCTGTTAAAAGGTGTACTTCCTCCGATGGAAAGGGTTTTTTCGCCGAAGGAGATAACCCGGTATCTTCCTATGATTCACGCTCTTACGGACTTGTGCCAAATAATAATATAATAGGAAAGGTATTGGGGTATTAAATGAGAAAACGGCGGTACATTACTCTATTTTCGCTTCTTGTTCTTTTCTCTTTTTACCTGATTGTCCATTACGCTATTTTAATGAATAAATCCGAGCTGCCTTCCGTTACGCGTCTGGCTGCCGGCATTCCGGAACGCGGCCCTATATTGGACAGGAACGAACGTATACTGGCTATTTCCATAAGATTCGCGGATGTCAGCGTCTGGCGGCCATCGCTTTCCAATATTGATATTGTTTCAGATGAGCTTGAAGTGTATCTTGATATGCCCTCGGCTCAAATCCGCGAAAAGATCATTTCTTCTGAGTCAAATTTTATTTATTTGAAAAAGCAAATTGATGATGTTACGGCAAGGCGTCTTACCGCAATGCTTAATGAGAAAAAACTGAAGGGCGTTATGGTACAGCCCATTGTCGGCAGGGTATACCCCGAAAAAAATCTCGCAAGCCAGATTATCGGTTTTGTAGGAGACGGAAACAGGGGCCTTGAGGGAATTGAATACGCTTTTAATAATGTTCTTGACGGCACAGACGATGACGGCAAAGGATCGCAGGTAATCCTGACAATTGATTCAAATGTGCAGCATATTCTGGAAGAGATTGCATTACGCGCTATGGAAGAAAACGACGCGGAAGCTGTAATGCTGATTGCAATGGATCCGCGAAGCGGCGATATTCTGGGATCGGCGTCTTTGCCCGATTTTGATCCCAACAATTTCCGCGTTTCGGATGATAATAGCCGGATGAACCGCCCTGTTATCTGGGCTTATGAGCCAGGCTCGGTATTCAAGATTTTTACCATTGCGGCTTTTTTGGATTATGGGGCAGTATCCGGCAGTACTGTTTTTAACTGTACCGGCATTTATGAAATGAACCGCAGCAGCCCGATAAACTGCCTGGGCGTTCACGGCAGGGTATCCGCCAGGGAAATAATTATCCATTCCTGCAATGTCGGCGCCGCATATTCTTCGGAACGGATCAGCAATGCAAATTTTTATAATCTGCTGAACAATTTTGGGTTTGGCTCGCGAACCGGCGCGGGCTGTCCCGGCGAACATGCCGGTTACCTTGTCCAGAGCGCCAACTGGTCGGACAGGTCAAAGCCCACTTTGGCTTTTGGACAGGAAATCTCGGTTACAGCCTGGCAGATGATGCAGGCGGCTACGGCAATCGCGAATGACGGTATTCTGGTTCCTCCCAGGATTGTGCTAAAGACTGTTTCAGCGGACGGTAAAACTGTAACAGACTGGCATGCCGGAGAGAGCCGCCGTATTCTGAAGGCTGAAACCGCGAGAGCCATGAGATCATACATGGTGGATACCGCTACCGGTTACGGCATGGGCTGGCGCGCGGCGGTTCAGGATATGTCTCTTGCGGTAAAAACCGGCACCGCCCAGACAATTGATCCTGTAACAAGAAGATATTCCGAGACGGATTTTATCGCCAGTTGCATTGCGCTGCTTCCGGCGGAATCTCCCTCGCTCATTTTATACCTTGCGATTTTAAAGCCGAAAGGAATAATATTCGGCGCCAGAATCGCGGCTCCCGCTATCCGCGAAGCCGCCGAATCCTTAATCGATTACCTTGGGATTCCGCGCGGACGCAACGAATATGTCAACCATCCGCCTTCTGTGAATATTCCGGCAGGCCGCCTTCCCGAAATTGACACAGTAGTGCCGGATTATACAGGCATCGCCAAGCGGGTGCTTCTGCCGCTTCTGTTACGCGATGATTTGGACGCGGAAATCCGGGGCGACGGCTGGGTTCGCAGCCAGGACCCGCCCGCGGGAACGCCTTTTACAAAAGGCATGACAATAGTGTTTGATCTGGAGTAAAAAGCGGTGAGTTGCAAGCAGGGAGCGGAGTGTTTGTCATACTGGGAAATTAACAGCGAAATCTTAAAGCGGCATTACGGCGGCTTGCTTGAAGAATTAATTAAAGAAGACGGCATCGCGGACAGCGGTGAAAATTCCGGTAACAGTCTTGCGGCGGAAGATATTAAAATTGAAAACTCGGCCGCAGGAGATCCCACGCTTTGCGTCAGGGGGATTTATGTTCATTCAAAACATGATCCAAAGAGGGAAGGGCAGCGGCTGGCGGCCCGGATTTCGGGCGCAGACGGCGCTCCTGTTGTCATTCTGGGGTTTGGTCTTGGATACGCGGCGCAGGCCGCGGCTTCGCCGGGAACGCCTGTAATAATTGTCGAAAAGCATAAAAACCTGCTGTTAAAGGCGTTTGAACTGCTGGATTTCAGCGATTTTTTAACCAAAAACCGCCTGATCTTTGTTACAGGCGGAACCGGGGAAGGGATAACGCAGGCACTTGCAATCGCAAACGAACTTGCCGGTTCCGGCAAAAAGCCCTCCGCCGGAGGGCATCCCCGCGTTATTCGCAACAGGGCGCTTGTTTTCCTTGATGAAAACTGGTACAGGCAGGCGGAAACCCGCATTAATTCGCTGGCATCCAAAGATGATGTAAATTCCGCCACTTTAAAACGTTTCGGAAAACGCTGGGTGCGCAATCTTTCACATAACATGAAGGCAATCCGCGATTATCCGGGCGTTTCCCGTCTTGAAGGACTCGCCGGCGGGAATGACGCGATTCCCGTATTTCTGGCGGCCGCAGGGCCAAGCCTTGATAAAATACTTCCGTTGTTAAGTGAAATTCGCAGCCGCTGCATTATTGTTGCCGTTGACACAAGCCTGCGTTTTTTTGTAAAAAACGGCGTGCAGCCTGATTTTGTTGTTGTTGCAGATCCCCAGTTCTGGAACAGCCGCCACCTTGACCGCTGCGTGTCCGCATACCCGGCGGAGGATAAACAGCCTGTATTGATCGCCGAAGCCGCGGTCTACCCCGGCGTATTAAAACTTCCGTTTAAAAAGATTTTTTTATGCAGTTCCTTGTATCCTCCCGGCGCTTACATGGAAAACCAGGTTGATCCAAAAGGCAGACTCGCCGCAGGAGGATCTGTCGCCACAACAGCCTGGGATTTCTGCCGCGCCCTCGGCGCACGCCATATATGGATCGCGGGTCTTGATCTTGCATTTCCCGGTTTAAAGACTCATTTTAAGGGCGCGCGTTTTGAGGAACTGTCAAATTCCGCTTCTACCCGTTTAAATCCGTGCGAAACATGGACAGTCCGCGCCCTTAGAGACGGATTTCCGTTTAAAGCTCCCTGCGCCGGCGGCGGGCAGGTATTAACCGACCGCAGGCTTTCACTCTATGCCGCATGGTTTGAAAATAATTTCCGCAAATACGCCGCTATTCGCAATTTATGCCTGTATCCGGACGGACTTGCAATTACGGGGCTTGAGGCTGCGAAGACGGATGATTTTTTGCGTCTGCCGAACCGCCGCGATGAAATTGAAAACCGTCTGAGCGAAGCATTTTACCGTATTGAAACCATGTTCGGCGAACCGCAGGAGATGCGGAAAAGAGAACAGAGTTACGAAAAGGCGGTTTCTTCCTTAAAACGCGGGCTTGAGAACATAAGGGACGCTGCTTTAAAAGGAGCGGCAACTGCGCGCACCGCTTTAAACGAGCAGCGCGCATTGGAGAGCGGTGTATCTCCCGACCGGCGGAAAAGGATTATCAGAGACATTGACGCCATTACGCGGCTCATAACGGACAGCGACGTAAAGGAAGTCGCGGGTTTTCTTTTCCCTCCTGAAGAAATAACTGAAAGTGAAGAGAAAGATCATTTCCGCGCTTATTTAAAAAATTCACTGAGACTCTTTTCCGGATTGGCTGAAGCCTGCAGTGAAGTTATCAGCGCGAATAAACAGAATAACATGGAAAATGAATAGTATCTGTTCATGCTTGTAAATACAGGTTTATTAACATAAAATACATGTATATGATAAATAAACAGGAAATCTGGACAGCAATGATTCTCAGCGTATATGCCAAAAAACTGGAAATACTGATATCGGAAGCCGCTGAACGTTTGTTGTCAGACGGAGGTATGAGCTACCTGGACGATTGTTATGAAGCTTTGCACACGCAGTCCAATGAAGATGTTGTTGATGATTTAATTGAAATGTCAAAAATGAGAACATTTTAATGATTTTATATCACGCAAGCAATGTAGAAGTATCAAATATTGATTTATCCAAATGCACAAAGTATAAAGATTTTGGGCAAGGCTTTTACATGACTTCGTTTAAACAGCAGGCATATGAATGGTCGATGAAAGTAGTGAAACGATTCAGATTTGGTAAACCTGTTATTAATATATACGAATTTAACGAAAAGTATGATGATTTAAAAACAATATCATTTACAGAGCCTGATGATAAATGGGCGATTTTCGTTATCAATAACAGAAATCGTGATTTTTTAAATCATAATGATGAGCTGTCCAATCATGACAATAAGTATGATCTTGTGCATGGACTTGTCGCCAATGATGATATATCCGCGATTTTAGACACATTTCTGATGGGCATTTTACCGTTATCTGAAATATCCAAAGTGTTAATTTATAAACAACTCAATGATCAATATTCGTTTCACACGCAAAAAGCCGTTTCTCATTTGAAATTTTTACGGAGTGAAGCAGTATGACGGAGAAACAAAGATTTCTGGTTTATGTAAAATTGGGGAATTTACTCGCAAGTATCCGTAAAAAAAATAATGTTAATATTTGCGAGGCGACAAGAATATTGCTGGATAAAGAAATCATACAAAAAATAGAAGATATGGAGACAGGTTATTATCTTGAGGGCAGCGCGTACCTGGCGGAAGTATTTCAGATATAATATTCAGCTAATTATTTCTTTCTTCCATTTCAATAATAATTGCGCTTAGGAACTGTTCAAATTTGCCAATTAATTCATTTTGCAGCTCTGATTTGGATTTTATCGGGTAATTTTCTGTCGAAAAAAGGGCAGGAGCGTCTATTTTAAGTGTTTGTGCAAGCCGTTCTATCATTTTAAATGACGGGGTACGCCTTTCCGCTTAAGCATCATTGCTATATATGTAGGCGCTGTATTTACCATTTCCGCCAGTTTTTCCTGCGTTAATCCCAAAGATTTCCTGTGAAATTTGATATTTGCCGCTAAAATAGACCTTAACCGCGCCATATTAAAACCTATAACTGGTAGATAAAGAATATACTTTTTGATCATTTTTAAATCAACTACTTGTATGATATTCCAAAATTCAGTTATTATTTTTTTTAGTAAATAATTGATAAGGAGACTTTGTATGAAAAACCTGTTAAAACATGCCGGATTTACCGCTATTTTTGCGATAATTGGGTTTTTTTTAGCAGCCTGTGATGACAGCCAAACTACTACTTTTACAGTCACCTTTAACGCCAACGGCTCTACAGACGGGACTGCTCCCTCTGCGATAAATACAAACCAAAACACAGGCATTACGCTGCCTGGTCAGGGAAATCTTGCAAGAACCGGATACAGTTTCGGTGGCTGGAACACAAGCGTAAACGGCAGCGGAACAACATACGCGGCAGGTTATACATATATAATTACCGCCAATTTAGCCCTTTACGCAAAGTGGAATATTAATAATTACACAGTTACTTTTGATATAAACGGAGCCGGCGGAACCGCTCCAACCGCACAGACGGCAGATTACAGTACAGGCATAACATTGCCAAACGACAGTTCTTTTTCCAAACCCGGCGTATTCGGCGGCTGGAGTGAATACGCGGACGGAAGCGGGACAACGTATGCGGCAGGTTCATATTATACGGTAACAGGAAATGTTACTCTTTATGCTAAGTGGACTCATACAGTTACATTTGACGCAAACGGCGCGACAGGCGGGACGGCTCCTGCCGCGATGAGCGCAAATCAGGGTGCAAGTATTACATTACCTGATCAGGGAAATCTTGTAAAAGCAGGATACATATTAAGCGGTTGGAATATAAATGCAAGTGGCGGCGGAACAACATATTCAGCAGGTTCATCTTATACAGTAACAGGAAATGTAACTCTTTACGCTAAGTGGGATGCTGTTATGGTATGGATTAATCCGGGTACTTTTACAAGAAACGGCTACACAATAACATTAACCAGCGGTTTTTACATGGGCAAATATGAAGTAACTCAAGAACAGTATCATGCTGTTATGGAAAATAATCCAAGTTACTTTCATTCAAGCCCTGCATCCGGCGAAGTGCAAGGCAAACGTCCTGTGGAGTGGGTAAGATGGTATGACGCTATTGTATTCTGCAATAAGTTAAGCATGGCGGAAGGATTGATTCCGGCGTACAGTATAAATGGCAGTACAGATCCGGCTGATTGGGCAACATGGGACGCTGTACAGGTTGTTGCAGGTTCTACCGGCTACCGTCTGCCTACAGAGGCGCAGTGGGAATATGCGTGCAGGGCAGGGACGACAACAACATGGTCTTTTGGAGATAATCAAAGCAGCCTTACAAATTACGCATGGTACATCGCTAATTCAAACGGTATGACGCATGAGGTAGGAAAGAAACTGCCTAATGCGTGGGGGTTATATGACATGCATGGAAACGTATGGGAATGGTGCTGGGATTGGTTTGGAAATTATCCGAATACGGCGCAGACCGATCCCGCAGGCGCGGTATCTGGGAGCCACCGTCTGTATTGCGGCGGGGGCTGGAGCAGTTCGGCTGAGGACACTGCTTCGGTATCCCGGGACAACTACGGCCCCGGCGTCAGGTACAACAGCCTCGGCTTCCGGCTTCTTCGCCCCTGAAAAGGGAGAGAGTGACAAGTGCGGAGTGAGAAGTGAGGAGGAGCGCATTTGGTTGAGTACCCTCATTTCTCACATAATTCGGGAATTTTAGAAGGTTAAGTATTATTTTCAAATAACAGGTTC
>JAIRQN010000080.1 GCA_031256445.1 Treponema sp. | reverse complement strand
AGCAGAGATGTTATCTCTTCGTCATTTTTACTGACCGCTGTCTGCGCTTTGTCTTTTATTCCGCTGAGCAGCGAGGTTATTTCTTCATCCTGCCGCTTGACGGCTGTTTGCGCTTTTTCCTTTATCCCGCCGAGCAGCGCTGTGATTTCTTCATCATGATTCCTGACGTCAGTTTCCGCCTTGTCCTTTATTCCGCCGAGCAGCGCGGAAAGCGCTTCATCCTGCTGTTTAACCGCTGTCCCAGCTTTTTCCCTGAGATCGGCGAGTACGGCGTCCAGTTCTTCCTGATGTTGTTTTTCCATTGAACTGGACTTTGTTTGCAGCCCGGAAATTGACGCGTTTATTTTTGAAAGCGCGTCTCCTGTTTCCTGCTGCTGCTGTTTTACAGCGGCGCCAAGTTCTTTCTGCTGTTGTTTAATTGCCGTGTTCAGATCATCGTGCTGCTGTTGAATCGCGGTTGTTGATTTCTGGCGCAGTTCGTCAATTGACTGGGTAAGATCTGTTTTTGCGGAAGATATGCTTGTATCCAGTTCCTTCCGCTGTTTTTCTGACTGCTTCCTGAATTCCAGAAAGTTCTGTTTCCAGTCATTTTGCTGCTGCAGTAAAGTTGTGTTAATTGTATCCCTTTCTTTTAACAGCGCGGAGTTTACCTCTTCCTGCTGATGCGCAAGCGCGGCGCTTATTTCTTCTTTATGTTTTTTGGCCATTGTGTTAAGTTCAGATGATTCTTTTATCCAATTCTGTTGAAATGTTTTTTGCATGGAATTAAATTCCTGAATTTCCGCGCTGCATTTTTCATTTGTTGATTTTATTTTTTCCTGAATGTCATCCTGTTCGTTTTTAATGGCTTCCTGCGCTGTTTTTAATTTTTCTTCAAAAAATAATTTTATCTGATCGACCCGCTCCTGTGCCTGTTCTTTTAATTTTTCAAGAGCCGTTTCTTCCATCTTGTCCGCTTTTTTGCCGGCGTTTTCCAGAGTTTCTTTTAATGTTTTTTTTACAAGTTCCAGATCGCCGGCAACATTTGCTTCCCGTTCGCGTTCCGCTTTTTCTACCGCTTCCCGGTGTTCTTCAACTTTATTCTCAATAACCTGCGCAGCCGCTTCCAGATCGGACACAAAGGACCGCGCCGATGAGATTACCTCATTAACAGCCTGTTCCATTGTTTCTGAATTTTTTTTCTCCAGGCGGGCTTCTGTATCTTCAAGATTTTTCACTGCCGATTCCAGAGCCTTTTCCACCTGATAATATTTTTCCCTTACTTCGGATACTTTTTTGTTTGTGCTTTCCACAAAAGAAGATTCTTCTTTAATGCGGCTTAAATTTTCCTGAACCCTGTCTGTCATGCCGTTCAGCTCGTCAAGCGACGATTCAAAAGCGTGAATCTGCCCCTCTATCTGCGAGATTGTTTCGGATTTTTTCGCAAGATCTTCTTCTGTAAGACGTTGAATATTTTTCATTAACTGAAGCGCGGCTTTTTGTTCTATATCCAGATTTATGCCGTAATTTTTAACCGCCATGCTTTTTTCTTCGGCGTATGCTGCAATTTCTTCCTTGCACTTGTCTGTGTATTTTTTAACCCTGTCCAGCTGGCGGTTGTTTTTATCCATCAGTCTGTAGAGGATGAGAGTTAATGCGACAACGCCAAGGGTAATTAAATTTCCAATTGTAAAAATCATCAGTATTATCTCCCTCCCCGAATAATACTCGTCAATAATGTTTACGATAACATAAAATCATGTAATTGGCGATAGCTGCTGAATAAAAAATCCGCGGCGGGTTTCTTTTTGCCGCTTCCGTGAAACAGCGGGTTTCTTATCCACGCTGTTTTCATTCCGGCCATGCTGGCGCCCGCGATATCGTAGGGATGGCTGTTCCCAACGTAAAGAATTTTATCCGGCGGCAGGGACATTGCCTGGGCCAGTTTAATAAATGGCAGGGGATGAGGCTTTAACGCGCCGAAGGTTTCTGAACACATGACAGTGTCCCACAAATGCGCGATTCCAAGATATTTCAGTTTTGTCTCCGGAGGAAAGTCCGATAAAAGGCCCAGTTTGTAACCTGCGTTCCTGAGAGCGTCAATGGTTTGCGCCGCGTTTTTATACAGTTTGATTTTTTTAAAAAATGGTTCCCAGCCGCGGTAAATCAGGCGTTCAATTTTTTCCTGAAGCGGCAGCGGCGCGGCTGACAGAATGTTAGCGGCATATTCAGCCTGTTCTTTGTAGAAATCGTCAGAAAGCAGCGAAGGGTTGCCTTTCTGCCTGCGGCGCATTATCTCTCTTGCTCTGCCGAACGCGCTTACAAGGCGGGTTTCTTTAATTATAAACGGGATTAATCTGATATGCAGGCTGTAGTTGGGATACAGAGTCCCGTCAAGATCGAATGCTACGCCCTTAATGCCTTCGCGCATAACTAATTATAGTGAGTCGTTATACAATAGTCACTAGCACGCGTTGTTTCACGGTTCAAATTTCGCTGATACCGGAATTGATACAAGATTCACATGATGTCCTGGATAGCGGGCCCTGAAGGAGTTGAACGAAGTTTCATCGGCGCTTTCAAAGACGGCGATTCTGAAGGAGCCGAATTCGTCAAAATACGGAATTAACGCGGCTACATGAAAGTATTGGCGAAGACGGGGAGTTCCGAACGGGTTTTCATTGGCGGGAGTGCTTATCTCTGTGTTTACAGCGGCAAGGTAAAATTGGTACGGCTCATCAATGGCGAGAGCGTAGAGCAGCGGGCGCAGCCCTTCAATTCCAAAGCCCGCTTCCTTAAAAAAGCCGGGATATGAATGTGAGGCAAAACCCCTGTTTGTCCTTACCATTACCGAAGAGATAATTTCGCTGCGCACTTCAAACTCGTCAAGAACGCGGTATGCCTCTGAGCGCAAAGTACCGTTTGCTTCCGCCGCCAAATTCCTTATCCAGTCAAGGCCGAAGAAAACATCGCGCCTTTCTTCCCAGTTTTCCGTAAAAGAAGAGCCGCGCTGTCCGAAAGGCTCCCTGAGCGGAGGAATGGGAAGCCTCTCTCCTGTAACGGGACGCAGCAGTCCGTCTACCAGCCACTTTGTAAACCCCGAACAGTTAAGTCCTTTTACCTCGGGATTTTGCCTGTTCAGGGTTTTGATGTATACATATTCGCCGTGTTCATCAATAGCGCCGTCATCAGCATAGTTCAGTTCTTTAATTTGTTCGCGGACCTGGGCGATAAGTTTCCTGTGTTCCCTGTAATTCTCCGGATCAGGATCAAAATAGCGGCGCGGGAATCTGTTTCCTGCGAGTTTTAAAATGTCGTTTAATTGCATTGTATAGAGCCGCTCAAAACCGACGCCTATTGGCATTGAATTTACCAGATACCCTCCGTAAACCACAACATCCATCAGGCATTTATCATCGACCTTTTTTACGGCGCTGAAAGGACGGAACTGAATATACGCGTATTGATCGCTTCGCGGAAAAATTCTTATGCTTATGCTTTCCCCGGTATCCTTCCGCCGGGTGAGTATCCATGACCCCTGCGCCCATCCAGGAAACTGGCCTGTCCCTGTACGCGTGAAACTTCGCCCGTTATCCCTGCCGGTATTCTCAGCGCGTCCGCTGTAAAGTTCTCTGGATAGAATCACCATGAACTCTTCCCGCTGTTCTTCGGCGCGGACTTCCACTCTTTCTCCGCTTTCCAGATATTGTATTACCGCCCTCTGCGCCAGAACCCTTGCCGGGCTCTCTGTAAACCACGCGTCTTTCAGTTTTATCCTCAAAAGCGAGTCATCTGCTATCTGCGATGAAGGCAAATCAAGGCCGTGAACAGGGGCAGCAAGAATAAACATGATAAAAACAGTCAAAAATTTAGGCATATCTACTTCTATTTATCGGCACTTTAACAGTATAATTGAAATTACGAATTTGCGTGGGGGGAATGTATGAAATTGTACAGCCGCGGACAGGTTTTTTTCTTTTCTTTTTTAAGCGCGATTATTGTCGTACTTCTTGCGCTGGGATTTGGCTTTCTGAAACCGCTGCTGCCGGATTCTTTCGGAGAGCCGGAACAGGTAAGCCTGCAAACATCAAATAACGATGAATCCGGAAAAAACGCGCATCAGAAAAAAGAGTCTCAGCCGGTAAGCGCGTACGAACCGGAAAATAAAGGAATACATACCGATTACAGCGCCATTAACACAGCGGATTTAATCCCGTATTCCGAAAGCGAACGGGAAAACATTTTAATTTACGAACAGCTCAATTCGGCTGTTGTCAATATTACAACCGAGACAATGGCGATTAACTGGTTTCTTGAACCGGTTCCGCAGGAAGGCACCTCCGGTTCAGGTTCGATAATTGACACAAAAGGCTATGTTCTTACCAATAACCATGTGATTGAAAATGCCTACAAGGTTTTTATTAATCTTGCGGACGGCAGCCAGTTTGAAGGCGCGGTAGTCGGAACCGATCCTGAAAATGATATCGCCGTTCTGAAATTTGATCCTCTGCGCGGCATGGAATTAAGAACTATCCCGTACGGCGATTCCGCCAATTTAAAAGTGGGGCAGAAAGTTCTGGCTATAGGCAATCCGTTCGCTCTTGAGCGCACTTTAACGGTTGGGATCGTTTCCGGTCTTGGAAGACCGATTCAGACTTCAAGGCAGCGTATAATCCGCGACATGATACAAACAGACGCTTCGATTAACCCCGGCAATTCCGGCGGTCCTCTCCTTGATACCCAGGGCCGGATGATAGGCATCAATACGATGATTTATTCCCCCTCCGGCGGCTCGGTTGGCATTGGTTTCGCGGTTCCCGTAAATACCGCAAAGCGCGTAGTTACGGAAATTATGCAATACGGAAAAGTCCGCCGGGGCTGGATAGACGCGACGCTGGTTCAGATTTTCCCGAGCCTTGTCCGTTATGCGAAACTTCCTGTGAATACGGGGCTTCTTGTTTCCCGCACCCGCAGAAACGGTCTGGCGGAAAGGGCCGGTTTAAGGCAGGGCGCGGAACCTGTGCAGTACGGACGCAGCGTTATTTATCTTGGCGGCGATATTATAACCGCCATTAACGGAGTAAAAACGAATACCCTCGCAGATCTGTATTCAGCGCTGGAAGCGTGTAAACCCGCCGACAGGGTGAAAGTTGACATTATGCGCGGCACAACGCCGTTATCTCTGGAAATTGTTTTAGCTGACAGGGAAGACGTTTTAAATCAATAACTGTTAACGGTTAGTTTGCGGGCAGACCTTGATGTTTTGCCGGAATCGTGAGAAAATAACAGTATCATGACCAGTAATGATAAAAGTACATACAGGGATATTTATCCAAACCTTTTTTTTGATAAAATTATTGAAATGGGACTGTGCGTAAAAGGCCAGAATGTTCTGGATTTGGGCACAGGAACAGGCGTTTTACCGGCAGGTTCATATAAATACAAGGCGGAATTTTCAAGCGGTGACATAACCGAGAATCAGATAGAATGGGCAAGGCGGCTTTCCGAGAACGCGAAGATGAATATTGATTATATTGTCAATTTCTCGGAAGGCATAAATTTTCCTGATAAAGACTTTGATGTTATCACAGCCTGCCGGTTTTGCATGTGTTTGGACGAATCATTCGCGCCGCCCAGGATACACGGCATACTGAAAGACGGCGGGCATTTTTGCGCGCTTTTTATGTCATGGCTTTCCGGGGAGAGCGAAATAGCCCGTAAAAGCGAAAAACTGGTTTTAAAATTCAATCCCGCATGGACAGGCGCGAAAAGATCCATGCCTGTAACGCCTGTATGGGCGGAAGGTTTATTCGAACTAGAAAATTCCGAAACGTTCGATTTGGATATTAATTTTACCCGTGATAGCTGGCACAGGCATATAAAAACATACTGCTGCCTTTCGGGGTGCGCGTCATCTCTTTCAGACAGTCAAACCGCCGAATTTGATAAGGAACACATTGAGTATCTAAAGACAGTTCCTGAAACATTCGATATTCCGAATTTTGCAATGATATTGAACCTGCGCAAAAAGTAAAACTCCGAATGGAGCGTCATGGAAATCAATAATATCCGAAATGTCAAAGAAAGCGACGCTAAAGCAATTCTTGATATCTACAATTACTACATTGAAAATACTGTAATAACATTCGAGGAGATTCCTCTTTCCCTGAGTGAAATGTCAGCGCGTATATGCGGAATAAGCGGAAATTTTCCTTATTTGGTTTATGAAGATGAAGGTGAAGTAACCGGTTTCGCGTACGCGAACACATGGAAAGAGAGGAGTGCTTATAATAAAACCGCTGAAATTTCCATTTATTTAAAGAACGGAACACAGGGAAACGGCAGGGGCAAAATGCTTTTAAAAAGTCTCCTGGAAAAAATAAACAAAGACCGGCTGCATCTTTTAATCGCGGGAATTGCCCTTCCAAACGAAGCAAGCGTAAAAACATTTGAATGTTTCGGCTTTAAAAAGATTGGGCAGTTCAGCGAGGCCGGATTTAAAATGAACATGTGGATCGATGTCGGCTATTGGGAACTGGTTGTTGCTGAATAAAGCGGCGCGTTATAGGGTAAATTCTGCAAGTCAATCACTCGCGCAAGTTCTTGCGTTCATTCCTCATTTGCCTGAAAAATCATAGCCGTAACAGACAATAAATGCCGTAAAAGAGCTGAGGGAATTGTTTCAACAAATTTAAAATTTCTGGCATTATAATCAATTGTTACCAGCTGATCCAAAAGAACGCTGCCCGAAGTTTTTGTTTTCTGTAAAGGAATCTTTTTTACCATTTTTCATTTCCCGCGGGCGCTTATGTAGATACATGTCAAGAGTTCACAATGTTTAAACATTAGTCAGCCTAATCCTTCCATCTCACTCCTCTTCCAGTTTCCCCTTTTCCCTGAAACTCCACCATGAAGACTCAGAGAAAATAATATGATCGACAAAGTGAAGGCCCAGTATCTTCGAAGCTGACAGAAGGCGGCTTGTTATTTCTTCATCTTCGGGAGAACATTCAAGCTGTCCCGACGGGTGGTTATGTGCAACACAGAACGCGGCTGCCCTGTCCTGGATTATGTCCGCGAAAACCTCCCTCGGGTGGACAATTGTTTTGTTGACAAGGCCGATGGTCACAATACGCACCGCCAGCACTTCGTGAGCGCCGTTCAGGGAAAGGCTGATAAAACGCTCCTGTTTGCGATCCGCGAAATGACGGACAAGCGTAAAAATGTCGGAAGGCTGCTTTATGCGGGCCGAAAAAGACCCGTAACGCCTTCTGCCGAATTCCAGCATCGCGGAAACAGAACAGGCTTTGGATAAGCCAATGCCGGACAGACGGGACATTTCCTTTGTTGCAGGAATGTCTTTGTTCCTGTCCAGAAGATCGAGCAAATCTCCCGCGAGCTCCTTTACATTTTTCCCGTGAATTCCGGTATTCAAAATAATTGCCAGAAGCTCCCAATCGGAAAGACAAGCCGGTCCGTGGTTTTTGAGTTTCTCGCGCGGCCGCTCTTCCGGCGGCACGCCGGCAAAAGCCGCCGGAGGGCAAGCTCTAGTTTCATTATTTTTTTTCATACCCTATATTGGGAGCGGGCGTGCGCGGCGCTTTGTTTTAAGCGAATTTTTTTTGAAAAATACCGAAAATTCTATTATGAAGAAATATTGTTCAATTGTCCTTGTTTTACTGTTTCCGTTCCTTTTTTCCTGTACGGCGATGCCGCCTGCGGAGCGTATTCCGGTTCCTGAGACGGTTCAGCCGTCACTGATTCCGCCGCCTGAAAAACCTGTTCCTTCCGCGTATATTATGGGAGAGGGAAGGGTAGACGGTGAAAATTTATCGCTTTTTTTTCAATATAACAATCCCTCCGCTGATATGGATTATGTCCGCGTATTGGCGGCGTATTATGTCAACGAGGCGGCTTTTGAAGGAGTCAGCCACGATGTCGCGTTTATCCAGATGTGCCTGGAAACCGGCTTTCTGCGCTTTGGAGGAGATGTCAGCCCGCTGCAGTACAATTTTTGCGGTCTTGGCGCGGTCGGCAACGGAGAACCCGGTCTCTCATTCCCCGATCCGCAGACAGGAGTGCGCGCTCATATTCAGCATTTAAAAGGTTACGCCACAGAAGAACCGCTCAAAGGGGAACTGGTTGATCCGCGTTACAAGTGGGTGCGCAAGGGTTCAAGCCCCACTATCGACGGGCTTGCCGGAACCTGGGCCGCGGACGGAGCTTACGCGGCTAAACTTAATAATATCCTGAATCGTCTTTATAAATTTTCCTTTTAAATTAAAGTGCAATGTATCAGCAAAGTAACCGGCTTTGTGAACATACACTGACCAGTGTCCTGTAAAATATAAAAGACGGAATGTAATGTTAAGTTAATTCCTTGCGCAGTAAGGAATTAACGCAATTTGTTATACTGGATACCGAATTTTACAGGACACTATCTCAGCGTGCCGCGGTATTGCTGTACTCCAAGTTTATCGAGCCGTTCCCTGTGAACAATAAGGCGCCGTGAAAAATCTTCAAAATCTTTTTCTTTGCGCGGAGTCCAGACAGTTTCGGCGATGGCGCAGATGCGCGGGAAGATCATGTATTCTGCAATTTTTCCGGCGTAGATAAATTCCGACCACAGGTTTCCCTGCCCGCCGAGTATCCGCGCCGAGGCTTCTTTTCCCATTGACGCGGGAGCCGGGTCCATTGAATACGACATGTAAACGGAAGACGCGCCCGCGTATATCTGCCCCGGCTCTTCGGGAACGTTAATATGTTTGTAATCCAGATAACATCCTTCTGTGTTAGGTGACATTATCACATCGTGAGCCAGGCCGCCCGCGCCTGAAGCGGCGCGTATTCCGCTTTTGTTTCCGCGCCATGACATTATAACCGTATCTTTTGGAAGCCTGTATTTAGGGGAATCTTCCAGTATTTCATCCCACCCTATGGCGGTTTTTCCGCGGTCAGCGAGCATCCGCGCAAGTCTGAATGTTATCCAGCTCTGCAGTTCCCCGGTTTTTTTAAGTTTCAGTTCTTTTTGCCTTTTCCGGCATTTTGGACATTCCTTCCATCTGTTAAACAAAACTTCATCGCCGCCGATATGCACCCATTTTGAAGGAAACAATCCGCACAGAGCGTCAAAAACCGCGGCCGCCAAATCGAAGATATGATCATTGCCCGCGCAAAGCACATCCTCAAAAATGCCGAAACGATCCTCAACGCGGTACGGGCCGCCTGTGCAGCCAAGTCCCGGATAGCAGGCCAGAATTGCGCTGGCGTGTCCGGGAAGGTCCGCTTCGGGAATTATTTCTGTATGGCGGGAAGCGGCGAACTCCACCACATCGCGGATTTCATCTTCTGTGTAAAAATTGCCGGTAACATTGCGGGCGGGAATTCTGCTATCATGTCTTTTTGAGCCGATATCGGCAAGCAGCGGGAATTCTTTTACCGGAAGCCGCCAGCCCTGATCGTCTGTCAGATGCCAGTGAAAGCGGTTGATATGATGCATCGCAAGCACGTCAATTAAATTCTTAATAAACGGCACAGAGTAAAAATAACGCGAACAATCCAGCATAAAGCCGCGCCATGAAAAACGCGGGTAATCGGTAATTTCTGCGCAGGGCAGGACCAAATGGCCGTCTTTTAATTCAGACATAACAAGCTGCCTGATTGTCTGCTCTCCGTTGAACATTCCCGCGGGAGAGGGAGCCTGCAATGTTATGCTTTTTTTTGTTATTTTAAGCTGGTACGCTTCTTCGGGCGCGGCGCATCCGGCAGGTGCGTCGCATCCTGAAAGCGCGTCTCCGTCAATGCCGCCTTCCTTTTTAATTATGGAAGGAATCCCCGGTGATTTAAAAACGCCTCTCGTGTATTTTACAGACGCGGGTTTTGGAATAACGGACAGCTCCATTCTAAAAATATTCCGTTATGTGCTGAGGCCGCAGCGTGAAAACATTTTTGAGCGTTTCAATATTATCGTATACTTCCAGTCCTTCCTGCCGTGTGTAAAGCGCTCCCTCCAGGGATTTGTAACCTGTGACAAGCTGGCTTAATGTGCGCATATCGCAGCAAATATCCGCGTCCAGGGTTGTGGGGGAAACTTTGGAGCCTTCCTTTCCGAACCGGACAAGGTACTTTCCTGTGTTAGCTGCAATATTTTCATCTTCAACTTCGATTATATATTCGCCTTCGCGGTTCGGACTGCGCATAAGTTCAAGGGCGGCTTTTACATTAACAATCCTTGTCATGTCTCTTGGTTTAAATTCTGTTTCCACAGACCATGCGTCGCCGATAAAATCAAAAGGATCGATGAATGCGGGCATCATCCACTTGAAATTCTCAAATTGCGCGGAAAGGCCGCCCGTAATGCTCAGCGCGCCGTACAGCCCCTTAATATCCGTAAATGCAAGCTCCGTAACCGACATATTGTGATCTCCGTCTTCCAAAACATCCTGATACTTGATATAGCTCTGCGCCTTTCCCGTTTCATCTTTCCATAAATAAATATACGTCCCTGTCGCGCAGGAATCTTCCCTTGTAAAACGTTTCCACGCGCGGTTGTCCGGCCAGTGATCCCTGTGTATCCCATGATTTAGATTTTTTATATATGAGGAGTGAACCTCCGCCAGCAATGAAGTGTCATCTCCGGGTTGAATATGCGTAAACCCGCCTTTTGCCGTTATTTCTGATAAATCGCCCGTGTTAATTGTTATTTTATTTCTGGCGCACGCGATTTCGTAGCCGAACTTGCGGTAAAAATCATGAGAGAAAGGCGTAAGGCTGGAAAAAATCACGCCCTTTTCGTAAGCCTCCGGAAGCAGCTTTTCAAAAATGCGCCTGATAAGCCCGCCTTTCCGGGCTTCGGGCAGAGTCCCCACTCCTCCGATACCGGACATTTTTACGCTGTGCCCGTCAAAACGCATAAGGTATTCAATCTCGAACATTCCAGCGAGTAATTTTTTGCCGTCGAACGCTCCCCATGCCCAGTCGGCAGGATGATCCAGAGGATCGATATTTTGGTTTTCCTCTTTTGAATAATCCCTTCGCTGGTTATACACTATGGTGTGTATCCTGTAAAACTGAAGCGTGTCTTCCGTTGTCATTCTGCGAATTTCCATAATTTTACTCCTGATGTTTTTTCTTTTATCCGCGCCGGCGGATGCGTTTTTTCTGTTTGTTTTTAAAATTATCCGCCGTGATTTTCAATTTTAAACCCTGTTTTATACAGTTGTCAAACCAGTTACGGAAGCCTGCACCGCTAGACTGAATACATTTTATATAGTAAAATACCAGTGATGAGCAAATCAAAAACCTTCCAAATTGATCAAAAAGTAGTATACCCAAGCCAGGGTGTCGGCGTTATTAAGGACATTGTCCAAAAAAAGTTTAAAGATTCAAAAATACCTTATTATGTTATCTATATTGAAGTGACCGATATGACGATTATGGTTCCGGTTGACAAGGCAATAGGCCTTGGCATTCGTCCCACAGTTTCCAAAGATGAAGCGATGAAAGCGCTTGAATTAATCGGAGAAGATTATGATCCTATTCCGTCTGACTGGAAAATGCGTTACCAGATGAATCTGGATCTTCTTAAAAAGGGAAGCATCAGAGACATAGCAAGTATTGTCCGTTCTCTGTACCACAGGAGCAAGGTAAAAGAGCTGCCCATTCTGGAGCGGAAACTCTACGATTCGGCGTTGAAGCTTCTGGAAGACGAGGTTTCCATTTCGCTGCGGAAATCCAGAGACGAAGTTGAAAACATGATCTTTTCCCGGCTGGAAGTTGAATAAACAATGAATAATGAATAATGAGCAGTTAACAGCCGGCGGAGAGCGGATAGCCGCTGTAATTCTTGCCGCCGGCGCGTCAAAGCGTTTCCTTCAGCGAAGTTCCCCGCGAACGGGCGGAATTAAAAAAGAATATCAAAAACCTGCCAGCTCAAAAGATGATCTTACCGTTCTGGGAATGTCAGTTAACGCCTTTGCCTCTGTTCCGTCGGTTAGCTGCATAGTAATCGCTCATCCTGAAAATGATGAAGACGCCGCCCGCGCCGCGCTTAATACTGTTAAATTCCCCGCGCTTAAGCCTGAAATTTTCTTTGTTAACGGAGGCCCGTCGCGGCGCGCTTCGGTTTTTAACGCGCTCTCCCTTCTTGCTTCATATCCGCCGCGTTATGTGCTAATCCATGACGGAGCCAGACCGTGGGTTACTCCGTCACTGATTGGGAATATTGCGGAAGCTGTTAAAATACACGGCGCTGTAATCCCTTTGCTCCCGTTAACCGAAACTCCAAAAGAACTTTCAGCTGAAAATGACGGAAAGGGACCGGTTATTATCAGCAGACATCTGAAACGCGCCAGCACCGGTCTCGCGCAGACGCCTCAGGCATTTACATTCCAGGAAATTCTCCGCGCGCACGAAAAAGCCGCGGCATCCGTGCCGGAAGACGGAGAGTTTACAGACGACGCAGAAATCTGGGACCGGTTTTGCGGACAGGTCGCAGCCATCTCAGGCGATCCTGTAAACAGGAAAATTACCTTCCCGGAGGATTTAAATTAAAATTAGAATTTTTAACACGAACCATACCAACTCGTACTCTGATATTCCTGTTTTGTCCGTGATGATTCGTGTATGTTCGCGGTTAATAATTTCTTCCTGTTTATCTGTATTTATACTGTTTACCATATCGTGTAACCGTAATTCAGGTAAAAAAACAGCATATAAGCCGCCTGTGCCTGCCGCGTCACAGACGGCCCTGGCTCAGAAAGCGAATGCGGCGGCTGTTTTGCAAACAGGCGAGTATCCGCTGTGGTTTCAGCTTACGGAAGACGGGCCGGTTTTGATAGAATCAATCGAAGACGCGGTTTTTTCCGCCGCTCTTGCGCCGTGGCCGCTTGCCATTCATGTCCGTTTTTTTCAGCAAAAAGAGGATGAACTTGTTATGGTGATAAACCGCGACGGGTTTTTACTGCTTTCACCTAACGCGGGACACGCGCCGGGCATTGCGATGTTCCGCTTTTCCGGCGGCGATTTCTGGAAGCAGTATACGGCAGGCGGCTTTGTTTTTTATAACGGCAGGCCCGCGGCTCTCTTGTACCTGGACGATCGTTTTCTGGATTCAAATGCTCCTCTGCCCCGGCCAAGGGTATGGACCTTCAGCATGGATTCCAATAATCCCGTCCCGCTGGACATTACCGCTTTCGCTTCTTTTCCCGCCGAAGACGGATGGGATGTAGATACCCTTCGCCTTGGTTCAGACGGAATGTTTTATTACAGAGCGGCGAAAAGAAGCGGCTCACAGCCTGCGGTCCGCATGTTCCGCACGCGCAGCCTGACCCAGGCCGGGGCGGAAATTTCACTTGATGTTTTTTACGGTTCCGCTCCGCGCGTAACGGAAATTTCCCATCCGTCTCTTCCGCAGTTGCCCGAAGGTTTTGTTTACACGGGAGTTGCGCATGTGGGCGACAGCCTCTTCGCTTCATGGGAAGAGCAGGAAAACTTTTACATAGGCGCGGCTGGGTTTCTGGTAATGAAACCCAATTTATTTTAATATCAGAAAGGAGAACAAAAATGAGGAAAGCGGTTACTTCAAAAAAAGCGGCCTCTGCGGGTCCGTATTCGCATGGAATTGATTCCAATGGGCTGATATTCCTGTCAGGCCAGACGCCATTGGATCCAGCTGCGGGGAAATTAATTGAAGGCGATATAAAAGCGCAGACGAAACAATGTTTTGATAACCTGAAAGACGTGCTGGAAGCCGCCGGGTTATCGCTGGATAATGTTGAAAAAGTAAATGTTTTTTTAACAGACATGAATAATTTTTCCGCAATGAATGATGTGTATAAAACGCAGTTTTCACAGCCGTATCCCGCAAGAACAACAATAGGAGTTGCCTCATTGCCACTGGGAGCGAATATTGAAATAGAGATGATTGCGAGAAGAAAATAACCGGGTTGATCAAGCGCTTCTGTTTTGCACGTAACTAGTTTAAACAATTTTTTAAGTGTTCTATCATCATTTGCCAGCCTTCAATTGCGTCCGCTCTCTTGCTGCTGAGCGTAAAACCATGCGGCGATGATTCAAAACGTTTATGTTTTGTTTCAACGCCGGCTTCAATCAATTTATCCCTGAACATTTCCGCTTCCGCGCAAAGCGAGTCTTTTCCCGCAGTTATTATCAATGCGGGCGGAAATGTTTTTAACTGATCTTTTTCCGCAAAAACAGGTGAAATCAGCGGATTTTTTCTTTCTTCTTTGTTATTGCAGTAACATGAATTAAATATTCTGGCAATTTTGGGAGAAAGGAAAAATCGGGCGACAAATCCTTTGCCTCTTGGTTTTAAATACGGGTCTGTATATATATCAAGCGGCGGATAATCAAGAATTATACATTTTATATTTAATTCTTTTGTTTCATTGTTTTTTAGCGCGATTGCGGCGCTTAAATTGCCTCCGGCGCTATGACCGCCTACGGCTATCTTTTGAGGATCGATGCCAAACATTTCAAAATTATTTTGAGCGTATTTTACTGCCGCGTAACATTCATTCAATGCCTGCGGAAAAGGCGCTTGCGGAGAAAGGCTGTAATCGACGTTTAAAATTTTTACATTTGCGTTTATGGCTATATTCATCATGTAGGGGTCGTCCATTTCTGGATTGCCGAGTATAAAGCCTCCGCCATGAATATTTACAAAAAGTGGAAGTTTTTCCTGTTTTTCCAAATTATACGCCAATACCCTGATTTTGCCTTCACCGGTATCAAGAAATAATTCTTTGCCCGCCAATGCGCTTTTTTGCATTCTTGACTGTGATGATCTTTTTTCCATTGATTTGATTTTATGAGTTTTTTTTAGCAATTCTTCGCGCGTATAGTTCTTTTCTTTGGGTATTCCAAACATTTTACTTCCTCCAATTATTCATATACTTACCAATATATTTTCAGTTTTTAGAATTTCCCGCAAGCAGTTTCCCGGCTCCGCGTGAAATAAAATATCCGCCGAAAATAACAATAAACCTGTCAACCAGATTGACCGGTATGCGGGAAAGAATGTTCATTACCGGTACGGGGAAGCGGTTTTGCTGAAGACCCGCATAGTGCAGGAAGCGTTGACAAATGTGGAAAAACACGCCGCCGCGAGCGAAGCGATTGTCATGCTGCGCTGTGATGTAAACGGAGATATTTCCATTGGCATTTCAGATGACGGCAGGGGTTTTGCGCCTGTTGACAGGAATAAGGACAATGTAAGCAGTCTTCATCTGGGAATCCGGGGGATGAAGGAAAGAGCCGCTCTTTTGGGAGGCAGTCTGGATATAAAAAGCGAACCCGGAGAGGGGACATTTGTGCGTTTTCAGATGCTGTTTCCCTCAATCACGGAGGTAAAAAATGAACGTGCTGCTGGTTGACGATCATCCCATGGTAAACTCCGGCCTTGCCTTCTGCCTTGAGGAAACCGGGCGTTTCACTGTTACGGGACAGGCGAACTCGCTGGCGGAAGCGAAAAACTTTACGGCGCTTAAAATGGGAGCTTTGGGCTATATTTCCAAGAGTGGAAACAAAACAGAGCTGCTGAACGCGATTGAGGCGGTGCTTCGCGGTGAAATTTACATTTCCGGCGAGCACTCCGAAAAAGTAATGAAATCCTATGGAATTTACTCAAAATTCACCAAACGTGAAATGGAAATACTCAATCTGATAAAGATAAATAGAGTTGTTCG
>JAIRQN010000002.1 GCA_031256445.1 Treponema sp. | reverse complement strand
CTCTTTGTTTTTTTACCACGAACCACACCAACGACACGAACCTGTTGATTTGATTACTGGTTCGGGCTTGTTCGGACCTGTTCGTGGTAAATCTCTTTGTTTTCCTTCCCACGCACTGTTAGCTGTTACACTGCTCATTCCCTTTTCAAGGGCGTACTAGCCTGAAGCCGACGTGACCGCTATTGCTTGTGTAGTAAGGATTGTTGCGAAACCGGTTCGCAGAACTAGTGTCCTCAATTACACCGCCCCAGCGCCCGCCGCGAAATACGCGGTAGCTCCCCGAAGACGCGCCTGTGGGATCAGTCTGCGCCGCATTCGGTAAACTTCCATACCAGTCCCAGCACCATTCCCATACATTCCCGTGCATGTCATATAAACCCCACGCGTTAGGAAGTTTCATTCCAACTTCATGTGTACTACTGGAATTTTCACTGTACCATCCATGATTTGTAAAATCGCTTTCATTGTTGCCAAAAGACCATGTTGTTGTTGTCCCTGCTCTGCATGCATACTCCCACTGCGCCTCTGTAGGTAGACGGTAACCTGTAGAACCTGCAACAACCTGTGCGGCGTTCCATGTTGCGTTACTGCTTGTCGGTACTGCTCCCCAAGCAGATGGATTTGTATTGTTATTTATCCTGTACGCCGGAGTCAATCCTTCAGCAATACTTAACTTATTGCAAAATACAATCGCACTATACCAGCTTACTTGTTCTACAGGGCGTTTGCTTTGGATTTCACCAGATGCTTGGTTTGATTTAAAATTGCTTGGATTGATACCCATAACCGCTTGATACTGTTCCTGAGTTACTTCAAATCTACCCATATAAAAACCGCTGGTTAATGTTATTGTGTAGCCATTTCTTTGAAAAGTTCCAGAATTAATCCATACCATATCACCGCTGACAGGTTCCCACCTTACATAAAGAGTTGTATTACCAGTCACTGTATAAGAGGAACCTGCCGTATACGTTGTTCCGCTGCCGTTCGCTGCGGTATTCCAGCCGCCAAATGTAAATCCGTTTCTAACAAGATTTCCCTGACCAGGCAGCGTAATACCCGCATTTGGGTTTACACTCATCGCGGCGGGAGCAGTCCCGTCTGCCGCGCCGTTAGCGTTAAATGTAACCGTATGCTCCCATTTCGCGTAAAGAGTTACATTTCCGGTAACCGTATAAGAAGAACCTGCCGCGTATGTTGTTCCGCTGCCATCTGTATTTGTGTTCCAGCCGCCGAAAGTATAACCGGGTTTGGAAAAAGCGCTGTCGTTTGGCAATGTTATGCCTGTATTGTAATCCGCTGTCTGTACAGTTGGAGCGGTTCCGCTTGCAGCTCCGTTAATGTCAAAGACGGCTGTATAACTATGAATATTCCACTTTGCGTAAAGGGTAAAATTGGCTGTAACTGTATAAGTATGTCCGGCAGGATAATTTACGCCGTTTCCGTCCGCGTTTGTGTTCCAGCCGTCGAATGTGTGGCCGGGTCTGGAAAAAGCGCTGTTGTTCGGCAGCGTTACGGCTGAACCGTCGGTAACTGTCTGCGCTTCCGGCGCGGTCCCGTTTCCGTTATTTATGTCAAATATAACCGTAAACATTCCCGGCGGGTTCCATATTGCGTATAACGTAACGCCGGAGGTTACCGTGTAATGGGAACCTGCCGTATATGTCTCCCCGCTGCTGTCTACGTTTGTATTCCAGCCGCCGAAGGTGTATCCGGGATTGGAAAAAGAACTGTCATTCGGTAATGTTATGCCTGTATTGTAATACGCCGTCTGCGCTGCCGGAGCGGTTCCAGCCGCGCCATTGGTGTCAAAAGTAACTGTGTAAATATTAATATTCCACTTTGCGTAAAGGGTAAAATTGGCTGTAACTGTATAGGAAGAACCGGTTTCAAAGATAGTCCCGTTTCCGTCCGAGTTTGTATTCCAGCCGCCGAAGGTATGGCCGGGTTTGGAAAAGGCGCCGCTGTCCGGCAGCGTTACGGCTGAACCGCCGGCAACTGTCTGAGAATCAGGCGCGGTTCCGCTTGCGCTGTTTATGTTAAATATGACCGTAAACATTCCCGGCGGATTCCATTTTGCGTATAACGTAATATCAGCGGTAACAGTAAAAGAGGAACCTGCCGCGTATGTTATTCCGCTGCCGTCCGCGTCTGTGCTCCATCCGCCGAAGGTATTGCTGCCTTTGGTAAACCCGTTATCGTTTGGCAATGTTATGTCTGTACTGTAATCCGCTGTCTGTGCGATTGGAGCGGTTCCAGCCGCGCCGTTGGTGTCAAAAGTAACTGTGTGTCTGTTGACAGCCCATTTGGCGTAAAAGGTAACGTTAGCCGCAACTGTATAATCAAATCCGGCAGGATAATTTACCCCGCTGCCTTCTGCGTCCGTGTTCCATCCGCCGAAGGTATAGCCTGATTTGGAAAAATCACTGTCATTTGGCAGTGTTATGACTGAACCTTCAGAAACTGTCTGCGCGTCAGGCGCGGTTCCGCTTGTGCTGTTTGTGTCAAATATAACCGTAAACATCCCCGGCGGATTCCATTTTGCGTATAATGTAATATATCCGGTTACCATATAAGAAGAACCTGCCGCGTATGTTGTCCCGCTGCCGTCCGCGTTTGTGCTCCATCCGCCGAATGTGTACCCGGTTCTGGAAAGACTTCCCTTATCTGGAAGCGTTATATGCGCGTTCTGGCTTGAGTTAATCTGAAAGGGAGCTATCCCGCCTGTCGCGCCGTTGGAATCAAAGGTGACTATAAAGACAGACTCCCACTTTGCGTAAAGAGTAACGTCAGCGGTTGCCGTATAGGCGGAACCTGCTGTATATGTTGATCCGCCGCCGTTTGCATTTGTGTTCCAGCCGCCGAAGGTGTATCCGGTTTTTACAAGATTTCCTTTATCCGGAAGCGTAATGCTTGAGCTTGCGGTAACCGCATCGGGAACAGTCCCGCCTGTCGCGCCGTTGGAATCAAAAGTGACTGTAAACTCTGTTTGTGCGCCTTCATCCTTTTCCCTTTCCCTCTCTCTTACCCTGTCCCTCAGTTCTTCAATATCAGTCCCAAGGGAACAAGCCGCAAATAACAGGCAAAAAACCGCGGTTAAGAAAAGACCAAAAAACACCTTGAATTTACCGAATTGCATAAAAACTCCTTAATTCCAAATTTATTACCATAAATCAATCTTTTAGTCAATATGAAATACAACAATATTCTTGTTTTTTTGGTTTGAAATGGTTAGCGGTAAGATTTCTTTCTGCTATTCCCCGAATACCACAGCGGTAAATGTGAAAAGCTGCGCGTCGGGAGCGTCATAGGAGCCGGAGGGGAGGCCTGCCTTGACGCAGATATAATCAAGATATTGATCAAGGTTCCAGCCCTGTTCAACAGGAACCTGGGGCAGTAAAACTCCGGAGCGTCCGCTTCTGATTATGTAGAGGCCGTGGATGCCTACTTTTACCTGCCGGGGATCAGGGCATGGCGACATGGGGGAAAGCGCGGATATTTCTATGTGACAGCGTTCCAGTTCCTGCTGTTTTAACGGAGGAAAGCGCGGATCGCCGAACGCCGCCTCTCTTGCCATCAGGCGGACAGTTTCAATCAGAGGCAGGTTAGCTGACATTCGGCCGATGCATCCGCGAAGGTTCTTTTCTCCCGCGGAATTGGTTATGTGCAAACTGACAAAAGCGCCGCAGGGTTTATTCAGGCTGGACGCCTCGGAACCTGATTCTAAAGAGACCGGCTTGCGTCCTTCCAGTTCGGAAGTTATGCTCTCCCGCGCCTGGGACAGAAGAATTTTTTGTTCTTCCGGGGTAATGATAAATTCCATATATTTCTATATTATAGAGGCAGTTCCTGAATGTCAAATACAGGGGCAGGACTTGTGAGACAACTAACCCGAACCAAAGGTTCGCAGTTGTCGAACAAGTCCAATAATAGGCGGTTTTATGGAACAGGGAAGAGTATCCAGAGTTGTGAAAATCGGCGGTTTTTCTCATGTGCGCCCTGTCTTTATTGGAGGCGGCTATCCAGTGGTCATTCAAACCATGTATAAAGACCGTCTTTCCCTTTCCGGACTGAAAGACGCCGCTGCAAAAATAAACGATCTTGAAACAATCGGGTGCGAACTTTTACGCTTTGCCGTTCCCGATATGCAGAGCGCGCAGGCGCTCGGACGTCTTGCCGAAATGGTTGCAATGCCCCTGGCGGCGGACATTCATTTTGATTACAAAATAGCGCTCAGGTGTCTGGATTTTCCAATAGCGAAGATCCGCATTAACCCGGGGAATATCGGCGGCAGGGAGAAAACAGCCGCTGTGCTGGAAAAAGCCGCCGCCGGAAATATCCCAATTCGGATAGGGGTAAACGCCGGAAGCCTGCCTGCCGGCCTTCGCGGACAGGCAGAACAGGGTATGGACACCGCCGAAGCGCTCTTCCTGGCGGCTCAGAGGGAATTGGCTGTATTTGAGGAATTTGGCTTTACTGACTATCTTGTATCAATGAAAGCAAGCACAATTGCCGATACTATAAAGGCAAACCGGGTTTTCTCTGACCGCTGTGACGCTCCGCTTCATATCGGGGTTACAGAAGCGGGCCCTCTGGCAGCCGGGGTGGTCAGGAATACAGCGGCTCTTCTGGCCCTATTATCAGAAGGCATTGGAGACACAATCAGGGTATCCCTTTCGGACACCATGGAAAATGAGGTCATTGCCGCAAGAGAGATATTGGCCGCCGCGGCCCAATTGCCGCAGCAAAATGCGGCGGGGTCTGCCGCGCGAATGTCAAAGCTGAAGAAGAGGGGAGTTTCCATTATCTCCTGTCCGCGCTGCGGCAGGCATGGTTTTGACACTCACGGGTTTACCGGACGCTGGCTGCACAGGCTTTATGCGCTGGACAGGGACATAACGGTGGCGGTTATGGGCTGCGAAGTGAACGGGCCGCAGGAAGCGAAATGCGCCGATCTGGGAATAACAGGCGCGGGAGATAAGGTTTTAATCTTCAGGCATGGAAAGGTAACAAGGACAATCAATGCCTGCGAAGCGGACAGCGTATTTGAAGAGGAATTGAACAGGATATGAAAAATACCTTGATAAAATATTTTCTTTTGTTTCTTTTTATATCAGCGCCGGTTTTCGCGCAGCAGGAAACATTGCCCTGGTGGCTTTTTTTGGAACAGGGAAAGCAGAGATTCCGCAGCGGGGATTACGGCGGCGCGTTATTGGTTTTTGAAGACGCCAGGCGTAACAGGAACGCCATGTATGGGCAGATGGAACGCGATTTTATCCACCTGTTGTCTTTAAGGGAACTGCGCAGTACCGGAGACGCGCTTGACGGGGTAGAAAAATTCTCCCATGAAAGGCATTACACTGCCGCAAGCGCCGCGTTAAATGAACTTTTTTACCGTGTTCCAAAAGACAGCCTTAATAATTCCGCTCTTGCGGCTCTTGCGGCAATCGGCAAACTGAAGAATTACCCGGAAGCCGAGTACTGGATTGGCGAAGTTTACCGCGTTGAAGGGGAATTGACGCTGGCTCTGGAACAGTACCGCAAAGCGTATGAAATGCGGGATCTTTTTGAGGATACCGGTTTCGCGACACAGTTGTTATACAAAATCTCCGGCGTTCTGATGGTAAAGCAGGATTACAGCGAAATGATAAATGTACTGCTTTCCATTGTCAATAACTATGACACATTATGGGTAAATGCCGGACTATATGACTCAATCGGTCAATCTGCCGCAAGGGCGGGAAACGGCGTTAATGCCCCATACGAGCAGGCCTCCGCTTCATTTGCGCGCAAAGCAATGACCAATACCCTGGAAAAAGAAGGCGTTAACCGCTTCCTGGAGTTGTACAGGTATAATAACAGGCAGGTGGAACAGGCGCACAGGCTATTGGGTTTTTATTATATTGTTTCCGGCCGCGATCTGGCGCAGCAGCACCTTATGTTCGCTTTCCTTATTCAAAATACGGTAATTATCGATGAAATTAAACGCCTAAAGTATGATTTCGCTTTTACCAGTCTTTTGGATTTGGCAGGGGAAATAAACAAGAATCCGCTTCTTTTATCGTATGTAAATGAAGTTGAATATTATAAAACCGCTTATTATCTGGCATCCAGCCTTTTAAGCGGCGGCAAGCTGTCTATCGCGCGTAATATTTGGGAATTTCTCGCCTCTGTCCCGCAGGCGGGAGAATGGCACAACCGCTCTGTAAGCCAGAGCCGAAACCCCGCTTTGGAACCAATTCTGGAAAAGCCGTAGAAATTCCCCTGTCGGGCAAGGCGGATTTGAACCGCCGACCCCAAGTCCCCCAGACTTGTACGCTAAACCAACTGCGCTATTGCCCGGCAGGGGAATCTGTCGTTTAAGGTAACAAATGGAAGGTTTTTTGTCAATGTACCGCAGACTGCGGCTGCCGCCTGTAATATGATCAGTTGTGGAAGGTAATTTCCGTAACTTCTATAAAACGGACATTCGCGTTGCTGTTCTGAAACAGAATGCCTCCCGGCGCTCTAGTCAGATTCATTCTTACTCCCTTGTTTGTATGGATTTGCCCGGAATAACCGCCGAGATTAAATTCCTTGACAGGCGTATTCGGACCAGGACCCATTTCGGGACCTCTCCAGTCTCCTTTAGGATCATATATCAGGGACAGCATTGCCATACCGTCGCTTTGCTCAATTTCCCTGCCGTTTGCGTTAAAATATTTTACCTTGACAGTAATTCTTTGATACTTTGTAACATCTACCTGAAATTGGGGGAAGGGAATGAAAAAGTCATCCCATTGGTTTGCAAAAGGTTTGTCATTTCTTTTTAAGGGTAATGCATTAAGGTTAACTGAGTAGCTCGCTGTTGTAGGAGCAGGCGGCGGCGCAGCGGGCTGTTGTACTGCGGCGGCAGGCGGCGCGGCAGGCGGCGCAGCGGGTCTGTTTACGGCGGCATATGTGGTTACGGTTAAAGCGGCTATTCTTCTGTCCTGAATCACATCGGTGTTGATTATTCCCAATATATGGGCAGTCTCTACGGAAATTGCCCTTACCCTCAGCCTGTAAAGATTTCCCATTGCCACAATTGATCCCGAGATAATTGTCTGCGCTCCCAGCTTTTGTCCGATTGCCTGCGCTGAGGCATCGCTCACTTCGCCGGATAATTGAAAATTCATTTCCTGTCGTATTGTTTCCAGATTCGCCCTGTCTACTACCGTCAGTGAACCTGTATTTACAATATACCCGGTTAATTCTTCAATAATGTAATCCGTTAATTTTGGCCATTCTGAGTTAAAATTTAACACAACAACTTTTGTACCTGCAGGAATTCTTCTGTTAAGGTAAATCATTGAATTTTCAAGGCCTTTATCGATATTTACGCCCTCCTGGGAAAAGGCAAAAACCGGAATTAAAGTGAATATTGCCAATAATGCGAAAATTTTCTTCATTGTTTCCTTATGCTAAAGAGAAATTAATTAATTGTCAATCTTTAAAAAATAAAAAAATCATGAAAATTTGACTGTCAGTGTATTTTATATTATATTTAAGTGGTGGCCCATCACCCACATTTTAAGGCAGTTAATTAAATTGACCTTGTAGAGAGACCGGAAAGGGTGGTCCTCTTTGCCCCTCTTAAAGAGGGGCGTTTTTTTATATCTTTAATATGGATTTATCATAATCTCCGGGCGGTATAAAACCCAGCAGATGCATACATGTGGCGGCAATGGAGCTTATTCCCAATCCTTCGTTCAGACTGCCTTCTTTTGGATCATTGGGATACTCGCCTTTATATTCCGGGTCGTATATGATGCATGGAACCGGATTAAGACTGTGGCTTGTTTTGGATTTTGGAGAGCCGTCCGCTTTTCTTAATACCTCTGCCGTATCTTTTTTATGTTCGTACATATCATCGCTGTTGCCGTGATCCGCTGTAATAATCATTACCGCTCCCGCTTCTGTCACCGCTTTAACAAGCCTTCCGAGCTGGATGTCCATGGCTTCCATTGAGCAGATTACAGCCTGATAAACCCCTGTATGTCCTACCATGTCACCGTTTGGATAATTCAGCCTGATATAATCGTACTTTCCCGATCCAATCGCCTCCATAACCCTGTCTGTAATTTCCGCGCACTTCATCCAGGGCCGCTGTTCAAAAGGAATAACATCGCTTTTTATTTCCACATAGTCTTCCAGCTTTTCATCGAATTTGCCAGTGCGGTTACCGTTGAAAAAGTAGGTGACATGCCCGTACTTCTGCGTTTCGGAAATCGCGAGCGTGCGAACTCCGCTTGCCGCAAGGTATTCGCCCATTGTGCGATCAATTGAAGGAGGGTTTACAAGATAACGTTTGGGAACATGAAGGTCGCCGTCGTATTCCATCATGCCAGCGTAGCAGATTTTCGGGCGGCGTTTTCTGTCAAATTTGTTGAAGTTGTCTTCCTCAAAAGCGGCGGTAATTTCCAGCGCTCTGTCTCCGCGGAAGTTAAAGTAAATGACAGAATCTCCGTCTTCAATTGTGCCGATAGGCTTTCCGCCTTCGGCTACTACAAATTCTTTTAAATCCTGATCGATCACGCCGGGTTTTTCCTTCCGGTATGTTTCAACCGCTTCCCGCGCCGATGCGAACTGCCGGGCGGTTCCCAGCACATGAGTCTGCCAGCCGCGGTCGACCATCGACCAGTCCGCGCCGTAACGATCCATTGTAATCCACATTCGCCCGCCGCCGGAGCCAATCTTCGCGTCAAAATTGCTGTCGCGTAATTCCTTTAAAAAATCTTCAAAGGGATCGATATATTCCAGGGCGCTTGTTTCTCCGACATCGCGTCCGTCAAAAAGCGTATGAATCCTTACGCGTTTTACGCCTTCTTTTTTTGCATGGGTAATCATCGCTTTCAGATGATTCATATGGCTGTGAACATTCCCGTCAGAAAAAAGCCCCAAAAAGTGAAGGGTCGCGTTTGAATTTTTTACGCCGGAAACAACTTCCTTCCACGCCTCGCCTTCGAACATCGCGCCCGATTCGATTGATTTTGTGACAAGAGCCGCGCCCTGATTAAATACCCTCCCGCAGCCCATAGCGTTGTGTCCGACTTCGCTGTTGCCCATGTCTTCGTCAGAGGGCAGCCCTACGGCTTTTCCATGCGCTTTTAATTTTGTATGAGGATTTTTTTCCGTAAGAGCGGTAAGACTGTACATTTTTGAATCGGCGACCGCGTCGCCTTCCTTATACTTACCATAACCAACTCCGTCCATAATTACCAATACTACAGGACCTCTTCTCCCTTTCCAGGCAGGATTTTTCTTCAAAGCTTCCATATTTTCTCCTTAATAACGTATTATAACAGATTATAAATAAGTTTCCACAGAAATATTGACGCTCCTGTCGGCGAAAGCGCGCCGCAGCGACTCTGCGCGTCTTTCAAGGAATTCCGCGGGCAGCGCTGACGCAAGCGGGTCTTCGGGCGCGGGCCGCGCTTTGCCGTAAATATGCACCTTGCCGACAGCGGCGGCTGAACCTGCGGCTTCCAGCAGAAAATTTATCCATGAGCGCTCTTCTTCTTCAGGCGGCGCTTCTCCGTTAATGGCACATAACATTGTCTGTATTGTCACAGGGGCGCTTTTTGGTGCGGACATTCCCGCGCTTATAATAAATTCTTTTATTTTTGCCGTAAGCGTTCCGAATGGTATGGAACAGCGGTTCATTTTTTCGTACCAGCCCGGTGTGCCCGCATCCAGTTTCAGCCATATGTTAAAGGCGGGATTACAGGCGGCTTTTTTAAGAACAGAGAAAACCTCCGGCTGTAAAAGCCCGGCTCCGTTTGTAATGACGACCAATTGCGCGGACGGAGCGGTTTCTTCGCGTATTTTTTCAGCTTTTGCCAGAGCTTCGCCGAAAGCGGGAGAGAGCGTAGGTTCCCCGTTTCCCGAAAAGCAGATATCTTTAATTTTTACATTTCGCCCTTCGGCGCGGGAAGCTTCGCCGAGGGTCACGCCGGCGATGACAAGGCGAAGATCATTTTCCATCTGTTCAAGCGAAAATTCCGCGTTAGCTGAAAACGGAAACACTTCGCAGTAGGGGCAGTCGAACTGGCAGCATTTCCTGCCGGGAAAAAGATTGATCCCCAGCGACAATCCGCCTGAACGGCGTGAGTAAACAGGGTAAACGATGATGCCTTTTTCTCTCTCCCTGTGGCTGGAAACAGAAGATATGTTTATTGCCATGATTCAATTTACTGTTATATTTATTAACTGTCCACGTATTGGAACGGGTTGCCGAATCAATTCAATATGTTATCCTTTCATTGTGGATAACAAAACAGAAATACAGGCTCAAATGCTCGCCAACCGTTTGCAGAAACGTTTGCGCCACCTTAAAAAACGGGTCCGCGCTTCCCGCAATGGAGTTCCCGCAAGTATCGGAGCGTTCAGGCTCTACGACCGTGATATTCCCGAAATCCCGCTTGTTTTGGATTTTTACGGCGACACGGCGCAATTAAAGGACGCGGCTCTTTGCGGTGCGTTGTACAAACGCCCTTATGAAAAAGACGAAGCGGATGAGGAAATCTGGCTCTCCGCAATGAAATCGAGCGCCGCCGCCGCGCTGGGTATAGAGCTGGACAGGATATTTATTAAATTGCGCCAGCGTCAAAGAGGGCTTTCCCAGTATGAAAAAACGGGCAGTACTCGGTTGGAAAAAATCATTTGTGAAAACGATCTTTCCTTTAAAGTGAATCTTTCGGATTATCTTGATACAGGCCTTTTTTTGGACAGGCGGCTTCTAAGAGCGATGATTCGCTGCCAATCACAGGGTAAAAAAGTTTTAAATCTTTTTTCCTATACAGGCTCGTTTTCAGTATGCGCCGCGGCAGGGGGAGCTGCTTCCACCGATTCTGTCGATCTTTCAAATACTTATCTTTCCTGGGCGCGGGAGAATTTTTCCCTTAACGGGCTTTCGGCGGGATTGACGATAAAAAGTTCACACACAGGCGCGAACAGGCTTATAAGAGCGGATGTTATCGAATTTGCAGATAAAGCGGTTAAAGAGAAAAGACGCTGGGATATTATTATAGTTGATCCTCCTGCTTTTTCCAATTCAAAAAAAATGACAGGCAGTTTCGATTTAAGCCGCGATTTAACAGAATTACTTTTAAAATGCCTGTCTTTGCTTGCTCCCGGCGGTAAAATCTTCCTTAGCGTTAACATACGCCGCGGCGCGCCAGCGGCGGAAACGCTTGAATCGGAATTATCCAGTAACGTGCCGTCAAAAATCAATATTCGCGTAACAGATTTGACTGTAAAAATTACAGATGAGGATTTTAAAGGTAAAAAAATTCCGAAGGCGTTTTTGATAGAAACTTAAATAATAAGCGGTTACGAGTGAGGAGTAACTGCTTTGTGCGCTTTTGTATTTCATTAAATTTTTCATTATTTTTCCTTCAAGACCAAAGCAATACGCACAGCCGTGCCCATATAAGGGTATGAAGATTAACAAAAAATTCAAGGACAGTGTTTTCACTACGCTGTTCTCTGACCCTGACTTGCTTCGGGAACTGTATTGCGCTCTCGGAGGCGTTACACTTGCTCCCGATGTTCCGGTTTCCATTAACACGCTTAAAAAAGCGCTGGTTATGGATTTATACAATGATATCTCTTTCGAGATAGGAGGTAAACTTGTCGTTTTAATTGAACACCAAAGTACGATCAACCCCAATATCGCATTACGGCTGTTATTGTACATTGCGGAAGTGCTTAAAAAAATGGTTAAAAGCAGAACCATTTACTCATCAAAACCGCTGCCAATCCCCTGGCCGGAGTTTTATGTCCTATACAACGGAACATCTCCGTTCCCTGACGAGAAAATATTGCATTTATCTGATCTTTTTGAAAATCCGCAGGATTTAGGTATTCCGAAAAAAGCTCATCCTTTTCTTGAACTGGAAGTGAGGGTTATAAACATCAACGAAGGAAAGAACCTGGAAATAGTGAACAGGTGCTCAAAACTGGCGGAATACAGCCAATTTATGGCCAAAGCCCGCGCTTGTTGGGAAAAGCACGGCGATTTGACAAAAGGAGTAGAGGAAGCTATAAAATATTGTCATAAACATGGTATACTTAAGGAGTACTTGGAAATTCATGGAGCGGAGGTCTTTAATATGTTATATACCGAGTGGAATTTAGATGATGCTATAGCAGTGGCAAAAGAAGAAGCCCGTGAGGAGAGTTATAAAGAGATTGCCAGAAACGCTTTGCAAAAAGGGTATTCTCTTGATTCTGTTCATGAAATAACCGGGCTTGATTTTAAAACTATTCAAAGATTGAATAATGAATAATATTGTATATTATCGCTTAATTTTATAAGGAGCATCTTCCCCATGAAAAAACCGTTTTTTGTTTTGATTCTTGGCGCGGTTGTCTGCGCGTTGTCTTTCTCTCAGCAAAATGCCGGGCAGAATGTTTCCGCTCCGCAGAAATACGCGCTGGTGATAGGGAACGGGAATTATACCGGCATTTCAAGGCTTAACAATCCCGTTAACGATGCCAATGACATGGAAGCGGTTTTAAAAGGTTTGGGTTTTATAGTAGAAAAAGTGTTAAACGGGAACCTTGACCAGATGGAGAATGCCGCCTCTAACCTGATACGCCGTCTTGGAGCTTCCAGAAACGTTTATGGCTTTTTCTGTGCAGACCCTGCTGGATAACCTTAACGACTCGGGGAATGAACTTAACATGATCGTGCTTGACGCCTGCCGTGACAATCCGTTCGGCTGGTCGCGTTCAGGCAGCAGAGGGCTTTCTGTAGTAGGCAGGGCTCCGGCCGGCAGTATAATCATGTACGCGACAAGCGCGAATTCAACGGCGGCGGACGGCACGGGCCGCAACGGGCTTTTCACAAGTCAACTGCTGAATAACATCAAAAACCAGAGTTTAAGCATACGCGATGTGTTCGATAAAACAGGTGAAGATGTCCTTAGTGTCAGCGGCGGTAAACAGCACCCGGAGCTTTCCCTGCGTTTCTTCGGCGCGTCTTCCGCTTATCTCGGCGCCCGTCCCGCGCCGGCTGTGCAGCCAGCGCCTGTTGCGCAACAAACACCCGCGCCAGTTCTAACTGTGCAACCTGCACCCGCATCCGCAGTACCTTCAGGCTTTGTGCGCATAAACGGCGGAACCTTTACAATGGGCGACAGCGCTTCAGGTCAGCGCCGGGTCTCGGTAAGCTCTTTTAATGTGAGCAGGTACGAAGTAACACAAAAGGAGTATCAGGAAATAATGGGAGTAAATCCCAGTAATTTTAAAGGCGATAATCTTCCTGTAGAACGGGTGTCATGGTTTGACGCGGTAGAGTACTGTAATAAAAGAAGCCGAAGGGAAGGTCTTACACCCGCATATACGATAACGGGAAGAACTCCCACAACAGAATACCCGATAACATTCGCGACAGTAACATGGAACAGGAACGCCGATGGATACCGTCTGCCTACAGAAGCGGAGTGGGAGTACTCATGCAGAGCGGGGACAACGACGGCGTATAATACGGGTTCAAGTATAAGTGGCAATACCGGCTGGTATAAAGCAAACAGCGGCAGCAGTACAAAACCTGTAGGACAAAAACCTGCTAACGCCTGGGGCTTGCATGACATGCACGGTAATGTATGGGAGTGGTGCTGGGACTGGTACGAGGCTTACCCAAATACTGCGCAGACAGATCCAACAGGCGCGGTGTCCGGGGTCAACCGTCTGATGCGCGGCGGGAGTTGGTTCCATTCGGCTGAGAACACTGCTTCGGCGGCCCGGAACAGCAGCAACCCCAACGGCAGGGGTAGCGACAACGGCTTCTGCCTTGTCCGCCCTTAGTTTTTCTATAAAAATGCCTGATGGCAGTCACTTTTCTCCATTGCTTAATAAAATAACATTGATTTCCCGTGTTTTGCGATTCAATATTGAATCAAAGGTTCGCGTACATTCCGAAGGAACGAGTTCGTATGGTTCGTGGTAAAATTCCTTTTACTACCTTTGCGCTCTTTATGTCTCAGTGTGAGTTTCTTTACATTATCTCCGGCACTGCCAGTTTAGTACTATTCCTTGATATTGTACTTTTTCCTGAACCTTTCGATGCGTCCGGCGGTGTCTACGAGTTTTTGCTTGCCGGTGAAGAAGGGGTGGCAGGAAGAGCAGATCTCAACTTTGATGTCCTTTGTTGTGGAACGGGTTTCTATAACGTTCCCGCAGGCGCAGGTGATCTTGGTCATTTCGTACTTGGGATGAATTCCTTTTTTCATTTAATCCTCCAAAAAATTGTCCAACTCCGCCGTTTTTAGCCTTTTGGGCGGCGGTTTAAGGACCCAATCCCTTTAGGGATTGTATCAATCCATTCCGGCAGTACCGGTATTCATGGATTTCAGGAATGCCTCATTATTTCTGGTTTTTTTCATCTTGTCAACCAGGAATTCAATGATTTCGATATCGTCCATCGGGTTGACGACTTTCCGTAAAATCCAGATTTTCTGCAGTTCTTCTTCGGAAAGCAGAAGTTCTTCCTTTCTGGTGCCGGATTTTTTGACATTGATTGCCGGGAAAAGGCGGCGGTCGGAAATGCGCCTGTCAAGGTTGATTTCCATGTTGCCTGTGCCTTTAAATTCTTCAAAAATTACCTCGTCCATCCGGCTGCCTGTTTCTACAAGGGCGGTGGATATAATCGTAAGGCTGCCGCCTTCTTCTATATTGCGGGCAGCGCCGAAAAACCGCTTTGGCTTGTGCAAAGCATTGGAATCAACGCCGCCTGAAAGGATTTTTCCCGATGTGGGAACAGTCTGGTTGTAGGCGCGCGCCAGACGTGTAATGGAATCCAGAAGGATGACAACATCCTTTTTATGCTCCACAAGGCGTTTCGCCTTTTCCAGAACCATCTCTGTAACCTGAACATGCCGGGTCGCCTGTTCGTCAAAGGTTGAAGAAATGACCTCCGCGCGTACGGTACGCTCCATATCGGTTACTTCCTCCGGACGCTCGTCAATAAGAAGGACGATCAGGTAAACCTCGGGGTGGTTCTGCGTGATGGCGTTGGCGATTTTTTGCATCATGATTGTTTTACCGGTTCTGGGCGGAGCGACAATCAGCGCGCGCTGGCCTTTTCCAATCGGGCAGAACAGATTAATGAACCTCTCGCTTATTCCTTCCGTTATTGTTTCAAGATCCAGTTTTTCATTGGGGTATAAAGGCGTAAGGTTGTCAAAGGGAATTCGGTTCTGGGCGACAGTGGGGTCGTCATAATTGACAGTTTCTACCCGCAGCATGGCGAAGAAACGCTCTCCCTCTTTCGGGCTGCGAATCTGGCCGTATACGGTATCGCCCGTTTTCAGGGCAAAGAGCCGTATTTGACTCGGGCTGATGTATATATCGTCAGGGCCGGGCAGGTAGGAATTCTGCGGACTGCGCAGAAAGCCGTAGCTGTCAGGCAGGATTTCCAGCGAGCCGTAAGCGTAAATAATGCCGCCTCTTTCGGTGTGGGCTTTTAGAATAGCGAAAACAATTTCCTGTTTTTTAAGGGCGACCATATCGTTATGGGTAATGTTGTAGCAGGCGGCAAGCTCGCGCAGATCCATCATATTGAGTCTGATAAGTTCGTTTATGGTGAGCCTTGGTTTGCTGTTGTCCTGATCCTGCCGCGGAATTGGTTTCCCGTAAAGATCCGGCATGGACGGTAATTTGGGAAGATCAGGCAAAATTGAATCTGCCTGATAATCTGATGTTTCCGCCTGTTTGTTTTCAAAATTGTTTGAATCCGAATAATTTTTTCTGTTCCCTGCGCGCACTACTACGCGGCTGGTTTTCTCTGTAGAACCGTTTGAGTCATTTGCCTGATGGGAGTCTGCCTCCTGGCTGCCGGATTCCTGATTTTCCTGTTCTTCATTTACAGGGGTAACTTCAGTTACCGAATACGCCGGCCTTCTGCCTCTTCGAACAAGTGCCATATTTACCACCTAATGGATCGTCTTTCCTTAAATAAAATTTGCGCGGAAAACGCCGCTGCATTGTGCGGAAGACTTATTTTTTTTATTTTAATTATTAACATACTTGATTTTTGAAAGGATAACTCCAATCTAATATTTTTTTCCTTTTATGTCAACCCAGCGCCTGATTTTTTATGTGAAGTAAATCAGGCGTCCGCCGCTTCTGATATTTCTTCCAGCGCCGCGATAGCGGCCAGGATACGCACATTATTTCTTGAGCCTGTAAAATGAAACTTACGCGCTCTTGTATGTCCGTTTTTTAAAGCGGCCGCGATCCATACAGTCCCGACAGGGCTGCCGGATGCGTCCTCTGCCCCGGGTCCCGCAAGCCCTGTAACGCCGGCGGCAATATCCGCGCCGCTTTTTTCAAGAGCCCCGTCCGCCATACCTCGCGCTGTTTCTTCGCTTACAAGGCCGCAGGACGCAAGTTTTTCACTGTCAAGGCCAAGCATGGAAATTTTCGCCTCTTTTGTATAACATACAAAAGAACCCCACAGTACGCCTGACGCGCCTGGCGTTTCAGCTAACAAAGCGGAAACAAGCCCCGCTGTGCATGACTCAGCTAACGCCAGCGTGCGGGGTTTCGCGTCTTGCCGGGAAAACGCGCTTAATTTTCGAATTAGCGTGTTTGCCGCTTCTTCAGCGCGTTTAAACAACTCTGAAGAAAAATCACAGCCTTCCATTGGCCCGCTGTAAATCCGCTTTTATTTCTTCCGTTGGACGGTGAAAAATTTCTATATCCTTGTCCACGCCTGTCATTTTGCATCTGCCTTCGAAAAGTACGCCGTCCGCAATCCGCAGCCTTGCTGCGCTCACATCGCCGTGAACCCTCGCGCCGCTCATCATATCTACTTTATTCACCGCGTAAACAGTGCCGGAAATGCTGCCGTAGACCGTAAGCGAGCTGACTGTTATGTGATCTGCTTCCACAATCGCGTCCTTGTCGACAATAAGATCGCCGGATGCTTCTATTGTTCCCCTGAAGCTTCCCTGAATGCGCAGGGTTGTCTCAAATTTTAGAATGCCTGTAAAGCTGGTAGTCCTGCCCAAAAGCACTGGTTTTACGTGATCTTTTACTTTTCCTTCCCTTTTGGGCATTTTATCTTATTGCTCCTGATGCAAAAATTTTCGTATTTGACTTTCCAGGATAGAAAGACCGATCTCGTCTTTTTTCATATCATCCCATTCATTTACGGTCTTTTCAATCCTTGCGTCAAGAGCCGCTATATGCTTGCGCACAGACAGAATCTTTTCGCTTAATGGTTTAATCAGATTTACGATTATTTCCTGATCAAAACCGTTCCCCGTTGTTTCAGCCGCGCTTTTTGCCTGCGCCTCCTGGGATATCCTTGAAATTTCCCTGTCAAGTTCATCAATACTGGTGATAAAGATCGATATATTTTCCTTTAAATCCCTGTTTAATTCTTCCGCGAGAACAAGGCGCGTTTCCCTCATCGCAATCTGATCGAAGAGTTCTTTGTTACGCAAAACCGCGTTTATGCGGGCAAGCACTTCGGAAAAATTGAAAGGTTTTGTTATATAGTCGTCGATGCCCGCTTCAAAACCGGCTACCTTGTCTTTTACATCGTCAAGAGCGGAAAGCATAATGATTGGAATATCACGGAAATTGGGATCGTTTTTCAATGTTTTTGTCACTTCCCAGCCTGTCATTCCGGGCATTATGTTATCAAGAATTATCAGATCGGGATGAAATTTTTTAACTTTTTCCAGAACATCTATACCATCGTCCGCTTTTTCGACCACAAAGCCCAGTTTGGACAGCATTACTTCAAAGAATTCTACATTAATATCTTCATCATCTGCGATTAGTATCTTTTTCTTTGTATTCATTGCCTCTCCCCCCCATATTTTGTTTTATTGTACAACATATCGCCCCATATATCAACAGCGCCGCCGCGGCGAGAGTGAAAAAAAGCGCCAGATAGTCTCCGTAAAGGGTATATGGAGTGTTTCCCTTTACAAGCGGAATTGTAACGTTTATCCATGTTTCCGAAAAGGGGCTGGCAAGCGCAGTTACTTTTCCGTTTGGGTCTATAGCGCAAGTCTGCCCCGAAGCGGTAGAGCGTACCATTGGGCGGTAATTCTCAACAGACCTGAAAACCGCCATGGATAAATGCTGATTTTGAGCGGGAAGGCTGTTTGACCACGCGTCGTTTGACAGATTTACAAGCACATCGGCGCCGCGCCGGACAAAATTTCTGGACAGATAACCAAATGTGTCTTCAAAGCATATTGGCGCCGAAAAGGTAAAACCCGGTACCGAAAAGACTGTTTCTTCGTCTCCCTTTTCCCAAAAGTGGGTATCCGCTTTTTTAAGCGCGTTGTAAATAAAAGGAAGCTGTTTTTTATACGGAAAATGCTCCGTAAACGGAACCAAATGGAGCTTCCGGTAGGTTTTTATTATTTTATCTTTATGAAAAAGGAGCGCCGCGTTGTAATCGATCCTGAATTTCTCATTCGGGTTGGGGTTTTTCGCCGGATCCATGAGTCCGTCATCATTGCCTATCAGGAACGGAACGTCTTTACCGGAAAGATATTCCAGTAATTCTCTTACCATATCCCATGAAGCCGGGTCGTCGCGGTAAGTGGTATGCCAATAAATTCTGGGAACAAATGCAGTCTCCGGCCATACAACCAGTTGCGGTTTTGGCTCCGAGGAAAGAGCTTCATCTGATAAATTTTTTAAAATTGTAAGGTCTTTGCGGTACAGTTCGTTTGCCAGCCTGACGGTCGGCGCTTTTGACGGCAGCCAGGGATCGGTATTGTGCTGGATTAAGGCGATCCGCACCTCCGGGCCGGAAGAAAAATCAGTGTTTGTCATAAAACCGAAAACCAGCGCCGCGCACAACGCCGCCGCCCAAATAATTATTATGATTTTCTCTATTAATTTTATTTGTAAAATAATCCCGCCAAACCGACAGGAACACAAAGTACTCGAAATAATTTTTTTGGATATTTTATTTGCGTTGAGGGTTTGTTGATTTTCAATCTCTGCGATCTTTGCGCCTTTGCGGGAGATATATGGGATTATTGTTCCGGCGAGCCAGAAGGAAGGGAATGTAACAAGGGCGCTGACTCCCCATACGCCGGTTATTTTGGCGATTTGAATTAATGGTATTATCCGCCATTGCGAGTAACCTGTTATGCCGTATGAGTACCCCAGGAATCCTTTGGTGCGCAGATATTCAAAGGCAAGCCAGATTATCCACTGTACAGGATATGAACGTTTTGGGAAAAATACCGCGGCCAGTTTTAATAATGTAAAGACAACAGCCATGTAAAATAGATAGATAGTGTAGACGATTGCTCCGGCAAGAGGATGAAATGCGCCCAGCCAATAATTAAACAGCGCGTACGCTGTATACCCGTAAACCGCTCCCCATCCGGCGCATGCCAAAAGACTGTTTCTGCTGATTAATACCAGTATTGGAATATATGAAAACCAGGCAAGGAAGGGAAGGCCGTTCCTGAAAAGCAGGTTTGGAAATGATAAAGCAAAAAGAATTGACGCTGAAAATACAAGCCCCAGATGAATTAAATTTAATTTAACCCAGCCGTTTTCCTTACCCATTATCTGCTATTCCGGAATTTTATTTTCATCAATATTGGCCCATACCGCCTGTTTCAGCTCACGTCCTGAGCGAAAATTTACCACGCTGTGTGAAAGAATTGCGATGTTCTCACCGGTTTTTGGATTTCGCGCCCGCGGACGGGCTTTTCGCACTTTTACTTCAAAAGTACCGAAACCTCTCAGCTCAATCACCTGCCGGCGTATAAGCGCTTCTTTCATTTCATCAATAAAAAGATCAATTGCGCTGTGTATCTCGGCACGGTTCATGCCTGTTTTTTCATACAGGGCGTTTATAATATCAGCTTTTGTAACTTTTTTCACCGGCGTTTCACTTATTTTTTTAGGAGGCGGGCGAAAGTACGCGGGAAACTTCGCCCTTCGCTCTCGTTGTAAGTGCGGTTTATTTACTGCGCTGCCTTAACTGTATTGTAATACCGCTGCATCCTGGATTTTTTACGTGCAGCCGCGTTTTTTGAAATAATACCTTTTCCCGCGGCAGTGTCAAGTTTCTTTATCATTTCTCTTAATGCCGCGTCTGCGCCGGGATCTTTTTTCTGTGTTAAAGCAACGAATTTTTTTACGCTTGTCCTTACTGCGCTCTTTACCGATTTATTAAACAAACGGCGCTCTTCGCTTTTGCGGTGTCTTTTTTCTGCCGAACTCTGTTTTTTTGCCAAAGGATTCCTCCACTAAAATTCTGGTTAACGGCTTACCGGAAATCTGACGGACGCCGTTCTGTCCGTTTGCATTTGTCACATTCAGCGACATTTTTTACCTTGCCGCTTTCGAAGAGGGTTTTCATCTTTATTTCGCCGCCGCAGGAACACATAAATTTCTGGGTAGCGCTGGCGGTACGACTGTTCTTACTGGCCTGAGCCATGGTTTTCTCCTTATACGATTATATTAAAATCAGCGTACTTAAAAAATTAAGTTTAGTCAACATGCTGTTTAAATGTCTTCGCCGTTCATTTCCCCGTCCCCCGGCGGGAACAGGTACAAATCGGGCAGTTTGAATGTACGGTTTAATGTGTAAGAATTCGGAGTATGAAATTTACTGATCGTTGAAATGTTGAAGAAGTGGTTTAACGGCTCATAATTCTGCGAGTAGATTTTCAGGGAAAAATTAAAGACCTGGCTGATATCCGGAAGCTCCGCATGTATCGGCGCCGGCCAGAAACTGAAAACGCCCGGAGTGCTTGGAACCATTGTGTACGGATTCTGCCAGTTGTTATTTCTCATTTCCACCAGATCTCCGCCCAGATACAGCGATACATCAATACCTGTAATGGGTTCAAAACTTTCACCGTTAAAAATCCTGCCTGAAATTGTCGGGATATCAAATAACGGCTGATTGAATTTCTGCTGATGCGTATTCGTTCCGTCATGAGGCGCTGTCGGCCGCATATTGTGGTTTACCAGCCTTATACCTCTGTATGACAGAGATGTAATATCAGCTTCGGTTTGCTGGCGTTTTACGCCTGTATGGTGTTCAAGTCTGGAAAAACCCCTGTTAGAAACAATATAATGCGGCTCAACCCTGTTTAATGTATAGCAAATTGTGTCCATGCGGCATTGATAACACAAGCATAAATTATCCGGATTACCCGTATTTTGAATTTCCTCAAAAATATTTTGAACAATGCCAAAAACAACGTCTTCTGATGTATTATGAATGTCCATAAATTTCTCCTTGGTCGATTACTTTAAACTACCATACATCATATCATATAAATCAGGAAGAGTCTTTAGTTTTTGATGATATTTTTGATTAATAAATATTCTGATAATATAAAGCGTCTTTATAAATGAATTAACCGTATCGGTCTTGAACGCGCTTGAACTCTGGCTGAAACTGCACTTTTCATCTGAAACATAGAGTCCGGTCTCAAATGAAACAGGTTCCGGTATATCGATTATCAAATCCTCTTCTTTAACCGGAATCCCGGCCCTGTTCAGCCGTTCTATCAGTTTTTTTTCAATCTGCGAACGCGCCGAAATATCTTTTATATTTGAATTTACCGTCAATTCGCTGGAAATTTCGGCTGCCGTAGAGTAAATCCTGCCTTCGCGTACAGAATCAGTAAGAGAACAGTCCGTTTTTCTCCCTAAAAGACCAAAAAGACTGTGATCATCAAGGTTGTATAGCTCTTCGCCGGTAAAAATTCCCTCATTCAAGCCTTTTATCAGCGCTTTTTTTACCATTGCGGTGGCGGAACGTACCTGGCGATGCCAATAAACTGTACGGTACATCAGGTATTTTGAAAAGAGAACGGATTCTACATTGGGAATCAGGCGGGAATCGATATCCGTTCCCCTTTCCTTGTCCGGGATTAACCTGGAAAGTATAAAATCCACATCCTGCGAGCCGTATGGAACTCCGCAGTACCTGGCATCCCGGTTCAGATAGTCTAGTTTATCCGGGTCAAGAGCGCCCGAAAGGAGCCTTCTGTAAAAAAATAACTCTGTTCCCGCCGGGCCGCCGCTGTCTGTAACAGTCATTTCTTTGTCTACAATCGCGGCTGTAAACTGCGGATCTGCGCCTGTGTTTCCCACAAGGCTTTTCATAGGTTCTTTTAAAATAACCGCGCCGGTTAAGGATTCATGGCTTACAAGAGGCAGTTCTTTCAGGGAGTGGGTGTAGGGAAAGTGGCCAAGGTCGTGAAGAAGGCAGGCGGCAAGGAATGATTTTACCCCCTGCGGGCTGAGCCACTGCGCGGCGCCTCTTTCTGTGAGGTTTTGAAGAAGCCTCCTGCCAAGGTGGTAAACGCCTATGGAATGGCTTGCGCGGGTATGGGTCGCGCCGGGGTATAAAAGATATACCGGGCCAAGCTGATGGATACGGCAGAGCCGCATAAATGGAGCTGATTCTGTTAATTTGGCGAATTCTTCCGTCATGTAGATATGACCCCAGAGCACATCCCTTACAGGGCGCGTGTAATCTTCCTTCAGAGAGGCTTCGATTGTCTTATCCATTAGCGAAAAATTATAGAATAAATTTCTTGTTTTTGCTAGAATGAAAAATTGAGTATGACAAGACTTGCGTTGATTTTTTTTATTGCCTTTTTGCCTGTTTTAGCCGCAGCTCAGGCGCATGGAGGGGCAAGAGGGTCCATCCCTGACGAGCTGCTGCGGCCCAACCGCGGTGAATCCCCGCATTATCCAATAGATACAGTAATCGGCGAAATAGGTCCTGGCGATACTTCCGATGGCGCGTATTCATACGCCAATTTAATAATGACAGGTTTTATGTCCATGAACGCCGGGCATTCCGGCATTGCTTTGGTTAATTCAAGCATACGCGAAAATTTTATTTCGCTGCTTGAGGCAATTGAACCTGACAGTTTCAGGGTTGGCGGAGGCAGAACAGAACCGGACGGCGCTGTTTCATATTTAATAAGGTTTATCGGCAGGGATCATGGAATAACAGGCGAGCTGTTTATCAGGTTTATTGAAAATCAGACGGACAGCGCCGTAAGCGCGGGCAGATGGGTATTTGAAGAAATGATTCTTGAAGAAGCGAAAAGCCGCGAAGAAGAAAACCGCGATTCTTTGCAGCGCTTCGATTTTTCGCCCTATGAACGGTTTTTTTAGGAAAGAACGGAAATGGCGACTCCTGTTGGACGAATTGAAAAAGAATTCCTCTTTAAAATAATGTATGAAGAAAAACTGAACATAATGCATATCAAGGAAGGCGAAGAGTATACGTTTGTTCTTGACAGTCCGGCCGGAGATGAATTGATTTTCCGGCCTGAAAAACCGGTAGAAAAAATTTTTAAGGTTAAATCCAGCATGGATATGCTGTTTAATTATAAAGGGCAGGTAATTGAATTCGCGGCGGTGATTCTTTCACATAAAGACGGCAATGTTATATGCAAATCGCCTGATATAATTTACAAGAATCTGGATCGCAATTTTTTGCGCGTTGATACGCCTTCTGACATAAAAATAATTTTTACATTTAAGGGAGATCGCTACAATCTTTCATTTCCCAAAATAACGGAATACGAAGATATTTTGTCAGGTGATATTTTCCGCAATTTTGATCCGCGTAATCTTTCCGGATTGATAAAGCAGATAACGGCGGCGTTAAATCATCTGGCGGACGGATTTAAAATTGTTAATTTCAAGGAAAAAAAGCCGGAAACCACGGAAGAGAGAGTCGTTTCCGAAACGGGCAAAACTCTTTTTCTGCCGTCAACTCTGGGCGTTTTTCCAAAAACCGATCCATATCCCAGAAAACGCATTATTACGGAAGAAATATTTAAACGTTATCTGGAAAGCACCGGAGTGTCGCCTCATTATCTTGATGAAAATTGCGCGCGTTTTATAAAGAATAAATTCAATGACGGCATTTATTCGGACGCGTGGGTGCCGATTTTGTTTCATGAATATGTCGTCGGCTATATTCATTTCTGGATAGACAAAGAAGGAAAGCTTCCGTTTGATTTCAGTGTTCTTGATACCGTTTACTCACATTCAAAGGTGCTCGCGTTTTCCCTGAAGGAAAACGGGTACTTTGAACACGGCAAGATGGCCCATGAAGCGTTCGAAGGCAAAGTCCTTGACATAAGCGCGTCCGGACTTTTGTTCGCGTATCCGCACGGCAGCCATCTTGCCGCCACGCTTTTGGTTGACTCGGAACTGACTGTATTAATAGAAGCTCCCAAACGCACAGTTAATGTGGTAGCCAGAATTGTGCGCCGTTACAGGGATAAATCGGCCAACTACTTCGGCTGCCGCTTCACGAATATGGCTCCGGAAGATACCCGCTTTTTATTTGAACACCTGTATGGCAGACAGATTGACGACTCTGACAGCTCATTTCTATCCGGTCAGGTTTAAAAATCAACCCCTTTCCAGCTTGCGGTACACATAACGGTGCGGGCTGTCTGCGGCAGAGCCGAGTTTTTCCCTGCGCCACTGGGCGTATTCTGACCAGTTGCCGTCATACCAGATTACTTCTCCGTCTTCAAACGCGAGGATGTGCGTGACGATTCTGTCCAGAAACCAGCGGTCGTGGCTGATGACAAGGCTTACGCCGGCGAATGTATCAAGCGCGTCTTCAAGAGCGCGTAAGGTATTAACGTCCAGGTCGTTTGTGGGTTCGTCCAGCAGCAGTACATTCGCCCCTTCCTTGAGCATCATCGCGAGGTTAAGCCTGTTGCGCTCCCCGCCTGAGAGGACTCCCACTTTTTTTGACTGATCGGCTCCCGAAAAATTGTACCATGCGCAGTAGGCGCGTGAGTTCACATCTCTGGCTCCCTGTCCGCTTCCAAGCCTGATCAAATCCTGCCCGCCTGATAACTGCTCCCAGACATTTTTTTCGCCGTCAAGACTTTCGCGCATCTGATCGGCATAGCCCAGCTTTACGCTTTCACCCAGCCTCAGTTCGCCTGAATCGGGCTTTTCGCCGCCTGTTATCAGTTTGAACAAAGTGGTCTTTCCCGCGCCGTTTGGCCCTATTATGCCTACGCACGCTCCCGGCGGCACTGTGAAACTCATATTGTCAAATAACAGCCGCTGTCCGAATGATTTGGAAAGGCCTTCCGCTTCAATAACCAGCTTGCCAAGGTGCGGTCCTGCCGGAATTGTGATTTTACTGTTCTGCGCGCCGCCTTTGGATCGTTCCCTCTCGTCATCCTGATAGAGTTTTTCGTAATTTGATATACGCGCCTTGCTTTTCGCATGGCGGCCTTTGGGACTCATGCGTATCCATTCAAGTTCGCGCTGTAATGTCTTGCGACGGTCGCTTTCGCCTTTTTCTTCCTGAGCCATGCGCTTTTCTTTCTGTTCAAGCCAGCCGGAATAATTCCCTTTCCAGGGAATGCCCTCGCCGCGGTCAAGCTCCAGTATCCAGCCTGCGACATTGTCAAGGAAGTAACGGTCATGGGTAACCGCGATAACGGTTCCGGCGTAGCTTTGCAGATGACGCTCCAGCCAGGCTACAGTTTCGGCGTCAAGGTGGTTAGTCGGCTCGTCGAGCAGCAGGATGTCCGGTTTCTGAAGGAGCAGGCGGCAAAGAGCCACGCGCCGCCGCTCGCCGCCTGAAAGGTGATCCACTGACTCTGTACCCGGAGGGCAGCGCAGGGCTTCCATCGCCAATTCCAGGCGGCTGTCAAGATTCCATCCGTCCGCGGCTTCGATTTTTTCCTGCAATTCAGCCTGTCTTGCACCAAGTTTGTCATAATCGGCATCGGGCTCTCCAAACGCTTCGCTTACTTTATCGAATTCCGCAAGAAGCGCGACAAGCTGCGCCGCTCCTTCTGACACTATCTCCCTGACAGTCTTTCCCGGCTCAAGATACGGCTCCTGTTCCAGAAATCCGATTGAAAAACCGGGGCTTATCGATGTTTCCCCGGCGAATTCTGTATCCGCGCCTGCGAGAATTTTTAACAGGCTGGACTTTCCCGATCCGTTAAGGCCGATTACCCCGATTTTCGCGCCGTAAAAATATGAAATGCTGATATCCTTCAAAACCTGTTTGGTTCCATGCTTTTTTGAAACCTTGTACATGGAATAAATTATTTTTTTATCATCAACTGACATAAATTTTCTTCCTTATTAACCGCTCTTATGTTAAAATTATACAAAATAAAAAGGTTGGTCAACCTGAAGAATTATTATATTTGATATGGAGGATTATTATATGGCAGATAATCAAAAAGATCTGGTTGTATGGACGGATAAATTTGCGTGCGGGATCAAAACCATTGATGATCAGCACAAAATGCTTGTTGATCTGGTAAATAACATGTTCAAACACGCGACAGGAAACGAAAAACAGGAAAAAGATTTTTTTAACAAGGCAATTCAGGAAGTAATTAACTATGTGAAAGTCCACTTTGCGACGGAAGAAAAAATTTTAATTGCCACAAAATTCGCGGGCTACGAGGAACATAAAAAGGAGCATGAAAATTTTATTCGCAAGGTTATTGAGAATGTCCGTGATTACGAAGCCGGGAAAAGGCTTACTCTTTCTACTTTTACAAGGTATCTGAGGGACTGGATTTTATCCCATATCGCGTATATGGACAAACAGTACTTTGAGTATTTCAGAAAAATCGCCACACGCAAGGAAGACGGTAAATTACACATTACTTCCGAGGATTTAAAAAAGGCGTAATTAATGGCGGCGAGGCAATTATTTACCGGTGTCAGTTAAAAATGTTATACTGCCTTAATGTCGCTTAACTGGAAAGAAATCAATTTAATTCTCGAAGAGCTTGATCTGCAGGGTGCGCAGATTCAAAGCGCCGTGCAAAGCGCGTTTGATGTGATCATTTTGCGCTTGCACGGCAATGGCAAAACAAAACAACTGCTTGTAAGCCTGAGTTCAGGCGCGTGCAGGATACATGAAACATTCCGCGCGGCTGTGAAAAGCGAAAAGCCGCTGCGTTTCGCGCAATTTTTATCATCAAAAATTGTAAACGGCCGGATTACTGAAATATGCCAGCTTGGGGACAACCGCATTGTGCGCGTCATCGTAAAAAGGCCGGACGCTGTTTACAGACTCTATATCCGCCTTTGGTCGAACGCGGCGAACTTTATCGTTACAGACGAAGACGGCGTTGTGCTGGATGCAATGCGCCGCCTGCCCAAACGCGGCGAAGTTACAGGCGGACATTATTCACCCGAAGACGCGCAGGCGGACGGCAAACCGGAACGCGATTATGAAATCAGGGAACTGCCGGGGAGCGGATCATTCAATGAAAGAGCTGACGCGTTCTACGCCGCGCAGGGCGGCTCTCTTTCGCTTGAGGCGTTACGCGAACAGGCAAGGCGCGGCTGCGAAGGCAGCCTTGGAAGGATAAACGCGGCGCTCGGGCGGCTTCGCGAAAAAGAGGCGTCTTTTGCCGGCGCGGACAGGCTGAAATTCTACGGCGATCTGATTCTTTCAAACATAGCGAATATTAAACCCGGCGATAAATGGCTTGAGACAGAATACGAAGGCGAAAAAATCCGGATTGAACTGGAGCCGCGGCAGAATTTCCGGCGCGAAAACCCGGCCGCAATGGCGGGGACTTATTACGAGCAGTACAGGAAGGCAAAAAACGGACTTGAAGATATAAGAAGGGAGATTGCCGAAGGCGAGCGGGAGCTTAAGGAAGTAACAGACAGACTGGAAAGGCTGTTAGGTGAAACCAATCCTTTAATTCTGGCGAAGCTGCTAAAGGCTCAGGCGCGTCCTGCCGCAGGACAGTCAAAAAAGGATACGCTGTCAAAGCGGCGGCCCGGGCTTGCGTTCAAACGAGGCGACTGGCTTATTGTTGTCGGCAGGGACTCAGGCGAAAACGACGAGCTTCTGCGCCGCCATGTAAAGGGCAACGATCTGTGGCTCCATGCCAGGGATTATCACGGCTCCTATGTGTTTATAAAGCAGCGTTCCGGAAAAACAGTCCCGCTTGACATACTGCTTGACGCCGGAAACCTGGCGGTTTTTTACTCAAAAGGCAGAAATAACCGCGAAGGCGATCTTTTTTATACTCATGTAAAATACCTTAGAAGGGCAAAAAACAGCGCTAATGGCAAAGTCCAGAAAGGGCTGGTAATTCCCACCCAGGAAAAAAACCTTCATATTAAACTGGACGATGCCCGCCTTCGCGCCCTGGAGAACTGTAAAGTGTAAAAAGGGATATGTCACTGGTGATTTTTCATATATTTTAGCTTTTTCCTTGCATATGGCTCTTTCAAATATTAGAGTTAAGGTATATGGAAGCTGTGCTTGCCCAGAAAAAGCGTGTGCGGAGCCCTGTCGGAGCCGGTATATTTTACCCGGAAGACCGGAAGGAAATGCTCAAAACGATTAAGGCATTTGACCTTGATAATGGTTCAGGCGGGTTTGCTCAGGCGATTATCGCTCCTCATGGGGCATGGAGTTTTTCCGGAGCGCTTGCGGCGAACGCGTTTTCTTCCGCGATGGGCAGAAGCGGCAATTTAAGGCGCGTAGTAATGCTTGGTCCTATTCATGACAAGCGCGAAGAAGGCCTTTTTTTGTCAAATTCCCACTCTTTTTATACTCCATTGGGAAAAATCCTTGTAGACAGGAATTTATCGGAAGAGCTTGAATTTTGCGGTAATTACATTGAAACAAACGATATTCCGCACCTTGGCGAACATTCAATAGAAATTCTGCTTCCATTTGTAAAATACTGCTTCCCGCGCGCGTCAATTGTTCCGGTTCTTATGGGGCAGCCGGCGGCGCAGTACATTAAAGACCTTGCGCAGGCGCTCCATACTGTTATTTCGCCCATACTCGACGAAACCTTGATTGTGGTTTCATGCAATTTATCCTGCTCAAACGATCAAAAGGAAGCGCGGAATTCAGCGGAAGAATGTCTTCGCCTGTTTTCTGAAAAAGACAGCGAGGCTCTTGCAAACGCGATTTTGGACGGAAGCCTAAATGCCTGCGGCGGCGGCCTTGTGGCAAGCCTTCTTGAAAGCGGCCTGCTTGACGGTAAAAACTCATGTCCCGCCGCGGACTGCATGATAAGCGCCGTAGGCTCGGAGAACAACACTGTTTTTTACAGCGCGGTATCCTTTGAGTAAGAAAGTATGCCTAAAAGATATTATTTGGGGGCCTGTCAGCGGTCAAAAGCACCATGCAGGCACGGTACTTTTACCGCTGACACCCCTCAAGTATTATTACTGGCATACTTTCCTGTCAAAAACGGGTTATATTTGCCTGCAACAATGGAATATAGTACAAATTATTTTTAACTTTTTATCTAAACATTAGGATTAATTAACCGATATTATATGATATGAAGAAGTGTTTTTTGTTAATTTTCATCCCTTTTTTAATAATTGCCTGCAAATCGCCGCCTCCCGCTGAACCTGTGGTTATAGAGGAGGTCATTGAGGCTGTTGAAGTCGTTGAAATCGCAGAAGTTATCGAAGAACCTGCGCCGGAGCCGGAGCCTGTTATTGAAGTAATGGAACCTCAGTTTGAAATTGTCTCGATTGTGATTTTGCAGGCGGAGCTGATTAATACCGAACTTGAAACTAAAATCAAGATAGATAATCCCAATGTATTTGACGTTAATCTGTCTTCGATAAATTATGTGTTATACGGCAACGGTTTAAAATGGGCGGACGGTCATGGCAAAAACATTCTGCATATTCCGGCTCTGTCTTCCTGCGAAACCGAATTCCGTTTTACGATGAATTTTATCAACACTAACCGCAAACTGCTCGACGATGTTATCACCATGCGGAATGTAAATTACCGTTTTTCCGGAAACGCGGAAGTTGAACCTGATGCCGCGAAAGTTCCTTCTTTTAAAACGCATTTTGACAATTCAGGGTTGTCGGAAGTAAAGCCAAACGCGAAGAAAAGATAAGCGGCGAGCGGGAAGGGAAACGGCATCTGACACCGGGCGTGGATGTAAGTTACATCCAATTTTCAATTTTTAAATATTTAATATTTTGATAATGATTTGTATTATTGGTTATTAAAATATAATCTTTATGAATGCAGTAACCTGCGATAAATATGTCACAATCGTCAATTGTTATATTTTTGGATTTTAAATCAATATAAACGGCAAGAGAGGCATCCAGTGTTTCTTTTGTAATTGTGTCTACACCGTATTTTACCAGTAAATTTTCAAAAGCTGCCAATTTTACTTTTGCACAGTTTTTTAATAACCATTTCTTTATTTCAAAATATACAATTGATGGAATTACAATACTGCCGTCTTTTACTTCTCTGTTTATACGATCTATCAATTTTACATTGCCTTTCAAATAAAATGAGGCAATGTCAGTATCAAGAGCGAATTTTTTCATATTACTTCTTTAATGTCTTTGAATTTTATACGTTCCGGGTTTCCTTCCAATTCTTCATTACTGTTTAGAACAACCTCTCCAAACTGCTTCCATGCTAAAATTTGCTCCTGTCGGTCTATTTCATCGTTGGTGGAAACGGTCAAAGTAGCGCTTTGCCGACCTTTAATATCAACAAGAGGTTTATTCGGAATAAATACGCCGTTTTCAAGAATACCGTCAATTATTAGCATAATAATCTCCTGATTAAACGATAGTATATTTATATTTTCCAGTCAAGTTTGACCAGTGTGAAGTGTTAAGTGAACAGCGGGCGGGAAGGGAAGAAGAGATTAACCACGAACAAGTCCGAACTCGTTCCAGAGGAACGCAGACGAACTTGTTGTTTGGAAAACGGCGCCTGACACTGGGCATGGATGCAAGTTAAACAGCCGCAGCCAATTCTTTACAGATCAACTGGTGAATAATTGCTTCCGGTGTAGAATTTGTGGCTTCGGCCTTGACACGCAGCCAAGTAGCGCAAAGATCGTCAACGAAAATAAGTGTGTTACCCTTCTGTGCATGTTTGGCGAAAAAGCCGCTTTTGCCGTTACCCGACAGTTTCGGCGGATTTTTAGTATAAAATTCATCAAGAGCGTCATATTCTTCTTCAGTCAAATCCGGCATAAAACTCCCCTATATTTCAATCAATTTCCGATTTTCTTTAGTACATTTCATAGCATGAAACACCTTCACCGTTTTCTCATCAATTACATTATACATTATTTCCAGCAAATTTGCATTAGAGTCAAACCCAATCAAGAGATGCTTGTCAGGATCGTCTTCAAAAATATCATCGTACCGCCAATTCTGTATAGTATGGCGAATATCCGCCTCAGTTATGTTCTTATGCTTAAAGGCAGAACGAGTATACCTTACAACGATTTCCATATAAAGCAAATATACCATAAACAAGGAATAAACGCTACAAATTACCGCGTCTGACACCGTTTATGCGATCAATTATTGCTTTGGCAGTATATTATAGCCTTTCAATGGATTGTTTGAATCATGTTTCTTGATGAATTCAAATTCCTTTTTTGACAAATCGCTGTCAGAAATATTTTCATCAAAGAACAATATTTCCTTGTGCAGCGTTATATCCTGCTGTTTTTCCCAGGGAAAATCTTTTTCCAGATATTCGCGATCCGGACTGCCGAAATACCGCAGGTTGTCTCCTGTCGCATCCTTGCCGATGTAAATTTTCCCGTTTGGGTAGGTTATTTTATAAATGACTTTCATTGTTAACTCCTTAATTTCTATTTTTTATCTGAATCGCGCGCTCCATCTGCCGTTACTCAGTGTGTAGGTTCCAGCCCTGTTCCCGTTTGCTAAATAAAAACTGCTAAATCCAATCCAAACAACGTCAGAATATCCGCTAAGATTGACATTCGCGCCAATGCTGATTTGCGTTACATTTCTTAACGATCTTGTAAAGACTTTCTCATCAAGGTTACCGATACTGTCAGGAATGACGATACTGGTAAGTCTGTTATTTTCGAATGCATAATCTCCTATAGCAGTAACGCTATTAGGAATCGTCACGCTGGTAAGTTGATTGCCAGCGAATGCATGCAAAGCTATGGAGGTAACACTGTCAGGAATCGTTACGCTGGTAAGTTGATTAACAGCGAATACACAAATTCCTATGGAGGTAACACTGTCAGGAATCGTTATGCTGGTAAGTTGATTGTCATAGAATGCATAATCTCCTATAGCAGTAACACTGTCAGGAATCGTTACACTGGTAAGACGATTTTCTGCGAATGCATACCAAGCTATGGAAGTAACACTGTCAGGAATCGTTACGCTGGTAAGATTGTTTTTTGCAAATGCTTCTTCTCCTATGGAAGTAACACTGTCAGGAATCGTCACGCTGGTTATCCCTTTTCCTTTAAATTGACTGTCTTTGATTGAAGTTACACCATTGTTAATTATCAAATTGCCATCAATCAATTCAAATTGCGGCTGTTCAGCTTGTTGAGGTTGAGCTTGTTGAGGTTGAGCTTGAGCTTGTTGAGGCTGATCTTGCTGAGTATTCGATGTTGTACAGCTAAACATGATCAATAACGTAAATGCTATTGGAGTTAAACACCGTATCCAAATCTTGTTCATAATATTCTCCTATTTGTTTAAAAATTGCCACTTTATAAGCGTCTAATGGGCAATTATACTGTACATATAGACGCTTGTCAATAGCTATTAAGCATATATTATTGTCTTATTGGCAAGTGAGGGAAAATGACAAGTATAAGAGATATATTGGCCCATAACTTGAAGGAAAATCGTAAAAAATGCGGTTTTTCTCAGGTAAAACTGGCGGAAAAAGCCAGCATTACAACCCAATATATCGCCATGATAGAAGTATCACGCAAATTTCCCACTCCAGAAATGCTGGATCGGCTTGCTAATGCGTTAGATATAGAAACTTATCAATTATTTCTCGTTAAAACTTCACCCGAAGACGCTATGGAAAGGCTTCACAATACTCTTGTATGTAACATTGAGCGTGTAGTCAGTGAAGCTGTTGAAAAAGCGATCAATGTTAAATATCAATGTTTATAACTACTGAAGGTATATTAAATTTTTAAGCAGGCGGGAAAGAGTGTCAGGCACAGTTTTCCGTAGTGTACCATAGTCATGCGACGACACCATCTGTAGCGTGGCCGGATGGCTCAACAGCGCGGAGGGTGCGAAGCATCATATGGGAATTGATGACAGATTATGCAGTTATTAAAAATCTTAGAAATGATAGTTAATTCCTGCTTGTTTCATAATAGCATTTGCGACATGCCGGATATTTATTTTTCCATCAACAGTGAAATTTCTATTATTTATCGGACTGTGCCAAATATCATGATCGCCTCTTCCGCCATGACGAACGAAGTAACAGCCATTATCACTCAGGACTTGCCGAACCTTTTTTTCATATTCCGCCATTAAGCCACAACTGCCTGAGGTTCCATTTTAAATGTTAAATAGATATTGGTTTTTGGTAAGTTGTTAATTTCCAGCATCTCTGGTACTGCCAATTTTATACGATTGATCAAAGTTTCAAGAGATGAATCCTCAAGTATGATGGGAATTTCATCATTTTGAGCATACCATTTCTGCGCTTCATCATCAAAAGATAATGTAACAGTGTATTCATTCATATAGCAGATTATACTATAATTTTACTAGTAAAACAAGGCATCACGGAAATGGTGTCATCGTTTTTCGCAGCGTACCACAGAAATCTTAAAGGATAAAAAAAAATTTCAAACAACAAGTTTGCGATGTTCGGAACTGTTCGTGGTTAATCTCTTAAAATTTTTCCCGCCAGACCAAAGCAATACGCACGGCCGATCCCAATATAAAGGTATGAAGATTAACAGGAAATTCATGCGGCGGTGAAATTTTATGCGATTGTCGAGCTTACAGCGTAAACGGAAAAATTATAAAACCAGTGGGCAATGGCGATACCGTGCAATGATTTATAACGCAGGAAAACAACGGAAAGGACAGTGCCCGAGATGACAGCGTTCAGGAAGCCCCAGGGGCCTTCGTAAATATGGCAAATCGAAAAAAGCGCAACTGAAACAATAAGCGCCCAGGCGGCGCTTAAATTTAGTTTTGATCTTCTGGACAGGATATAAAAACGGAAGAAACTTTCTTCAAGGTAGGCGGCGGTGAGGCATGATATGCTTAAAATTACCCATCCCGCAGTGTCAGGCGGGGTACTGAGCGAAACCTGGGCTGATGCTCCGCCGATACGTGACGATACATAAGCGATTGAATATCCAGTAATTAACATGCAAGGAAGGGCAATAATGACAGAAATAATGTCTCTTTTACCGGGCATAATATCCCAGTCCTTGATTCTCTTTGCTTTTAACAAAAGGTACCAGATTAATGCAAGTGAAGGGATATTATACAGGAGCATTCTGGTCAGTTCGGTAAAAATGGAGAAAACTGCCTGTCCCTCGCCGCCTGAAGAGCCGGTAGAAGCGGAAAAAAAGAGGACAATGTACAGTATCAGCATTTCAATATATATTCCCATTTTTCCTGTCCTTGTATTATAATTATATAAGTTACAGTAAAACTCCGGCAATAGCAAAAATTTAAAGAGGCTGAAAAAATTGACCGTGTTTATATTTATTATTATTTTTATATTAATCCTGTGCATCTTCTTTTTTACGCGAAAAAAGGAAAATTCGGTAAATTGGCTTCAATTTTTTTCAAAAGGAAAGGAAGCTGGTTTTTCCGTGCGGGAACTGGAGCAGTTAAGGCGTTTAATCCTCAATAGCGGTATCGAAGACCCCGCTTCAATGTTTACATCCCAAAAACAGCTTGAGAAATGCATACGTTCGGTAATATACGCTTTGCGGATATCAGGAGAAAGCGAAGAACCTGGCGTTCAGGATTTTTTATCAAGGCTTTTCGATTTTTGTAAAGAAATGGGAGTGAGAAATTCCGAAAAAAACGCCAGTATTTCAACTTCGCGTCAAATCAGCGAAGGGCAGACATTGCGGGTTTTGCTGCAGGGCATTGGGATTTTTAAATCAGAAGTGGTAAAAAATACCGGCAATTCCATTGCCATTTCGCGTCCAATAAATCCCAAAATATCCGCCTCTCCCCAATGGCAGGGACAGAAAATTTCGATATATTTCTGGCGCGAGGATGATGCCGGTTATGTATTTGATACCGAAGTAATTGATGAAGTTTTTTCGAAGGGCATTTCCTCGCTTAAGGTGGATCACAACGATTCTCTTTTCAGAACGCAAAGGCGAAAATCAATGCGCATCAAGTTTCACAAACCCGCTTATGTTTATCTGACCGGCGATACCGATCCCGGCAGAATTGAGAGAGCGCCGGGACTTAAATGCATGCTTGATGATATTTCCGATACCGGCTGCGCGTTCAGGGTAAAAGGGCATGCCGAGATCGGCCTGCGTCTTAAAGTGCAGTTCGCTCTTGACAGAGTTCCCATATGTATGCCGGGAACAGTCCGTTCTGTAGATTATCATCAGATGAACAATATTTCGCTTATACATATGGAATCCGATCTGCTCCCCATTTCAACCAAAAATCATATTCTCTGCGAAGTTTTCGATCTTCTTCCGGATGATGACGATGACGAACTGCCGTTCCGTGTGCTGGAAGAAGAGGCGGATAATATGTCTCCTTCCAATCCTATCGACATTAATATGCCGCGCGGGAAATTTAACGAGGTGATGAATGGATAAAAGAATCGGTCTGTGCTTCGGTTTTCTGCTTCTTTTTTTCCCTTGTTTAATATTTTCTGATTCAGAAATATTTCAGCTTTATAAACAGAATTTTACCAGATCCGCTCTCTCTGTAAAGGCGCAAATTCTTGAGAACGCGTCTTATGATAATAACGCGCGGGATTTCATCAATGAATTTTACGATTATGCGCTGCAATTTGCCGTAAAAAATTCACAGCTTTTAAAAAATGATCCGGATATGGTAAAAATAATCAGTATTTCTTTAAACGGCCTTAAAAATACCGGCGATTATAAAGATACTGATATTTTATGGGATCTTTTTACAGAATACCATGACACTCCGTTTGGAGCTGAAATCCTTATCGCGGCGGGAAAGCTCGCGAAGGGAAACGCTTCCATTATCGAAAAAATCAATAACTACCTAATGGAGCAGAATAATTTGTTCAAAGCCGGCAGTCATGTAAATTACGCGACGATTTCTGCATGCATAGCCGCTGTCCTTGAACTGGGCGACAGTTCTTCCTATTCTCCCCTGTTCGCGGTTATCTGCGCCGATTTCCCAGAGGTTATTGCTTTTGAAGCGCAGGGAGCTTTTGATTTAATTCCCGGAAACATCAAGCAATTTCTTATGAATGTTATTTTAAAGAATCCTCCTGAAGAAAAGCTGATCGCTTTTAAAACCGGCATTGACAATAACCGTTTGAGTCCGCCGGATCGCGGGCAGATTGCGGAACTTGCTCTGGAACAGAGTTTTACAGCCGCTGATGACGATATTAATCTTACTGAAATGCGTTACGCGTCAGTTAAGACGCTTGTTCCGCTGAAGTGGACAAGGGCGAATACGCTGGCAATAAGGCATTATTACCGTGTTCAGACCGATTATCAGCATGATAACGCTTCAAAAGAGAATCTTCTGGATGCGATTGCTCTTTTGGGTACAGCCGGAAATACAGACGCCGCGCTGACGCTCGCGCTGCAGCTCGGCCTTGTTAATATCCGGATGGAAAAAACGGGGAATTTTGACAGGGAAATTACCCTGGCTATTGTTAACGCGCTTGGCCTTATCGGCGATAAGGATGTTTTTGATCACTTGCTCCAGGTCAGTAATTTACCGTACACCGAAGATATTCTTGCCGCGGCAAAGGAGGCGATAGACCGCCTTAAATGGTAAGCCGTCCGCATATTACTCCTGTTCTTTGCGCCGCCGCAGCGGCCGCGGCAGGTTTCTACTTTTTCTCCTCATTGCCGTTTTTGGCGAATACCGCAGTTTTATCCGCTCTGCTTGCATTTGTCTGCTTTTTCCGGGTTCTCTCTTCGCTGCGCTCCAAATCGCGGATGTTGCGGCTAACAGAAATTTACAGCGTTGTGATAGCCGCCGGCGTCTGCGTTGGAATATGCGCCGCGGGAGCGGGGCGCAATGACGTTAAATTCGGCATTCCTCATGAAAAAATTACCGCGATTACCGGCGTACTGCTTGAAGATCCAAGAATTATTTCAAAGGGCAGGGCGATGGCTGTTCTTTCCCTGAATAATTGCGTAAACGATAAAAAGGCGCGCGTAAGTTCAAGCGGTAAGATAACGGTTTTTTTCCCGGAAGACAGCGCAATCAGGCTCAGGGAATTTGGACGCGGGACAACGGTTTTTTCTGAAGGCAGGCTGCGTTATGCGCAATTGGGCTGGATATATTCAGCGGATTCCATGCACATTGTCAAACGTGCGCCGGAAGTTGAGCGCATGCGGACAGGCGTAAGGCTCGGCTTGATTAACCGTTTTGACGGAAAACCGTGGGGAGGTCTGGCTCTTTCGCTTCTTGTCGGCATAAGAGACAGTCTTGATTCAAACCTCGCTGTCCTTTACCGTGACACCGGCTGTTCTCACATTCTTGCGCTCTCCGGCATGCATCTTGCGGTTCTTGCGGCTCTTATCGCCTTTTTCCTGAAAAAACCGCTTGGCCTGAAAAAGTCCGCCATTGCCGGCGCGGTAATTATCTGCCTGTACTGTTTTCTGGTTGGTCCTATGCCAAGCCTTAACCGTTCCGCCATTATGTACCTGATCGGCGTTATCGCGATTATTGGCGCGTTTCCGGGAGAGCCAATGTCGATACTTGCATTGTCCTTCTTGTTGCAGATAATTATTTCTCCGGCGGAAGGCAATACAATTTCCTTTACCCTGTCTTACATCGCGTTAGCCGGCATTTTTATAATCGGGCAGCCGCTTTTTTTCCTGCTTTCCGGAAAAGCGCCTGATTTAATTCTGCAGCCGTTTACAGCTTCCTGCGGTGCTTTCATCGCAAGCGCGGGAATTACATGCTTTACTTTCGGCCTTGTTGTCCCGATGGGAATAATCACCGGTCTTTTTCTTGTTCCTTTAACTACCGTTTTTATGATTGGATCGATGGCATGGCTCGCTCTGGATATGGTTTCGCTTTCGGGTTTTCTTGATTTTCCATTGCTGCTGATTTATCAATTGCAGGAAAAAATTGTTTCTTTTGCCGGAGCGGTTCCCGGCGTTACTTCAGTCAGGTTTTCCGCGGTACTCGCGATTTCCATCGCGGCTGCGCTTTTAATAAATGTTCTGGAATACAGACGCCGTGCGTCTTTGCTCAAACTTATGCCGTTTGACTGAATTATTATGGAAAATAAAGACGGGTTTCTTTTGAATTACAATTCCGCATCAGCGCTTAAATCTTTCCTTGGTGAAGAAGGGCTTGGCATGCGTAAAAAATTCGGGCAGAATTTTTTAATAAACCCCGTGGTAAGGAACGCCCTCGCGAATGCGTTATGCGCTCATAAAGGAGATGAAATCTGGGAAATAGGGCCTGGTCTCGGAGCCATGACAGCGGCGCTTCTTGAAAATGGAATGAAAGTGCGCGCGTTTGAAATTGACGCGGGTTTTATACGCGTGTTAAAGCGTTTGTTTTGCGGACAGGAGAATTTCTGTCTTGTGGAAGGCGATGTGATGAAAACCTGGGGCGCAGCGGCGCGGCAAGCAGCGGCGCAGTCAGCGGCGCAGCAGGCGAATTTCCTGATGGGAAATCTGCCTTACAATATAGCCGCCTCTCTTCTGGCGGACATGATTGAAAAAGGCCGCGTTTTTTCACGGGTTGTTGTTACTGTGCAAAAAGAAGTCGCGCTCCGCATGGCCGCATCCGCCGGTTCGCCGGATTATTCTTCATTTTCCGTGCTGTGCTCTTCCGTGTACAGGGTAAAACCTTTAATGTTAATACATCCTTCTTCATTTTATCCCCGGCCCAATGTTGACAGCATGGGGGTTCTTCTGGAAAAAATAAATCCGCCGCCTTTGTATCCAAAGACATTTTACCCGCTTGTGCGTTCGCTTTTTGCTTCAAGGCGCAAAACTGTAAAAAATAATCTGTCGGCTTTTATTGCTTCCCGCTTTGGAAATGCCCGTACCGGCAGGGGAGATTCAACAGTTAAGGAAATATGCGCCGGCGTTTTGTGCGAAAACTCCCTGACCGGCAATGAGAGGGCTGAAACGCTTCATGCGGATGTTTTTCTATCTATTGCAAATTCAATAGAGAATATGCGATTATAGACAAGGAAATGTCAATTTCGGGAAATATCGCGAAAGTAGAGGAGAGGATTCAAAAGGCCTGCGGCGCAGCCGGCCGAAAACGCGGCGATATTACCCTTATGGGCGTTTCAAAATTTGTGCCGGTCAACATGATAGAGGAAGCATGGCAAAGCGGCATTCGCTGTTTCGGCGAAAGCAAAATTCAGGAATCCCTTGCCAAGTTCGAAACATTCAGGGAAGATCATCCTGAATTAGATCTTCATTTGATTGGTTCTTTACAGCGGAACAAGGCAAAAAAAGCGGTTCTCTTTTTTGACTGCATTCAATCTGTTGACCGCCTTGAGCTTATCGGCGAACTTGACAAATTTGCGTCCATGCGGCAAGCGGCGGCGCGGCAAGCAGCGGCGCGGCAGGCGGCGGCGCTGAACGTTTTACTTGAACTTCACACGGGAGAGGATTCAAAGAGCGGGTTTTCCGGTTTTGATGAACTTTTCCGCGCGGCGGAAATTGTTCTGTCAGGCGCTAATTTAAAGCCGCAGGGGCTGATGACAATGGCGCCTTTTACGGAGGATGCGCGTTTAATCCGCGGTTCTTTCAGACAGCTTGTGAAAGCGCAAAAAGAGCTTGAAAGGCGTTTCCCGCCTGCGGAGAACTGGACCTGTCTTTCGATGGGGATGTCAAATGATTTTGAAATCGCAGTCGAAGAGGGCTCTACAATGCTGAGGATAGGCGGCGGTATTTTTAAGGAACAATGAAGAAATTTTTTATTATTGTCATTTTTTTCATTCTCCTGCAGGCGCCTTTATTTCAGCTAACGGCTCAGACATCTTCATCTTCAACCTCATCTTCAACTTCGCCGTCAGCATTTGATCCTGCGAAATTTCCCCAATGGGTAAAAGATATGCGCCGCTGGGATATAATCGCGTTTGGAGCGTTTCCGTTCGCCATGTTTACAATCACTTTTTTTACGGATATGTACCGCTGGTATGACAATAGCGGCCTTGATTTTTCCGAAACCGGACGGCGCTACGCTCCCTGGCCGCTTAAATCTGCGGGCGCAGTGGAAATGACAAAAGACGAATATGTAAGAACTATTTGGCTCGCCGCCGGTCTTTCGGCATCCATAGCTGTTACCGATTTAATCATTCACAAGATAAAAACCGGAAAGGAACGGCGCAGGGTTGAAAGCAGGCCTTCTGGCGTAATAAATATTAAAATAACGCCGTCCCCGCCGCCGGACGCGACGGAAACTGCCGTTGACAAAAGCGCTGAGGAAAATCCTGTCGAAGAAAAAACCGGTGACACGTCCGGAAACGAAAAAAAGTAATGCCTTTCCTTTCGCATACTGCCGAAGATCAGTTAATAAACGGAAAGCGGCTGGATCGTTATGTGTCAGAAGCGCTGCGCCTGCTTTCCCGTTCCCAGATAAAAGCAAGAAATCTAAAGGCAAAAATTAACGGAAAAGATGTTAAACTTTCGCGGTCTGTAAAACCGGGAGATTTTCTTGAGCTGGTTTGGGATGACGCTCCTCCTTTGCAGCTTACGGCCCAGGATATTCCTCTGGAAATTATTTATGAAGATGAAAATTGCGCGGTAATAAACAAGGCCCGCGGGATGGTAGTTCATCCGGGCGCGGGCAACAGACAGGGCACTCTGGCGAACGCGCTTTATTTCAGAATGTTATGCAAAAACCCGGACAGTCGGGCTTTTCAGCCAATAACCGGAGCGCAGGAGGAAATTCAAAACGGAGCGTCCGGCATGCGCGGATATGAAAATCTGCGGCCCGGCATTGTTCACCGTCTTGATAAAGAAACATCGGGTGTTATTATTTGCGCGTACAATGAACAGTCTCATTCTTTTCTTGCGCAGCAGTTCAAATTGCGGAAAGTAAAAAAAACTTACATCGCGCTTGTCGCCGGAATTCCCAAAGAAAAATCCGGCAGAATAGAAACATATCTCGCCAGAGATACAAAGGAACGAAAGCGGTTTGCGGTCTGCGCATACGGGAGAAAGGCCGTCACTTATTATAAAACGGTAAAAAGCTGGAAGAACGCTTCGCTTGTTATGCTGCGTCCGAAGACAGGGCGTACGCATCAGCTTCGCGTACATATGCGTTTTATCGGGCATCCTATCATAGGAGATTCTGTTTACGGCGGCCCTGTTTTTCCTGATACGGGCTTAATGCTTCATTCAAAAAACCTCGCTATAACCCTGCCGGGGCATACAGAGCAGAGTAATTTTTCATCCATGATGCCGGATCGTTTTACCGCTTTAATAGGCAAATTGAACAAAAAAGAAAACGCGTATGGATAGCCCTTATATACTGGAGGAAACAGGCGATTATGCCGTTGTGTTTAAACCGCCGCAAATGCACAGCAGGCCACAGGGAACATGGAACAGCGATCAGGAAAAAGAGATAAGTGAACCAAAAACATTGCTTGAGTGGTATGCGGCGCAGCAAGTTGCGGCGCAATTTGCGCATGTTTACGACATTATGCACCGCCTGGATTATGAAACACACGGGCTGGCTCTTATCGCGAAGAACGGGAATAGTTTTCATTTTTTTAAATCATTGCAGGACAAGGGCGAATTTGTAAAAGAATATTCGGCGGTTTGCCTTAATTCAACAGAAGACGAGAATGATTTACGCTCCGCATTGAATCAAAGGTTCGGCGGCATTCCGCATCATTTACCCGGTTTTCCCCCGTGTCCGCGTGTGAGTGATAATATTATCGAATCATGGTTCCGTCCTTTTGGCTCCGGCAGAAAGCAGGTTCGGCCCGTAATTGATGACGGTAAAAAACATGGAGAAACCGCGAAAGATAAAGGCGCGTTTTACAAAACTGAAATAATCAGCGCAGACAAAAATGTATTTAAAGTGCGGATAAAACGCGGGTTTCGCCACCAGATCCGCTGTCATCTGTGCTGGATTGGCTTTCCGATACTGAACGATCCTCTGTATTCGCCGGCTGCAGATGAGCGGCTTCCCGGAGATAATTATTTCAGGGGGCAAACCCTTGCTCTGCGCGCGCACGCGCTGTATTTTACCGATCCTGCGAACGGCGGCAGCCGCGAATACCGGATTCAACCAATTTAATAATTTTGTCACTTTCTGAAATCCTGCCTGATAACGAAAGGGAAATCCGGTTTTTCAAAACTGATCAGTCCGTAATAAATGGAAAAGACGACAATCTGCGCGCGGCTTTTGAAATTTGTTTTTCGCCTGATTTTTGTTATGCAATTCCTGATGGCGCCCGTGCTTAAATGCAGTGAATCGGCTATTTGTTCATCGTTAAAACCTTTGGCGATAAAAGTAATTATTCCGCGTTCTGTCGGGGAAAAAAATGAATAATATTTACCCCTGTCATTTGCGGATGTCTGCGGCGGGAAGCTTTGTTCGTAAAAAATAAGTTCATCCGTCTGCTCATTTTGCCGGTTCATCATTGTAAATGCGTCAAATACCCTGTGAATAATTGAGTCATTCATGTACACTTCGCCGTTATGTACATTTTTTACAGCCAGCGTCAGTTTATTCATATCCGTTTTTTTTAACAGGAATCCCAGAATTCCCGCCTTAAGCGCGAGACAGGCGAAATTCTCCTCGTCTATATCGCTCAGCATTATTATTCCTGTATCAGGCGATCTCCTGTGAATAATCGGAGCCAGTTCAGGACAGCTAATGATTGGCTTCGGTATGTCCAATATCAGGATGTCAGGCTTCAATTTTTCTGATTCCATTATTGCCGCTACTTCGTCTTTTTCAACGCCGGCAATGCGGAAGTCATTTTGATCTGAAAGAATGGCCAGTATATGTTCTCTGTCCATATCGTGCCATGATGAAATTAAAATGTTAATCATACTGCATGAAATCCAACTATTACGGTTATATTTATAAAATAAAAAGTATCTTTAAAAAGTCAAGAAAAATCGTAAAATCACCGGGAAGCACTTGGCTTTGGATGTATTTTTATTTATACTCTAGTTACATATTACAAGAGGAAATTCCATGGCCAGAAAGGGAAAAGTGATAATAGACCGCGAGTTGTGCAAAGGATGCCTTCTGTGCATCCGCAACTGTCCGGTTAAAGTATTGGAAGAGGATACAGACCAGAATTCTTCAGGTTCGTATCCCGCGAAAGCAGTGCAGATCGATAAATGTATCGCGTGCGGCAACTGTTTTGAGGTCTGCCCTGATGTCTGCATCGAGGTTTATGAGGTATCGCCATGAGCGAAAAAGTATTAATGAAGGGAAACGACGCTATCGCCGAAGCGGCCATAAGAGCCGGATGCGGCGCATATTTTGGTTACCCGATTACGCCGCAGAATGAATTGATAGCGTACATGGCAAAACATATGCTGGATCGCGGCAGGATTTTTATCCAGGCTGAAAGCGAAATTGCCGCGATTATTATGGTTTACGGCGCTTCCTGCGCCGGAGTAAGGGCCATGACAAGCTCTTCAAGCCCTGGCATAAGCCTGAAGCAGGAAGGGCTTTCCTATGCCGCAGGCGCGGATATCCCGCTTGTGCTTGCCAATGTTGTCCGCGGCGGTCCCGGTCTTGGCAATATCGCTCCGGCCCAAAGCGATTATTTTCAGTCAACGCGCGGCGGCGGCCACGGCGATTACCGCTGCATTGTGCTTGCTCCCAAAAGCGTGCAGGAATGCGCGGATTTCACCTATCTGGCTTTTGATCTCTCTGACAAGTACCGGATGCCGGTTATCATTCAAATAGACGGAATGATCGGCCAGATGATAGAAGGCGTAGCGCTGCCGCCGGAAAAGGAACCGCCCAAAAGGGACTGGACTGCAGGCGGCATGGCTCAAACAGGTTCGCCGTGCAGAAAAGCTCGGCATATCACTTCGATTCATCTTGTGCCGGAAGAGCTGGAGACGTTAACAATTGCGCGTTTTGCGCGTTACGAAACCGTGAAAGCGGCCGAGACTCGTTTTGAGGAAACCGGCTGCGCGGATGCCGATCTTGTAATGGCGGCATACGGCACCTGCGCGAGGGTCTGCCTCGGCGCTCAGATGCTTGCCAAAAAAGAGGGCATTAAACTCGGTATTTTCAGGCCTGTCACATTGTGGCCTTTCCCGTATGAAGCGCTTGGAAAAATTGCCGCTAACGGAAAACCTCTGTTATCTGTAGAGATGTCTCTTGGCCAGTTGGTGGAAGATGTAAAACTTTCCGCCTATTACGCGGGTTCAAAAGCTGAAATTCATCTGTTGGGTCATTCGGGCGGAATAATTCCGACCGAAGAAGAAGTATTTGCCAAAGCAAAGGAAATTTTAAAAAAATGAAAAAATTATACGGACATCCGGAGAGTTTAACAAAGACGCAGACCAAATACTGCGGCGGCTGCGGGCATGGAGTTGTGCACAGAATAATCGGCACTCTTATAGATGAAATGGGCCTAAGGGAAAAGACGATAATTGCCTTTCCTGTGGGCTGCGCGATATGGGCGGATCTGTATTTCGATTTTGACTCGGTGCAGCCGCCGCACGGCAGAACTCCTGCGGCGGCGACAGGCATTAAACGCGTCCGCCCGGATCACCTTGTTATCTGTTATCAGGGGGACGGGGACATGGCGGCTATCGGGACAGCGGAAATGATACACGCGGCGAACCGGGGCGAAAAATTTACCACGATTTTTATAAATAACGCGATTTACGGCATGACAGGCGGGCAGATGGCGCCCACGACGCTTTTAGGGCAGAAAGCGACAACTGCGCCGTTAGGCAGGGATGCTGATGCCGCCGGAATGGGCTATCCGATTAGGGTCTCGGAACTTCTTGCTACTTTGGAGGGGACGCGCTACATTGCCAGGGGGGCGGTGAATAATGCCGCAAATGTGCGAAAAACCGCGCAGTACATTAAAAAAGCGTTCGAGGCCCAGTTGTCGGGAGTTGGTTTTACCATGGTGGAGGTGCTTTCGCCCTGTCCGACCAACTGGACGATGGAGCCGGTTCAGGCTATTGAGTGGCTGGAACAGAATATGATAAGCGTTTATCCTCTTGGCGAGATAAAAAATACCTTAAATTCGGTTACCGGAGGCCAAAAATGACAGAAAAATCCTTTTTTGCCGGGTTTGGAGGGCAGGGAATCGTCTCTTTAGGCCAGCTTTGGGTGTATTTTGCCATGAAAGAAGGAAAAAATGTTACTTTTTTCCCGTTTTACGGCGCTGAAAAGCGCGGCGGTATCGCCCGCGCCGGCGTAATCATCTCTGATGAGGAAATTGCCAGCCCTCTTGTCACAACGCCGGACTCATGCCTTGTAATGAATACCGATTCTCTCCTCCCGTGCGGGAAAATTTTAAAAGAAGGCGGGCTAATGGTAATAAATTCGACTCTGGTTAAGGAAGAGCCGAAGCGTTCGGACATTAAAATTGTCAAGATTGAGGCTTCCGCCATCGCGGAACAGATAGGCAATATCCGTTTCGCCAATATGGTAGCCCTTGGCGCTATGGCCAGGTTAACGAAAGCGCTCGTTTTAGCCGATACTGAAAGTATCTTGAGGAAATTCTTTCCTCCGGATAAGCATCAGTTCATTGAAATGAATGTTAATGCTATAGAGGCGGGGGTTAAAGCGGTAAATTTTTAAAAAATTTCTGAGAAATTCATAAAAAAAAATAGAAAATGAGAGGTTTTTTTTGATAACATTGTTGACACAGTTTTTGATTATTGGTAGAATAATAAGATGAGAGGTAGGGGAAATAATGGCTTCTGTACATGAGTACAAGCGTCTGGAAAATAATCTTGTACAAAAGGTTGTAGATGTTTCACTCATAATTGCTCAGTACTTAGCGATATTTTTTAAAAAAATTGGCCATTTTCTTACCCGGCGGTATACAGTTGTTTTTGTTCCTCATTCAGAAAAAAGAGTTTATAATCTTCACATCACTATCATATCGATTTTCTGCTTTTTGCTGGTTGTTTCCGGCATTGTTGGGGCGTTTTTATGGTGGGGCGCTTCGTACAGCAGCACAATGTATACAATGGCAGGCAAAGACGGGCGGCTTAAAGACACCCAGGCTTCGCTTGACCAGCTCCGTGATGAAACAGCCATGCTTCTGCGTGAAGCGCGTAGTTTTGAAAACGCCTTGTCCGGAGTGCTTTCCGCTCTGGGCGTTGGCAATAATAACTCCGTAAATAAAACCTCTTCCGGCGATTTAAGCTCGTTTCTTGGCATAAAAGAGACGCCGGACGGTCTCCTGCAGGAAGTTGATGATGTGCGCCGCCTTTCCTCGTATCTTTCACAGGCTGTTGAGCCTATCAGGGAAATTGGCACGCTTCTTGATTCCCAAAGCACTCTTTTTACCGAAATTCCCAGTATCTGGCCTGTTAAGAACGGACTTGGAAGAATTACAATGTTCTTTGGTCAGAATCTGCATCCAATTCACGGTCAGCCTTATATTCACATGGGGATCGATATTTCCACCCACCGTTACGGGGACCCTGTTGTAGTAACCGCTGACGGGCAGGTTGTAACAGTTGATTATGACGCCGGTTACGGCAACTATATGATCGTTAGGCACAAACACGGTTATTATACCCGTTATGCGCATTTACAGAGTTTTAACGCGAAAATAGGGCAGCGCGTTCAGCAGAATGAAGTGATAGCCTACATAGGAAATACCGGCGTTTCAACCGGGCCTCATCTTCATTATGAAGTTCATGTTGGTTCAGATTTGGTTGATCCTTACAGGTATATTAATATCAGATCCACCATGGCCAGGCAAAAACGTTAGCGCGCGATGGCATTAGACAGGGCAAAAGATTTTTCCATTAACACGATTATCGGTCCCAATACCAATCTTTCCGGCGACATTGAAGCCGGCGGGTTTACCCGTATAGACGGCAGTATCCGGGGAGATGTAAAAGTAAAAGGAAGAATTATAATCGGCGAGCGGGCGCGGATAAAAGGCAATGTGACAGGCACTAACATCACAGCCGGCGGGGTTATATGCGGCAATATTATCTCTGACGGACATTTAATAATTCATTCAACGGGAATTGTTATTGGCGATATTGTTACCCGCCGGATTCAGGCGGACGACGGATGTTTTATTAATGGCAAAATAATTGTATGTCCAACCGAAGAAAGCTGGGTAAAGTCAATGTCAGAGTACCGGGATGCGCAGGGAATAAAATCAACCTTACCTGTTTTCCGGAATTCCAATGGCTAAAGTAGATATAACCGATACTTCCTTCTACATGAATCCCGCGGCTCACGCAAAAGCCAAATCTGAACAGCCGCGTCAGGCGGACGCGGCGGATTATAAAAAAACCGGTATTGGCAGAATCCGGCAGAAATCCGCGTTTTCCAGACTGGTTGACGACTTCCGGGGCAAGACTGCGGATGAGCTTGGCCCTTTAAGCGATCTTCCGGTCTCGGAAGAGACTGTAAATCTTTTAATGGATGAGGTTCGGAGTTCAGGAGATGCTCTGCAGAGCCGTCCTTTCGCGGAAGAGATTACCCGTTACAAACAGGCGGTGCGCGGTTTTATGAATTATATTGTTAAGAACGCATATTCTCTGGAACATGAAGACGGCATTCCAAATTTTTTAAAACCGGGATTCAAAGGGAAGCGCGGCACCGCAGAATCAAGGGACGGAAAAAGATACACAAAGATACAGGTTATAGATAAAAAACTTGAAGACCTTGCGGCAATGCTTTTGTCCAGCCAGCTGCAGAAACTGGAACTGGTATCGCGCCTTGAAGAAATCCGCGGTTTGTTAATTGATCTGCTGCAATAAGTATGGTATAAAATGTTTTATGGACGGGCAATATGAGCGATTATAACGAGTATGAAAATATAGATGAGGATATTTCCTCTCTGGAAGATGAGCATCGTCCTGAACGCAATATTATAACCGGAGCCGACGCGGGAATTGAATCCATCGCTCCTGATACTCCCATCTACAGGCTGCGCCTTTTATATTCGCATGAAACATTTCTGGCTGTTTACAGGGAAGATAACCTTGCTCCCGAAACTATGGTAATCGTGCCTACCCGCTACGGAAGAGATCTGGCGCAGGTCATCGGTTCCATGCGCGGGAAACTTCCGCCTGTTTCGGAAATCGCATGGATTGTCCGCGCGGCGACTCCCGAAGATCTTGAAAAATCGCGTAACAACCGTAAACTGGAGAATGACGCGTTTAATATCTGCAAGCAAAAGATCGAAAACCATAAGCTGGAGATGAAACTTGTTCTTGTGCATTACCTTCTGGAAGAGCCGAAAATTCTTTTTTTCTTTACCGCCGAAAACAGGGTGGATTTCCGCGAACTTGTAAAGGATCTTGTAAGCGTTTTTAAAATGCGCATTGAATTGCGCCAGATTGGCGTGCGGGACGAGGCAAGAGTCACAGGCGGCCTTGGAGTCTGCGGCCGCGGCTACTGCTGCCATTGCGTATCAGACAAATTAAAGCCTGTTTCAATTAAAATGGCGAAAGATCAGAAACTTTCCCTTAATTCGGTGAAAATCTCCGGCCCGTGCGGCCGGCTTTTATGCTGCCTGTTTTACGAATACGGTTTTTACAGCGAGCAGCAGCGCAATCTTCCGCAGGAAGGCATGAAAATAAATTATAACAGCGAATCATGGAAGGTAGTCGAAGTAAATCTTGTAACCGGACAGATCAAGCTGGGCGCCGAAGACGGAAGGCAAATATCGTTCCCCGCATGTAAATTTGAACGTGTGGATAATTACTGGAAAATTAAAAACTGCTGATTTTCAGCCAATATGCTTCCTAATCTCCGACACCAGATAAAAAGAGCCTGTTCCCAGCGCCGGTAAATTATTATCTATGGAATAATCACGCGCCCTAAAAACCGCTGTTTTTGTATCCCTGATCAGTTCTGTTTTTGCCTGACCTGCCTGAATTAAAAAATTTTCGTAAACGCGCGCGGGATCGCTTGTTTTAAAAGTTCCCGGAGCGGTTATTATTATTTTGGCGAAACGGGGCGCCGCTATTTTTGCCATTGCCGCCATGTCTTTATCCGCGGCGCAGCCGAAGAGCAGAACGCCTCCTTCTCCGTAAAGCGAGCAGAATGTCTCTATGCATTGCTCAAGGCTTTGCGGAGTATGCGCGCCGTCAATGATGAATGGCGGCATTTCACATGACAGCGCGATTTTTTCAAACCGGGCGGGGATTTTCAAATTCGCAAGTCCCTCATGAATTGCCTTTTCTTTTATTTGCGGGAACGCGGCCGCTGCGGCGGCAATGGCAAGAGCGGCATTATACGCCTGCACTTTTCCGGGTATTGGGATGAAGAACGGCGAATTGATAATTGACAATTGATAATTGAGTGATTTTTTGAAAGAGAGGGTGAAATTTGCGCCTTGCGCTGTTATTTTTATATCAGAAATTTCCGCTGTTTCCGGCAGGTAGAATAACAGGCTGTTTTTTTCATTCGCTTTCTCTTTAAAGACATTCAGGGCTTCTTCACATTGTTCTGCCAGGATTAACGGTTTGTCTTTTTTAATAATGCCCGCTTTTTCTCCGGCGACCGCCGCGATTGTATTTCCCAAAAAAGCGGTATGCTCCAGTTCAATCAGGGTTATTACGCTGACCAGAGGGTCAAGGACATTGGTTGAATCAAGGCGGCCGCCCATGCCGGTTTCAACTACCATCGCATCGCAGTTTGCTTCCCGCGCGCACAGGAAAAAAAGGAGCGTCAACAGTTCCCAGTATGTCGGCTCACAGCCGCCGGGAGAGTTTTTATCAAAGAGGGAAGCGCTGCCGGGATTCGATTTTACAGAGGCGGGAAGTTTTTCTTCCATAAGGCATCTCAGTTCGCTTCCCGCTTTACGGTAAATTTCCTCGTCAAAGTATGAGTCCCCAAGACAGACGCGCTCCCTGATGTCGATTACATGCGGTGACATATAACGGCCCGCGCGAAAACCCGCGGCTTTTAATATGGAGGCAGTCATTGCGGTAACTGATCCTTTGCCTTTTGAACCGGCTATATGAATTGAAGGGGCGCATTTGTCAGGGCGGCCGGCAAGTTCCAAAAGCGTTTCCATTCTGTCAATGCGGAAACTTTTCGGCTTTTGCCCTTTTTCCAGATTGATAAATCCGGATATCCAGTCAAATACTCCGCGGGACGATGTGAAGATATTTTGTTTTTTCAGATATTTCTCCAGGTTCCCTAATTCATCTCGTAGGTTTTGCCGTATTTGACTATTTCTACATTCGGGTAGCCGTTTTCTTCCAGGAATTTTTTCAGGAACGCCTGCGATTTCTTTTCGCCGTGAACAAGGAAAATTCCCTTCAGGCGTGATGTGTCAACGGCTTTAAGCCATTCCAGCGTTTCAAGATAATCGGCGTGTGCGCTGAACGCGTTAATTTCTTCTACCTGCGCTTTCACCTTAAACCATTCGCCGTGAATTTTCACCTCGCTCTCGCGGTTGCGGATACGCCTTCCCAGGGTATTTTCAGCCATGTAGCCTACCGTCATTATTGTGGTGTTCGGGTCCTGTATGTTGTGAATCAAATGGTGCTGAATACGCCCCGCTTCGCACATTCCGTCAGCGGAGATTATAATAAGCGGGCCTTTTTGATCGTTAAGCGCCTTTGATTCCTGCACGCTGGATGTAAAGTGCAGGCTGTTAAAACCGAACGGGTTCTTGTGATGTTTAATAAAAGCCTGTTTGATTTCTTCATCGTAACATTCAGGGTGCACCTGGAAAATTGTCGTGGCGTTGGTCGCCATCGGCGAGTCAACAAAAATCGGCACTTCGGGAATTACGCCTTCGTCAACAAGCAGATGGAAATAGTAGACAAGTTCCTGCGTACGCTCAATCGCGAAAGAGGGAATTAAAATTTTTCCCTTTTTTTCCACTGTGTTTTTCGCGATTGCGGCGAGTTTTTTAAGCGCGTCATCTGTTGAATTGTGGCGGCGGTCGCCGTATGTGCTTTCCAGGATGATGTAGTCCGGAACAGTTTCGGGAATAGCCGGGTCCCGGATGATTGGCTTGCCTTTGCGGCCCAGATCTCCTGTGGCAAGAATATTCAGTTCTTCGCCGCCTTTTTTTATCTTTATCGAAGCAATCGCCGAGCCAAGGATATGTCCTGCGTCGTAAAATTCCATGCTGACGCTGTCTGCGATGCGCATTGGTCTGTTATACGAAACTCCAATTGTCTGTCCGACTGCCTGTATCGCGTCCTGCTCCGTGAACAGCGGCGTCCAGTTAAACTTTTCGCCTTTCTTTTTGGCCTGGCTTTGCAGATATTTCGCGTCACGCGCCTGGATATTCGCCGAATCCATCATGATAAGACTGGCAATGTCCCTGGAAGCCGGGGTAGCGTAAATATTGCCTCTGTAGCCCTGTTTAATCAAGAGCGGCAGAAGACCGCAATGGTCAAGGTGGCCGTGGGTAAGTATAACGCTGTCTATGCGGTCAACCGCAATGCCAAAATCCCTGTTTTTTCGATCCGCTTCCTCTCTGGAACCCTGAAACGCGCCGCAATCAATCAGATAGCTTTGCCCGTCAATCTCAAGCACATGCTTGGAACCTGTAACTTCTTCGGCAGCACCGAGGGAATAAAATTCTGCGTTCATTTTGTAAGTATAGCACAGAATTATTATTTTTCAATGAAAATCCGGGCAGTCAGTCAGGATGTCTTTCCTGTCAGGAGAGCTGTCCGCATAGACATTTGGCCCAATTTATGGTAAGCATAAAGCATAATAAAGTATCTAATAGGAGTTTACAAAAATGATTGAAAATCTGTTTTGGGTAGGATATGTGGGAGCCGCGGCTTCTCTTCTTTTTGCTTTCCTGATGGCCCGCAGGGTAATTAAATTTCCTGAAGGCACTGACACAATGAAAAAAATAGCGGCTTCCATACGCGAGGGCGCAAACGCTTTTATGAAACGCCAGTACGGCACTGTCGCGATTTTTCTTGGAGTTATGTTTGTAATTCTGGCCGCTCTTGCGTATGTTCCTTTGTTGATGGGCAGGGCGCAGGGGTTCATCAACCCATTCACGCCGTTCGCTTTTATTACAGGCGGTTTCTTCACCGCGCTTTGCGGTTTTGTCGGCCTGAAGGTATCCACGAACGCCAATTCACGCACCGCTTTCGCGGCCAGCGAAAGCCTGAACAAAGCGCTTCGCGTCGCTTTTTCTTCCGGTTCAGTAATGGGTTTTATTGTCAACGGACTCGCCATTCTGGAAATTACAGTATGGTATATGCTTTTAAAATACGCGTTTAAAGTGGAAGATGCGATGATAGCGCAGACCATGGTCACTTTTGGAATGGGCGTAGCCGTTGTCGCGGTGTTCGCGCGCGTAGGCGGCGGAATATTCACCAAAGCGGCTGATGTCGGCGCCGATCTTGTCGGCAAGGTAGAGGCTGGCATACCGGAAGATGATCCCAGGAACCCGGCGGTTATAGCCGACAATGTCGGCGACAATGTCGGCGATGTTGCAGGCATGGGCGCGGACCTTCATGAGTCAAATTCAAATTCACTGGTGGCGACCATTGCCATCAGTTTCGGCGCAGGGTACGGTATAGCCGGATTCATGCTGCCAATTATTATTTCCGTAGTAGGTATTCTTTCTTCAATAATCGGGACTTTCTTTGTGCGCACAAAAGAAAATATAAATCAATTGTCCCTTCTTAACTCGCTGCGGAGAGGCGTATATATCGCGGGCGGCATCGCGGCTGTCGCGACTCTGCCTCTTATCATGTATATCTCAAATAACGCTCCCGCCGGTTCTACAATGTCCCAGAACGCTTGGGGCATTTACGGAGCGGTTCTTATCGGCATTGTCGCGGGTTTTATTGTCAGTCTTTTTACAGAATATTTCACCTCAGACGCGAGCAAGCCGACTCGCGAACTTGCCGCTTCAAGCGAATCCGGCGCGGCTCCGCTGATTATCGGCGGTTTGTCGCTCGGCATGAAGTCCACAGCAGGCCCCATTATCACCGTTTCAGGCGCAGCTTTACTGAGTTTCATTGTTTCAGGCGGAGTCAAATTCCTGAAGCCGGAAGCTTTTTTTGACGGCAGTATGCCGCTTGCCGATTACATCAGTCTTAATTACAATGTCGGCCTTTACGGCATCGGGCTTGCCGCAGTAGCGATGCTTGCGACTAACGCCATAATTCTGGCGACCGACGCTTTCGGCCCTGTTGCAGATAACGCCGGCGGTATCGCGCAGATGGCGAAACTTCCAGAGAACGTGCGCGAGCGCACAGACGCGCTTGACGCTCTTGGAAACACTACGGCGGCAACGGGGAAAGGTTTCGCGATTGCGTCCAACGCATTTACCGGACTTGCCCTTTTGGTCTCTTATGTGAATATCGCGAATATTCAGCTGGCGAACATTGGGAAGCCGCAGATGAATTTAAATATCACAAATCCGCCGGTTTTGGTCGGTTTTTTTGTCGGTTCCGCCGTGGTGCTGCTGTTCGCGGCGCTTTGCATGTCCGCAGTTCAGCGCGCCGCGCAAAGCATTGTCAGGGAAGTAAGGCGTCAGTTTAAGGAAATTGTCGGGCTGATGGAAGGCAAGGCGGACGCTGATTACGCGACATGCGTTGATATTTGCATGCGCGGCGCGTTAAAAGAGATGATTTCTCCGGCAGTGCTTGTAATTCTCGGTCCAATTGCCACAGGTATCCTGCTGGGAGCCGCCGGCGTTGTCGGTTATCTTGCCGGCATTATTGTTACTGGTTTTGCGATGGCCGTATTTATGCTGAACTCTGGCGGCGCATGGGACAATGCCAAAAAACATATCGAAGGCGGTAAATTCGGCGGCAAGGGCAGCGATAACCACAAGGCGGCTGTCATCGGCGACACAGTAGGCGATCCGCTTAAAGATACGGCAGGACCTTCTTTCAATAATGTGATTACGGTTTCCTGCACTGTCTCGATAGTGTTTATCGGCGTTACCGCGGCGCTCTCGCTGTTATAGGCAATGATATTGATTGACAAGCGAAGTGAGAGTCGTGCCCGAGTTTACTCGGGCATGACCGAACGAGCGCAGTCACCGAAGGGGTTCATACCCCGCGGCTTGCCGCGGAAAGGGGGCTGTCCGAGAAGTTGGTTACTTCACGGACAGCCTTTGTTTTTTCTCTTATTTCTGCGAAATAATACGAAAAAACAGTAATTAATGAAGGTGTCCGAAGAAGTTTTCCAACTTTTC
>JAIRQN010000094.1 GCA_031256445.1 Treponema sp. | reverse complement strand
GCCGTTGCAGACAATGTCGTACTGCCACGCGAGAATATCAAGCGGGTTTTTGGATTGAAGCGCGTCAAGCCCGCCCTGCGGCATGGAGAAAGGATTGTGGGTAAACTCAAGAATGTTTGTCTCTTCGTTAATGCCGTACATGGGGAAGTCAACGATAAAGCAGAATTCAAATTTATCTTTAATGATTAAATTAAGCTGCGTACCCAGGGCGGCGCGGATAAGTCCGGCAAGACCGTTCACCAGTTTGGACGTGTCAGCTATAAAGAACAGGGTATCGTTTATTTCCAGCGACAGATTTTTTTTAAGTACAGCCTGTTTTTCTTCGGAAAGGAATTTAACAATCGGGCCTTTTAAGGAACCGTCTTCGAGTACGGAAATGTAACCGAGGCCTTTCATGCCGATTTCGGCGGCGTAAGCTGTCATTTTTTCAAAGAAGGACTTTGGCTGCTTTGCCGCGCCAGCAGCGGTAATGCCCCGGACGGGGATATTTTTAAAGGGCGCGAAATCCACATCCGCGAAAAACTGAGTCATGTCTTCTATGACAAGCGGGTTGCGGAGATCGGGCTTGTCCGTTCCGTATCTCATAATAGATTCCGCGTAGGGAATGCGGCGGAAAGGAGCCGGGCTTACCTCCTTTTCGGAAAAGTGTTTAAAGGTATCGTACATCGCCTTTTCCGCGACCGCGAAAACATCTTCCTGCCCCGCGAAGGACATTTCAAAATCAAGCTGATAAAATTCTCCCGGCGAGCGGTCGGCGCGCGAATCTTCATCGCGGAAGCACGGCGCAATCTGGAAATAGCGGTCAAAGCCGGAGACCATCAAAAGCTGTTTAAAAATTTGCGGGGCCTGCGGGAGCGCGTAAAATTTACCGTGGTGTTTGCGGCTTGGAACAAGGTAGTCGCGCGCGCCTTCAGGCGAGGACGATGTTAAAATCGGCGTCTGAAATTCCGTAAAGCCCAGTTCCTGCATTTTAACGCGCAGAAAACTGATTATCTTCGCGCGCAGCAGAATATTGTCCCTGACAGCGGGATTGCGCAGATCCAGAAAACGGTGGCGCAGACGGATTTCTTCGCGCGTGTTTTTCGATTCGCTTATTTCAAACGGCAGGGCGCGGACTGCTTTGCTCTGCATAACAACTGTTTCGGTGTGAACTTCCACGGTTCCCGTTTCAATTTTTTGGTTGACAGTGTCCGCGTCACGTTTCTTAACAGGGCCGCTTACGGTGATAACGCTTTCCCTGCTCAACTGCTTTACGGATTCTTCGTCATGCAAAACAATCTGGGTGATTCCGTATTGATCCCTTAAATCCACAAATGTCACTCCGCCGTGATCGCGGATGGTATCCACCCATCCCGAAAGTTTTACATTCTGCCCGACATGATCTTCGCGCAGTTCTCCGCAGGTATGCGTCCTGTACTGGTTCATTTTATACTCCTGGTTAATATTTCCTTTACTATATCCGGGTTTCCGCCTTTGCCGAGTTTTTTCATAACCTGCCCCATTAAAAAGCCGAAAACCTTTTCTTTTCCAGCGCGGTACTCGGCGACAGAATCCATGTTCTGCTCTACGACAGAGTTTACAGCTTCGGTAATCGCCCTGTCATCGCTTTGCATTAAAAGCCCTTTTTCGGCGATGTATTTTTCAGGATCAACATTATCAGTAAAGACCGCCTCGACTGTCTCTTTGTATGAAGCGCGGTTAATCTTCCCTCCTGACACAAGACCGATAAGCGCTGAAAGTTTTTCCGCGTCTATGGAGAGATCCTCGGGCAGCATATTTGAATTGTTCATCAATCTCATAATTTCACCCGTGATTAGGTTGGCGGCCTCAAGAGGCTTGCCGCTGTTTTGCGAAAGGGTTTCAAACAAACCGGAAATATTTCTGTGAACTGTAAGCACAACGGCCGACGATTCGGAAATTCCCAAATCGCGGATATAGCGTTCTCTTTTTTGATACGCAAGCTCAGGAAGATTCTCCTTTACATTGGCGAGCCACCCGTCATCAATGTACAGCGGCAGAAGATCGGGGTTGGGGAAGTAGCGGTAATCGTGCGCGTCCTCTTTCGACCTCATGCCGTAAGAAATGCCCTTGTCATCGTCCCAGCGGCGCGTCTGTTGAATTATTTCCCCGCCGTCTTCGAGTATTTCAATCTGGCGCTCCCTTTCGTATTCAATCGCGCGGGCAATCGCCTTGAACGAGTTCATGTTCTTTGTCTCGGTGCGCACACCAAGTTCTCCGCCCGGCAGGCGCACGGACAGATTGATGTCGGCGCGGATAGAACCTTCCTGCATTTTGCAGTCGCATATATCAAGATACAGAAGCGTCTCGCGCAATTTTTCAAGATAGGCGATAACTTCGGCGCTGCCATTAAAGTCAGGCAGAGAGACAATTTCCAGAAGCGGAATGCCGCAGCGGTTAAAGTCCATGTAAGTATTTCCGCTTTTTGGATCATGCACAAGTTTACCAGCGTCTTCTTCCATGTGTATCTCGCGAATACCGATCTTCTTTTTGCCGCCTTCCGTTTCTATCTCAAGATACCCGTTACGGCAAACAGGCGTGTAGAACTGCGATATCTGATACGCGTTGGGCAAATCGGGATAAAAATAACTTTTCCTGTCGAATTTACTCAGCCTGGTTATTTCACAGTTAAGCGCAATCCCAAGGCGCATCGCGTATTCGGCAACTGTGCGGTTTAACTTTGGAAGAGCGCCTGGCATTCCGGAGCAGGTGGGGCAGACATGTGTATTCGGTTCAACATGAAAATAAGTTGAACAGCCGCAGAATATCTTGGTTTTCGTGGAAAGTTCCGCGTGAACTTCAAGCCCGATGACTGTCTCCCAGTTCATAAGACGCCTCCGGCGACATTCGTACCGGCGGTTTTCATACCGGGAGTTTTTTTATGGAAATCTGTGCGGCTCTGGTAAACGCGCGCCGCGTCAATTAATTTTTTTTCGGAAAATAAATCTCCGATTAACTGAAGACCGACCGGCAAACCCAGACTGTCAAACCCGCAGGGAAGGGATACAGCCGGAAGCCCGGCGAGATTAATGGAGACGCTGTAAATATCACCCATGTACATTTTTACCGGGTCGTCAATATTCTCGCCGATTTTGTACGCGGTTGTGGGCGCGACAGGAGAGAGTATCATATCAAAACGCTCAAACTGTTTATCATAGGCGGCTTTGATAAGGGCGCGTCCCTGCAGCGCTTTTTTATAGTACGCATCGTAGTACCCGGACGAAAGCACAAACGAGCCGAGCATGATTCTGCGCTTTGCCTCCAGCCCGAAGCCTTCGCTTCTGGACAGACGGTAAACTTCTGAAAGCGTTTTCGCGTTCGCGCTGCGGTAGCCGTATTTAAGGCCGTCGTATTTCGCGAGGTTAGACGAAACTTCCGCGGCGGCGATAATGTAGTAAACGGGAATCATGTAGTCCATAAGGGGCATTTCAAATTCCTCTACAGCCGCTCCCGCCGCTTCAAATTCTTTCGCCGCGACAAGAACCGCCGCCTTAACATCATCGTCTATGCCTTTGGATAAAAAATTCGCAGGCAGCCCTATCTTAAAATTTTTTACGCCTGCTTCTCCGCTGAAATCAAACGGTTTTTCAATAACGCAGGTGCTGTCTTTTTCGCAGTGTCCGGAAACAACTGACAACAGGGCGGCGCAGTCTTCGATGTTCAATCCCATAGGTCCTGCCTGATCAAGAGACGAAGCGTAGGCGATTATCCCGTATCTTGACACGGAGCCGTATGTCGGCTTAATTCCCGTAACGCCGCAGAAAGAGCACGGCTGCCTTATGCTGCCGCCCGTATCAGTGCCGAGCGCGAGGGGCGTTTCTCCCGCCGCCAAAGCCGCGGCGTTTCCGCCGGAAGAACCGCCCGCCACGCGCGAAACGTCCCACGGGTTATGAACTGCGCCTGACGCGCCTGTTTCGCTGGAGCCGCCGAGAGCGAACTCGTCCATGTTAAGTTTTCCGGTTATAATCATGCCGGCTTTTTCAATCTTATCGGCAACTGTGGCGTTGAACACAGGCTTGTAATTACCGAGTATCTTTGACGCGCATGTTGTTTCCAGTTCTATTGTTGATATGTTATCTTTTAAACCGATCGGCACTCCGGCGAGCGGAGAAATATCCTCACCCTTATCAATGCGCCCCTGAATCTCATGCGCGCGCTTTAGGGCGTTTTCTTTTGACACTGACAGAAAAGCATTGTACTGCCTGTCGTTTTTCTCAATTTTATCGATGTACGCGCCTGTAACTTCCGGCACGCTGAGTTTTTTTTCTTTAATTGCCATTGATAATTGCAAGGCTGTCAAATTAAACATAATAGAACCTTATTCCACAGTTTTTGGCGCAATGAACATCTCATCATTTTTTAAAGGCGCGTTTTTTAAAAGCAGCCCGCGCTCAAGGGAAGGGCACACTGTATCGTCCCGGAAGGCGCCGGGGTTACCGGCAGACGCGCGGAAATCCCAGGGATGATTCAGCTCCTGAACGCCTTCGGTATCCAACTCGTTAAGCCGCGAAAAATAATCCAGTATTTTCTGCAGATCAGCGGACAAACGATCTTTTTCAGCGCAGGAAAGGGTTAAACAGGATAAATCTTCCAGGTAAGAAATTAATTTACCGTCAATCTGAATCATCACGCGGCTCCTTTTTTAACAGTATCAAAATTTCAAATAAATAAAAAGCACTGCGCCGCAGCATCGCTGCTGCACGCAGCCTGTACACATATAATTTTATAATATATGATAACTCATGATCATTAACAAAAATTCTTCAGGAATTATTTTTTTAATCCTTACAGTAATAGTCTCAGGTTTAAATTTTTCCGCCTGTATATCAAACTCGGCTTCAGCGGAATCCGGAGAGCCAAACGCGGTGATAATTGTAGATACAAATACAAGATACCAGTATGTGCGCGGTTTCGGCGGCATGGATGTAGGCTGGTCAAATTTTCCGGAAACAAACGCAGGTGATACTGAACTGATGTATAATCCCGACACAGGGCTGGGATTGAATATACTGCGGATAATGATAATGCCAGAAAATACGGATATTAACATAACAATGAGTCAACTGGTCAGCGGGAGCAGGCCCGATTACTACGAAAATGTAAAAATCGTTAACAGATACGGCGGCTATGTTCTGGCAAGTCCGTGGAGTCCTCCGGCCGCGTGGAAGAGCAACAACAGCACTTCGGGTAACGGCAGGCTGCGGACAGAGTATTATCAGGATTACGCGGATTACCTGAAGGCCTTTGCGATGAACATGCACCAGAACGGAGCGCCGGTTTACGCGGTCTCCATTCAGAATGAACCGAATTATGAGGTAACCTATGACGGCTGCCTGTGGTCGAACAATGAAATGAGGGATTTCTTTCTGCAAACCGGACATTTTACGGACGGCGCGCCGGGTTTCGGCGGGGGAACGGCGCTGCCTTCCGCCCTGACCATGAACGGAGAGTCGGCAAATCATCCGAATATCAACGACGCGGCGCTCAATAACGCGGAATCGAGAGCGGTAATTGATTTAATAGGACGGCATACATACGGCAACAGGCGCATCCGTTACGGGAACGCGCATGATCATCCTACAGACCCAAAGGAAGTCTGGATGACGGAACATAACATTAACAGCGGGAACAACGACGGGTATCCGCTTGATTCAACATGGAATCTTGTCTGGAAATTCATGAACGACGTGGATTTAAGCATCCGTCTGAATGACGAAAACGCCTATATCTGGTGGGCGGCTAAACGGTTTTACAGTTTTATAGGAGACGGCCGGTTCAATACCGATGACGGGAAAATTCTTCCCCGCGGTTACGCGATATCGCATTACGCGAAATTCGCGAAAGAGACATACCGCGTAAACGTTACAGCTTCGGGACGGACTGCCGGCGGAGACACGGTCAGTTCCAGAAATTTCAACAGCAGCCAAAACGATTTGGATAATATTTCCGCAAGGGCGACGGCGTTTGTATCGCCTGACGGCAATGTTATAAGCCTTGTCCTGTTTACTCCGACATCGCAAAACGGTGCGACCGGCGCTGACATGGGGATTGTAAAAATACAACTGCCGGATGGTTTTATAATACGCGAAGCCGAGGCCATGAGATCGAGCCTGAACAATTACGCGGCGCAGGAAGAAGTAAATATTTGCGAAGACAGAAATTCCGCAATCGTAAGACTGCCGCGGAGCAATATCCTTTCGCTCAGGTTTACACGGTAATTACGGAACAACAATAACTGAAGCGGCGCTGCCGTCTTTCGCGTAGATACGCCGGGGATTGGAGGGATCTGTATAACGCCTGCCCCTGTGGAAGAACACATACTGATACGCGCCCTTCGCCAGCGGAAGACTGATGCTGTACACTCCCTGCGGGCCTTCTTTTAATTCATACATAAAAGGATCCCATCCGTTAAAATCACCGGCTATTGTAACGGTTTCACCCGGCGGGGCGTTATAGACAAAATTCAATCCGTTGGGAAGCCCTCTTAAAGGATCATGGGTAATGATTCCGGGAGGAACAGAAAGCACAGACATTGAAAGACCGGAAACCGGGTCTCTGCGGCTCCTTGAATTATCAGGGTCTGTTGTCCATAAACCGTTAATTATAATTCTGTATTCAAGCTCGCTTAAATTTTCGGGAACTTTGTAAACATGAAACTGGAGTCCGGAATCCTTGTAAGGGCGGACGGTTTTCTCTCCCGGCAAGATCTCGGCGCCCAGACGATCCTGCGGTATTAAAAGCTGCCTGTACCAGTAAACACTGGAGAAGTTTTCATGGGCAAATGAAACCCCTACTCTTCGTATTTGCGAGGAAGCGGTAAAAATCACATAATTATCATGAATAACAGGAGCGCCCGGTCCGGGCAAAGTCAACAGTTTATCAATAAGTTCATACGTTTCCCAGTCAGCGGACAGGGAATTAACGGGGAAAAAAGCGAAAATTATTATTAATAAACACGTTCCCGAACGGCCGGATAAAATCGTTTTCATACATTCTTTACAATTATCGGCCGATAATGAATTATCTTAATATGCCATCATTAGACGCGCTCAGCAACTTTAAATCCTCTTTCAACAATATCGCCCGCGAGAAAGAAAATCTTACCGCCGAGAATTTACCTTTTGACGATTTTCAGCTTCCGGGGACAGAAGCGCCGCCTTTTGATCCGGCAAGCCATGATGAACCCCCTCCGGAAGCATCCGCTGGTGCGCCGTCAGACGGCGCGGGGAACGATTTTGACTTCAGCGCATTTTTTGATTCCGCGCCGGGCGATATAAACCCGCCGCCAATAGACGACATTCTGGCGGATGATCATCCGCAATCTGATTCGGCTGACGCCGCCTTTATAGATTCTCCCGATAACCAGGAAAAATCCGCGGAAGATGACGCCGTTCTTGACAATTTTCTTAATAATTTAAGCCCGCTGCCGGACGAAGAGTCTTCTGACATTTCCGGCGGACTGTCCGCGGATTTTCCCGCGCCAGAATCTCCGCCGGGTCCCGGAACCGCAGATAATACCGGCGAAGATACCCTTCCGGATGATTTTTCCGCTGTTGACGATCTGTTATCCGGCTTGTCAGATGAAATCGCCAACACTCCCGAAAACGCGTCAGACGCCGGGATTGAAGAATCATTTGATGACATGTTCAAGGATTTTGATACAGAAACAGCGCCGAAAGACGCTTCGCTGGATGATTTTGCGTTTAATGAAAATGTAATTGATCTTGGCGGAGAATCCCCTGACATTGAAAATAAAGAGCCGGAAAGCGAATACAAATTTGATGATAATTTTTCTGACGCTGATTTCGCCGGTACGACGCCGGATTCAGCTGATGAGCTTCCCGATGACTTTTTGGGAGATTTACCCGCGGACATACCCGCACCTGACAGCTCTTCCTTTGATTCAACTTTCGAAGATTTCAACCTGGACAATCTGGACATTGGCGTCCCGGACACGCCTGCGGACACGCCGCAGGATCTAACATCCGGCGATTCAGGTTTTGACACTTCGCTTGATGACCTGAATTTTGACATAGGCTCTCCGGATCTGGGTTCCGCGGAAAGTACCGGCGATACCGGACTTGACGATATCACAGACGCGCCAGGCGGGGATTCCGGTTCCATTGATTTGGACAGCGGCGCAGGCAGCGGCGGCGCTATTGATTTCGGCAATGATGATTTTTCACTGACGGGACTTGATGAAATACTCGGCAAATCAAAAATTGAAACAGCCGCAAAACCCGCGCCCAAAAAAGGTATATTCAAAAAGAAAAATGAACAAGCGGCGGCGGAAGAAGAGCCGGAATCGGACGAAGTGGAAGAAATTCAGTTAAGCCAGGCTGATCTAGACAATATGCTGAGAACGCTGGCAGGCTATCCGCTGAATTTAAGGGTCGCCTGCGAAGAATTAATCGCGGAGCGCGTTCTTATTCCGCAGCAACTGACAAAGCTGATCCGTTATCTGAAAAAAGGCGCCTCCCCGAAAGAAACCGCGGAACTGGCGGGGGAAATTCTTGAAAAGAAAATAATTATTCCCAGAAGTTTCGAAAAGATGACCGGCGAAGCGTTTGAAGCGGAGAAATCCAGTTTTTCATATATTTTCATTCATAATTTTCTGCCGGTACTGCGCCTGTTCGCTTTTATCGCGGCAATCGCGCTCTCGGTACTTTATCTTGGATATAAATTTATCTACACTCCCCTCAGAGCCGAGTCCATTTACAAGCGCGGTTATGAACGTATTTTCGCGGGAGAATACCAAAGGGCGAATGAACTGTTCCAGGAAGCGTTTAACACCCACCGCAAGAAAAAATGGTTTTACAGCTATGCCGAGGGTTTCCGCGATGAAAGGCGTTATCTGCTGGCGGAAGGCAAGTATGACGAGCTTTTAAGGCATTATCCAAGAGATAAAAAGGGCGTTCTGGATTACGCAAGCCTGGAAACGAATTACCTGCTGAATTACGACAAGGCAAACAGAATCCTTCAGCAGCAGCTTCTTGATTTCGCGCCCAATGACTACGCGGGACTGATCGCGGCGGGAGACAATTTCCTGTTATGGGCCGATTCCAATCCTTCGCGCTATTCAAACAGATACGAAGACGCGCGTTTCGCGTACGCCAGGCTGCTGGAAAAATACGGATGGACATCTCCGGTTGTGGAACGGATGATGACTTACTTTATCAGGACCGACAACCTGAAAGAGGTTCTTCCGCTCAGGGACTGGTTTGACGGTTCAAAAAACCGCCGCCTGTCCGCGGCTTCTCTTGCTGAACTTGGCGGCTATCTTCTGGATAAGCAGCTTGAGGAAGTAAAAGGCGTACCCAATCCCTATGTTGAAAACATACAGAGCGTCAGAGCCATGCTTCTGCAGGCCGTTAAGGAAAATCGTGAACTGCCGGAAGCCCATTACCACCTTGCGAGATATTATAAAAACCTTGGCAATGTCTATGAAGAGCGGCTGACAATTGAAAACGCAATCCGCGCGTTTGATCTGGCAAAACAGGAATCCGTGCGCCGCCGGCTTTACAGGGTAGACGCTCATTACCGTTATTCGAACATTCTTGTCAACAACAGGGAATTCTTCCCTGCCGAAGAACAGCTTGTAAGAGGCATCGAACTGTACGAGGATTTTGTCTCACGGAATTTAATTTCATCCTCCGCGCAGCTTGGCCAGCTTTACGCCGCGAAGGGCGATCTTGAGTACTTCGTAAAATCCGGCAATATGAGAGCCGCCCTGCGCGATTACAAAGACGCGGAAAGAAACGGCTGGTCGCCGCCGGAAATTCAATACCGCATGGGCGCGGCGTATTATCAGATTGAAGACTGGAAAAATTCGCTTGAGTACTTGTTCAAGGCTTCCGCCGATCTGCCTCTTAACAGACGCGTTCTGCACGCGCTTGGAAACGCCGCCTATAAACGCGGCGATTACTTCGCGGCGCAGGGTTATTACAACCGCCTGCTTGACGTACTGGAAAGCCAGCGCGTAAGGCTTCCGGTGCTGCTGCCCAACGACCGTCCTGAATACCTGGAACTCGGCGAACGCCTTATGATAGCGCGTAACAACACGGGCGTTACTTACGAAGCGCTCGCCAATGTTACAGGCAACCAGGACTTCCGCTCGCGCGCGCTGTCACTGTACGCGGAATCCGCCCGCGCGTGGGATTCCATCACCCGCAGCCCAGGCACAATGGAAAGGATGAGCCTTGTAGGCAGCCCCGGCGCTCCAGGCATCAATCTTGGCTTTCTTAATGCGAATAACTTCCTTCATGCAAATAACGCCCAGCAGTCTTCGGCGGGTTATACCCCGGAAATATTTATCAGAATTGACAAAGACGCCCTTGAACCGTCCCACTGGGAAGAACTGGCGCCTTTTGGCGGTTTAAGCGAATAATCCAGCTTAAACGGGTAAAAGAAAGAAATCCATAAAATTTCTGTTGACGGCTGGAAATCTGTATGCTAAAATGAATTTACCAGTTTGGTGAAACCCTGAAATCATACCTTTTGGATTAAGCTATGCAGTATTTTGATACTCATGCCCACTTAGGGCTAGTAGTTGACGACCCAATTGAACAGCTCATTGTCATACAGGAGGCGCGTCAAGTTTCTGTAGCAAGGATTGTTTCGATATGTAACAGCCTTCATGACTTTGGTCAGGTTTATGAAAACCTTAAATCAGCGGCAAACGTATACCATGCCGTAGGAGTCAGCCCTTCCGAAGTGCAAAACCCGGGAAAAGACTGGTTCCAGAACATAGAACAGAACGTTCAATACCCGCGGGTAGTCGCCATTGGGGAAATCGGCCTGGACTATTACAGGAAGTTTGGCGATAAAAAATCCCAAATTGAACTTTTTATAACTCAGCTTGATTTGGCCAATAAGCTGAATTTACCGGTTATTATTCACAACCGCGACGCCGGTCATGATGTTCTGGATATTCTTCGCGACCGCCTGCCTTCAAGAGGCGGTGTGCTTCACTGTTATTCCGAAGACGCCGCGTATGCCGAAAAAGCGCTGGAACTGAATCTTTATTTTTCTTTCGCGGGAAACCTTACCTACAGGAACGCGAAAAATCTTCATGAGACAATCGGCGTTCTGCCGCTGGACAGGATACTTATCGAATCGGAAGCCCCTTTCATGGTTCCGGCCGATCATCGCGGCAAAAGGAACATGCCCAAATACCTGCCCCTGACAGCCCGCTTTATGGCGGAAATGCTGGAAATGGAAACAGAAGCCCTCGCCGCGCAGCTTTGGGAAAACTCCAATAAATTCTTCGGCCTGCCCGTTTAATAAACATAAGTGACCAGTGACTGACAGGAACGCTTCTGACTCTCTTTACAGGCCAATTAAAACCGGCTCTCTTGAAATACCGGGAAATCTCTTTCTCGCTCCTGTCGCGGGTTACACCGACAGGGCTTTCCGCTCCATTTGCGCGGAAGAAGGCGCGAACTTTTCATTTACCGAGCTAATCTCCGCCGAGGCTTTATGCCGCAACTTTGGCAGATACGGACTAAATCCGAATTATCTCCCGCACAGAAGCGCAGACGCGCAGATAATGACAAACGCCATGCTGACAGCCGTTAATTTGGTTAAGCGCGGAGACAGCGAAAAACGTTACGCGATACAACTCTTCGGCGCAGCGCCGGAATCGGTTTACAAAGCGGCGCTGCTTTTGGCTCCGCTTCAGCCGGATGCCATAGATATTAACGCTGGCTGCCCTGTGCCGAAAGTAGTTAAAAACGGAGCAGGTTCGGCTCTTATGAAAGATCCGTCCAACCTTGCGCGAATAACAGAAGCCGCCGTCCGCGCTTCCCGTGAAAGCCTCGGCGGAGCGCCGGTAACCGTGAAAATCCGCTCCGGCTGGGACTCAGGCGCAATTAATTACGCCGAGTGCGCAAGAGCCGCTGTCGAAGCCGGCGCAGCCATGATCAGCCTGCATCCACGCACACGGAGCCAGGGATACGGCGGCAAAAGCGACTGGTCCCATATCGCGGATTTGGTTTCCCGCGTGGCGGTTCCCGTTACCGGCTCCGGCGATTTGTACGCGCCACAAGACGCTCAGGCGATGTTGCAGCAAACAGGCTGCGCAGCCGTGATGTTCGCAAGAGGCGCGATGGGCAATCCGTTTATTTTTTCGCAAACGCTGTCGTTACTGCAAACAGGCTCATGGAAGCCGGCAGATTTTCCGGCGCGTATAGTGGCCGCAATGCGCCACCTGGAAATGCTTTCCGCCGACATCGGAGAGAGAAGCGCATGCCTGGAAATGCGCAAACAGTTCTGCGCTTACACAAAAGGCCTGCACGGCGGAGCGGCCCTGCGGGACAAGGCTGTTCACGCCTCTACAATTGAAGAATACCGGGAGATAACAGCGGAGTATTTAACAGATACTAATCAACTGTAAAACCGTTTTTTTCATAAACAGACGCGATAAAATGCCCGGAATCTTTTACTATCCTTTTCAGGTTATTTTCGCGGTCTATATACACAAAACCAAAACGCTTTGTAAAACCGAAACCCCATTCAAGATTGTCATATAAACTCCAGACAAAATACCCGCGCAGATCGCAGCCGTCCTTTATTGCCTGCCACGCTGCTGCAAAATGGCGGCGAAGGTATTCCACGCGCGCGGGATCGTGCACGCAGCCGTCACCTGATATTTTATCATGACAGCTTGCGCCGTTCTCTGTGATATACACCGGAATATCGCCGTAACGTTCCTTAATATCCACAAGCGCTCTGTAAAGCCCTTCGGGAAAATTTTCCCACTCTTCAAATTCCTGGCGCTGTATATGGGGACGGTAAACCTGCTTTGCCTTTATGTGGCTGTCCGTTTCGTCATGCGCGACAAGACGGCGCGTGTAATAATTTACCGCGAGAAAATCCATAGGACAGGCTATATGATCAAAGTCGCCATCTTTTATCCCGGGCATGTTTTTCCCGTACCAGCGAACCATTTCTTCCGGATAGCCCTTTCCGAAGAGAGGGTCAGTAAACCAGCGATTAAAAGCCATGTCCCAGCGTTTTGCAGCTTCCGTGTCTTCCTGCCGGCTGCCCGCGCTTTCCACCCACGCGATGTTATTCGCAATTCCCGCTTTCGCGCCCGGAACATTTTTTCTTATAATGGGCAGACTCATCCCATGAGCCAGCAAAACGTTATGCGCAACAGAAAGCGCCGCTCCCGTATCCCTTACTCCGGGCGCGTGAACTCCGTAAAGGTGCCCGCAGAAAGAATACACCCACGGTTCGTTGATTGTTATCCAGTTTTTTATTCTGTCGCCGAAATGAGATGTCACTTTATCGGTATAATCGCAGAAATAACCGGCGCAGTCGCGGTTGGCAAAACCGCCTTTATCCTGCAGCGTCTGCGGCAGATCCCAGTGGAAAAGCGTAACCCAGGGGGTTATTCCGTTCTCAAGACAACCGTCAAAAAGGCGGTCGTAAAAATCGAGCCCTTTTTGATTCACATTTCCGGATACGCCGCACCTGCTGGATGCGCCGTTTCCGGAAGGAATAATTCTTGGCCACGCGATGGAACAGCGGTAGTTTTTTATGCCAAGGCCGCGCATCAGGCGAACATCTTCCTGATAGCGACGGTAATGATCGCACGCGATGTCGCCTGTTTCGCCGTCTGCGGTATTTCCCTTAATATGAGAAAAAGTATCCCAGATACTTTTGCCCCTTCCGTCCTCGTTTACCGCGCCCTCAATCTGATAAGAAGCGGTAGCCGTCCCCCACGCGAAATCCCGCGGGAATGATAAAAATTCCGTATACATAAATTATCCTTTTACCGCGCCCGCCGTTACGCCCGCGAGCATCCACTTGTTAAAAGCAAAATAGAAAATTAAAGGCGGCACTGCGACCAGCATCATTACCGCGAACTGAACCGCGTAATCGGAAGCGTACTGTCCCGCGAAACGTATTATCGAAAACGGAAGCGTGCGTTTTGCTTCCGATGAAAGATAGGTATTCGCCATTATAAATTCATTCCAGTGATTTAAAAATGTCATAACCCCTACGGTAATGAAGCCGTTAACTGAAATGGGCGCGATAATTTTTCTTATAATCGTAAAATAACCGGCGCCGTCGATAAACGCCGACTCTTCCATTGATTTCGGTATACTCATCAAAAGACCGGAAAACACAATTGAGTTAAACGACATTGTAAAAGCCATGTATGAAATGATCAGGGCCATGCGCGTATCTATTAAATGAAACATTTTATACCATAAAAAATTCGGCAGCAGGGTTGTATGAATTGGAATTGTCATGCCGATTATCACGATTGACCAGACAAGTTTTTTCAGTTTCCATTCCATCCGCGTGCAGGCATAAGCCAGGCAGAAAGGCAAAATTGTGCCCAGGGTGACGGAAGGAATTACAATCAGCAGGGTATTGCCGAGATAAACGGGGATTCTCCCCTGAAAGAAGGCTCTGTGATAATTTTTCCACTGGGGTTCTTTGGGAAACGATAAAAGTTCCGGTCCGAAAAGATCGCCTGATTTTTTGATTGAATATGAAAAAAGCCACACCAATGGAAAAATCTGCGCCAGAACCAGAAAGCCCAAAAGAGTAAACAAAAATATTTTTGAAATAATTTTAAATATTCTATGGTTCTTTCTGCCTGGCATAACGTCTCCCTAAAAATGTTCCAGGGATTTTCTGAACATCCGCTGAATAAGAAGAGTTATAACTACAGCCAGAATCACAAAAAGCACCGAAATGGCGTTGCCGTAGCCGTATTCGCCGTATTTAAAAGCGCGCAGGTACAGATATACCGCGAGAAACTGCGTTGTTCCCCCCGGCCCGCCTTCTGTGGAAAGGTAGATCATTTCCATTTGTTTTAACGAAGAAATAACATCAATAATAATAATGGATTGAATAACGGGAAGCATACCCGGCAGCACAACATGAAGCTGTAATTGCAGTTTATTCGCGCCGTCAACCAATGCCGCTTCTTCAAGTTCCTTCGGCACTGTCATAAGTCCGCCGTAAAAAAACAAAACAGCCCAGCCGAAACCCTGCCATATTATAATCCATATGACAGCCCAGATTGCGGTTTTGGTATTGGCCAGCCATGCCAATTGAATACCGGGAAACCCAACAGAAGCCAATATTTTGTTTAACATTCCGTAGGAAGGATGAAATATGCTGACCCATAATTTTGTCACTACCACAAGGCTTAATGTGGCGGGAATAAAATAAATCGTTCTTAAAATCTGCGAACTTCGCTGAGAGAGTTTTGTAAGCGCGGACGCTATAACAAAAGCGAAAACATTCTGAATAAATACCGTTACGAGAATTAATAGCGATACATTGTAAAGGGAGCGCCAGAAAAGGCCGTCTTTGGCAAGGCGGATATAATTGTCAAAACCGATAAATTTCATCGGACCGAAACCGGTCCATTTTACAAAACTTAAACCGAGGCTGATAACAAGCGGTATCGCGACAGCGAAGAGCATGATCGCCAGGGCGGGAACAACAAGTATAGTAATGGTTTTTTTATCGCTGAAATAACTTTTCAATTTTTTCCCGCGCGTCTGCCGGACGTAAACAAAAAGACGGCCTGTGTCCTGTTTTAACCGGTTACCAAAACAACAAAATGCGTCAATTCCATATTATATAAGGAATTAACTTAACCAAACATTCCGTCATTTGATAAAAACAGGACACTAAGCGTGCGCTCAACCGTCTTTCTGTCAATGAAACCTCAGTTTTCCCTATTGCTTTGAATCCTGCTCAGCGGCGGCGTCAAGCCTCTGGCAGAAGACCTCGGGAGTGATAATCTGAGCGCATAACTGGCGGATTAATTCCTGATGCTCTTCCTTAAACGCGTTTGTTTTGCCGTAATCAAGGCCGGGAGCCTTGCCGCTTATGCTTTTAGCTTCGGCAGAAAACTGAAGCAGTTTCTTGCTGACATCAGAATCGCTGGCCTTTGGCGTAACTTTCTGGGCCGGGAAACCTGCTCCCGAATCCCAGCAGTAGGAACCGAATCTTTCAGCAAGGAACTTTAAATATTCAACAGCTAACGCCTTGTTTCTGGAGTTAGCTGAAACTACAAAATTACCGCCGAACCAAACCATTGGATCATCGGCAGTGCCTTTGCCACCCTGGATAACCGGGAACTTGATAACGTCAAGGTTATTGCGGAAACTCTCCGAGAAACCGGGATTTGCCGCCATACCCATTTCCCATGAACCCATCATATACATTGCAGCTCTTTCCTGAACAAACTGATTCTGCGCGTCACCGTAATCGGAAATGGTCAGATTGGGATTGAAAACATCAGCTTTGACCAGGTTTTGAACGTACGCGGCCGCCTGAATAAAATCGGGATCGGTAAATTTAACTCCGCCAATGCGGTCAATCGCGTTGTAATTTCTTGTAAAATCGCCGTTGATTCTCTGAAGTATGTTATCAAAAAATATACTAAGAGGCCACCCTTCAAGGCCGTTGGTAACGAGAGGGGTAATATTCCGCTCTTTAAACCGAGGAACCGCCGCTATAATATCTTCCCAGCTTAAGGGAAGAGCGACGCCTGCTTTCGCAAACAGATCCTTGTTTACATAAATAACCCACATATCGCCGGACGCGGGAACGCCGTAGAGGTTTCCTTCATATTCGCAGCTTTCAAGAGCGCCAGGCAGATAACCGAAGCCGGAGAAATCGCTTTTGTTGAGTTTTTCCACCTGACCGGCTTTAACAAACGGACCTATCATGTTGGGGAAAGTCCACCATTTAAAGACATCGGGAAGCTGATTGGCGGTCGCGTAAATTCTCGCTTTTTCCTGCCAGGGCTGATCCTGATAACTCTCGACAGTAAGCGATACTCCCTGATGGGCCATCAGAAATTCAGTATTGATTTTATCAAGAACAAATCCGACTCCGCCGTTCCTGTCGGGATGACAATCGCCCATTTTCAGGGTGATCTCGGCATCTTTCTTTTTGGTACACCCGGTAAAGAGTATGGCGCAGGCTGTCAGCAGAATCAGGGTGATTACAAGAAATTTTTTCATATAATTTCCTCCTTGAAACAGGTATTATACAGTAATGATAACCCATGATTAACGAAAAATAAATAATTTTTTTTACAGTTTCTTGATAAAATTCCAGGAATTTAAGAAACTATGTATTGAAGCATATTATTAAGGAGTTAATATTGAAAATATTCATCACAGGCGGCACCGGGAACATTGGACAGTATGTAACATTAGCGGCAGTTTCCGCAGGCCACGAAGCGGTTGTTCTGTCGCGTAATCCGGAAAAATATCCCTCATTGGCGGAAAAAGCAATACTGGTAAAAGGATCAATCGGCGATTATGACAGGCTGGGGAATTTTATAAAGGGGTGCGATGCGGTTATACATATCGCTCTTGGATGGGGCAATGAGCCGGTTTCCATGTTAACCAACGATACCGCCGCGGCTGTTAATCTTCTTGAAATATCGGAAAAAGCGGGAGCAGGAAAATTTATATACACCAGCAGTACCGCAGCTATGGGACGCTGCCGCAGCGGAATGGACGAGACAGCTGTAAACCTTCCGGTTGATCTTTACGGCAGCACAAAAGCGGCGTGCGAAGCCTATGTCCTTGGCTTTAACAAATATTACGCTTCGGAAGGAGGGCTTTCCACGCTTTTCGGCAGCAATGTAAAAGTATCAATGAAACGCAATATCATCCGTCCCGGATACACCTATTCAAATCCGCCGTTCCCGGACGGTTCTACAGAACCGGATTCGCGCTTCCGCGACATTGCAGACGCTGTAGTTAACAGTAAACCTGTTACGCTTACGAAGCATGACGGAACGCAGTTTATTTCCGCGAAAGAAATCGCTCAGGTTTATATGAAACTTCTGGAGAGCGAAAAAGACGGAGAAATTTACCTTGCTCTTGGAAATATGTTTACAAGCTGGGAGCAAATCGCTAAAACAGCGATGGAGTTTTGCAGGGAATCGAAATCGGAAATAATTCTGAAGGATCAGGGCTGGAGCGCTGATCCTTGTATGTACTGCGTTAAAAAGACGGAAAAAGATTTTGGGCTTTCCTTCGACAGCCAGAGCGAACTGCGCGGACATATCAGGTGGTGCGTTGAAGAAGCATTGAAAAGAAAAATGTAGAGGCTTCTGCGGAATTAAAATGAAATTAGTTACAGGTAAACAAATGCGCGAAATAGAACAAATCGCGATCAATGAACTTGGCATTCCTTCAATTCTGTTGATGGAAAACGCTTCGATACGTCTGGCAGATCATTGCCTTCGATTTATACAGAGCATAAAAAAATCAGTACTGATAGCCGCAGGTCCCGGAAACAACGGCGGAGACGGATTGGCGCTTGCACGTCTTTTACATGCAAAGGGAGCAGAAGTAAAAATAATTTTTGCGGGCGACATGAACCGCGTAAAAGGAGACGCTGCTGTAAATTTATCAATAGTAAAAAATCTTGGAATACCGATAGAACAATTTGTAAAAGAAAAAACCACGCTTTTGGATAACATTCCTGAAATAAAAACCATTATTGAAACAAGCGTTTTGACAGTAGACGCTCTGCTTGGCACAGGACTGGATCGCAATACCGAAGGAAAAACAAGGGAATTAATCGAAGCAATAAACCGTTATGCGAATTATGTTATTTCCGCCGACATACCTTCCGGCGTTCATTCGGATACCGGGAAAATTATGGGCTGCGCGGTCAGAGCCGACGAAACAGTCACATTCGGTTTTCCAAAAATCGGCCTTTACGCTTTCCCCGGCGCGGAATACGCGGGCAAAATCCATATTGAGGACATAGCGATACCCGCCCGGCTGATTGACAGAATTGACGCAAAAGCGGAAATTCTAACCGGTGATGAAGCGCAAAAAATGCTTCCCGCGCGGGATAACTGTCAACATCCCGGCAGCCGCGTTATGCGTCATCAGGGCAAACAGCGAACAAACAAGGGTTCATTCGGCAGAATAGCCGTTTTCGCCGGTTCCAATGAAATGCCTGGCGCGGCTGCGCTGACATGCGGCGCGGCGTATAAAGCCGGCGGCGGTCT
>JAIRQN010000043.1 GCA_031256445.1 Treponema sp. | reverse complement strand
AGTTCCGTAAAGGTATGTCCTTCATCTCTATAGGCGACTGCGCACCTAATAAAATCTATACTGTACATATTTTATTTATCGGCTTTTCTTCCAAATACTTAAATTAATTCACTATAATTTACAGTGTCTGCAAAGTCAATAACCCTTTTTTTTCAAAAAATGTGATATACTATTAAAGAAAGGGGCAAATTATGGAACAGAAGGACTTTGTTCGGCAGGCTGCTTACATAGTACAGAGGGCATATACTATTAATTTAAAGGGAAGAAAACAGGGGCTTGGGGAAATTGGCGATGACATTAGAGCGGAGGGGTTAAAACGCCTGGATATCTTCGAATTCGGCATTAAACTGGCATCAGAGGGCGTAGATTCCGCAAATATAAACAATATATTATCCGGCATAATTAGCCGTAAACAGGACGAAACGGCAAAACGTTTAAAAACAATGCAAAAAGAAGCTGTTCTTTGCATAAGGGACAATACCAACTCCTGGATGCTTTTTAATTCGATTTTTTCATTAATGACAGGTAACGAACAAAAAGAAGCGCGGGAACTTCTTAAGGACAAGGTATTTACAGATTATTTTAAAAATTATTGGGATAACGCGGATTCTGCAGGAGCGCAAAAGCAGGATTTATTAAAATCGTAAAATTATTTTTATTTTTTATTTTTAAATAAAGACATAAACAGGAAAAAAGAGGTTTATATGACAGAAATGAAAATGACAGAACAGGCAGCGTGTATCGCGCAAAGGGTTTACGAGTTAAGCGCAGTCACAAGAAGGAACGATCTATCTTCTCTTATGAATAAAATAAACCGCGACAGAAAAAATTTTAGGGATGTTTTTGAATACGGTTTGCTTCTCTGCTCAGGCGGCATTGAAACTGTACAACTGGAAAAAATTTTATTAAATCTAATCAGCCAGGAACAGGACAAGGAAGAAAAACTTTTAAAAAAAATTCAGAAAGAAGCTGTCATGCACATTCAAAAAGGGCTTCACCCTAAATTATTTTTATATAGCCTGTTCCCGCTTCTCCATACGGCGGAACTGGATGAGATAAAAGGATTCCTTGAACAGACAAACATTATCGAAGATTTTAATTCAATACGCGAATGCGGCAAACTGGATGCTACAGGCGAGAAACAGGAGGAAGATGTCATTCTGGCGTATCCGTTCGAGTGTATAAAAAACGCCGATCCATCTGTTCTTCTGGAACATCTGCGCAATGAACAGCCAAAAACAATCGCCTATGTTTTGGCAGCAATAGAGCCAAAAAAAGCTTCATTTATACTGTCAAATCTGCCTGCCAAACAACAAAGCGATATTGCTTACCGCATTGCGGTCATGGACAGCCCAAACCTGGAATTAATATGCAATGTTTTACAACTGGAGAAAAAACTTTTATCATTGTCAGGAAAAAAATACGCCGCTGCGCAAAGCGCCGAATTTGAAAAAGTACTTAAAACATATCTTTTAAGGCAAAACGCGGTTGCTGAGGCAAAAAATCTTTATGAACAGGCAGGTGCGGCGCATCCAGTGGGTGCGGCGCAGAAAACCGCAGGCAGCGGAGAAACAGTTGAGCTTACAGGCCGTCTTTTATCGGTAATGAGGGGAAAGCCGGTTGATTTCATTATAACAGATCCTGTTAACTTCCTTAACATGCTGAATGATGAACACCCTAAAACAATCGCCTGCATATTATCTGTTCTGGAACCGCCAAAAGCCGCTATAATGCTTCAGCAATTATCGCCGCGTCTGCAATGCGATGTCGCCAGCCGCATCGCGCTTATGGACGACAGCAAATTAATTACGCCTGACATGCGGGCCGATGTCGCGGAAATTTCCCGCGAAGACATCAGCCGTATAGAAAAAAATCTTTCTGCGATATTCGGCAAAAAATGTACTGTCAGGGGCGGCATTAAAAAAATCACAGATATTCTTTGCCTGACAGAAACTGATACATTTAAATGTATCATGGAATTTTTGGAGAAAGTGTATCCTGATTTAATCGAACCAATCAGGTATTACATATTCGTCTTCGAAGACATCGTCATACTGGACGACAGGGCAATTCAAAAGGTTCTGCGGGAAGTATATTCAGGCGATTTGGCAATAGCGCTAAAAAATACAGACGAACGGGTACGGGAAAAGATATTCAGTAACATGTCAAAAAGAGCCGCCATTATGTTAAAAGAAGACATTGAATGTTTAAATTCTGTCAGCCCGGAAGATTCCGAAGAAGCAAAGAAAAAAATCGTCGCGGTTATCCGCCATTTGGAAGAAACAGGCGAAATTGTTGCCGCCTGATACAGGAGTAGTAATATGAATCAATTAAGTAAAATAATGATGACAGCGGTTGAATTATCTCAAAAATCAAGAAGAGAAGGATTTCTCGCGCTGAATGAAGAAATCGAAGAACTTGATTCAGAGAGCATGGGCATTTTAAAATTTGGTTTAAGACTCGTACTGGACGGCGCTGAAAGCGGGTTTATTTACTATGTTTTAACCAATATGATCGATCTGGAAAAAGACAGCGAAGCCAAAAGATTGGGGATAATCCAAAGAGAAGCTGTCATTTACATTCAGGCGGGCTATAACACCAGAGTATTTACACTTATATTATTTTCGCATCTGCATAAACATGAACGCCGCCCATTGGAATACCGCCTGTTGGATGACGATTTGGATTTGGACGGTCTGGACGATACGGAAGAAGAACAGGAACCTGAGGAACCGGTTGAGGCAATGGAACAATCGGAATTTTTAAAACAGACTGCGTATATAATAAGGATCGCGTATAAATTTTCCTGTAAGGCAAGGAGAGAGGGACTTCTGTCACTGGAAGACGAACTGGAAGACCTGGACGATGAGTATATAAAAGAAGGTTTGCGCCTTGTTGTGGACGGAACTGCCTGCGAAATCATTGATACAATTTTAACCAACAAAGCCGGACTGGAACAGGATGAAAACCGGCGAAGACTTATAAACATAATTAAAGAAGCGGTTCTTTATATTCAAAGAGGAGACAATCCGGATTTTCTGGCGCATAAATTATTATCATTCCTGGACAATTCAGAATTAAAGGCTGTTGAAGAACATATTGGTGAGATGGAATTTTTTACTGAAAATAAATTCGAAGAAGCCAATCCGTTGGAAGCTGAGGGAAAGAAATTTACGGCGCTTGCATCTAACATTTTGCACAGGGCGTACAAATTCATGGAAAAATATAAAGACCTGTCAGCGTCAAAAGAATATATTGACAGACAAAAAATGGCGGCGCGTGATATTTTTGAATACGGCATGCAGTTCGCGGCCAATGAAGAGTATCCTGAAGACATAGAACTTATACTGTCCAACCTTATCACGTTTGAAAAAAACGAAGAAATTAAAAGATTAAAACTGATGCAGAAGGAAGCTGTTTTAAGCATCTGTAAAAAAGAAAATCCCGCCGTTCTTGTTCATGCCCTGCTCTCTTTTGTAACCGATAAAGAGCTGGAGGAAATTCAGAAATTATTTGAAAGCACAAAATTCGCAGACAAGTTCAAAGATCTTCTCACCAGTCCTATATGCGACAAGGAAGAAGCGGAAAAAACGCAGAACAAATACAAAGAAGAACTGGAAAAATCAATCGGGAGCCGCGAGGTTATTGATTTTTTCAACAGACCATACGAATTGGTAAAAGAAGACGACATGGAACGTCTTGCGGAGTTTATAAAAGAGGAACATCCCAATACAAGCGCGTTTATTCTCGCGTGGCTGTCCAGCGGACGCTTCACGGCAGGCGGAATTGAAACAATCGCCGCGATTTTAAAATTCGCAGATCGTTCAATCGCAAGAGAGCTGTTTAAAAAATGGAAATATGACGATCCGGAGCTGATGCGGGAAATAAAGAGCAGAATGTTCTCATTCGAAGATATTATTCTACTGGACGATAAAGATGTCCTGAAAGTTTTCAGGGAAGTAGATTCCTTTGATCTTGCTAAAGCCCTAAATAACGCGGACGAAAGCGTAAAGGAAAAGGTATTTAATAATATGTCAACAAGAGCGGGCGCAATGTTAAAAGAGGACATGGAATATATGGGGCCTGTGCGCCATGACGATATTATGGAAGCCCGGCGAAAAATATCGTCTGTTGCCATGTATCTGGAAGAAAAAGGAGAAATTGAAGTTCCCAGGAGCAATTAGCAAAGCGCGGCCAGGCTTTCAACCTCCAATAATCTTCCGTTCTTGTACAAACGCCATAATCCCGCTATAGTTGCTGTTATGGCACAGACGCAGCATATCCGTAATTTTTGCATTATCGCGCACATCGATCACGGCAAGTCCACTCTCGCAGACAGGCTCATTCAAAAAGCCAAACTTGTAGATGATCGCAATTTTAAAGATCAGATTCTCGACAACATGGATATAGAAAGGGAAAGGGGCATTACGATAAAAAGCCAGGCTGTGACAATTCCCTATACGGCGGCGGACGACATTGAGTACACGCTGAACCTTGTTGACACGCCGGGGCATGTAGACTTCAGTTACGAAGTGAGCCGCGCAATAAACTCCTGCGAAGGCGCCCTCCTTCTGGTTGACGCGACACAGGGGGTGCAGGCGCAGACGCTATCAAACATGTACCTCGCGCTTGAACACAATCTGGAAATAGTTCCCGTTATAAATAAAATTGACATGCAGGCCGCCGATGTGCCGCGCGTTAAAAAACAAATTGAAAAAGACCTTGGCCTGGACGCAGAGAACGCCCTGCTTGTTTCAGCGCGTCAGGGCATAGGCATTGATGAACTCTTTGAAGCCATCGTTCAAAAAATTCCCCATCCTTCAGGCGATCCCTCTTCCCCGTTACGCGCTTTAATCTTCGACTGCCACTACGATCCCTACCGCGGCGTAGTGGTGCATCTGCGCCTTTTTGACGGGCAGTTAAAAAAAGGAATGAAAATTTCCTTTATGTCAAACGAGTCGGTTTATGAAATAGAAACCGCCGGCGTCTTTAAACTCGCGCTTGTGGAAACAGGCGCTCTGTCCGCGGGAGATGTCGGCTATATAATAGCGGGCATAAAAACCGTAAGCGATGTCCGCGTAGGAGATACCGTAACAGGCGCTGATAACCCCTGCTGTGCGGCGCTTCCCGGTTTCCGCGAGGTAAAACCCGTCGTGTTCTCCTCGATTTACCCTGTAGACTCCAACGACTACGAAGAGCTGCGCGCCAGCATGGAAAAGCTGAAACTTAACGACGCCTCCCTTGTCTATGAAAAAGATTCATCTGCCGCCCTTGGCTTTGGTTTCCGATGCGGTTTTTTGGGCCTTTTGCATCTTGAGGTAATCCAGGAACGGCTTGAGCGCGAGTTTGATCAATCGGTAATTTTCACCGCTCCGTCGGTCAGATACAAGGTGAGCGTCCGCGGCGGGGAAGAAACCTTTATTGACAATCCAATCGACTACCCGGACGAAGGCCGCGTAGAAGGAGCGCAGGAACCATACATCCGCGCTTCTGTTATTACCCCTTCCGATTACCTTGGAAACATAATGACGCTCTGCCTGGAAAAACGCGGGGTACAGACCAACATGACCTATCTTGACGAGAAACGCGTGGAGCTTGTTTACGAGATGCCCCTTTCGGAAGTGTTATTCGATTTTTACGACAGACTTAAAAGCATCAGCCGAGGTTACGCGTCATTCGATTACGATATTTCCGGCTACAAGCCGACAGAGCTTGCCAAACTGGACATTCTTCTTAACGGAAAAGCTGTTGACGCTCTTTCCCAGCTTGTGTTCAGGGACAGCGCGTATGACCGGGCGCGGAAGGTATGCGAACGCCTTCGCGATGAGATCCCGCGCCAGCAGTTTAAAATCCCCATTCAGGGAGCAATCGGCAGCCAGATAATCGCGCGGGAAACCGTTAACGCCCTGCGCAAGGACGTACTCGCCAAGTGCTACGGCGGCGACATTACGCGCAAACGCAAACTCCTGGAAAAGCAGAAAGAAGGCAAGAAACGCATGAAAATGGTCGGCGATGTGGAACTTCCGCAAAGCGCGTTTCTGGCGGTTCTTAAAAGCCGCGACGAGTGAACGGCGTTTAAACTGATTTTTATTCCGGGACTTTAAGTGGACAGATACTGAATAACCTGCGATAATTGAGAATGGCAGATATGGGGACAAAGGAGTTTTTATGAAAGAGAACAAACTGAATGTTAAAGTGACGCTTCTTTTATCATTTGGGTTTTTCGCGTCGTCAATCGCGTGGAGCGTTTATAATTCGTTCGTACCCCAGATCCTCGAAGGTTTTATAGCAAGCACCACTTTAATCGGGCTTATCATGACTATAGACAATGTCTTCGGAGTGATATTCCAGCCGCTGTTCGGAAAAATGAGCGACAATACACGCACGCGCTTTGGCCGCCGCATGCCGTATATTTTTATCGGGCTGCCAATCTGCGCTGCGGCTTTCGCCATAATTCCCTATATGGGAAGCCTTTGGTCTTTAATGGTTGTCCTGATCATTTTCACATTTGTAATGTCGGCATGGAGAACCCCTGTTGTATCGCTGATGCCTGATTTAACGCCCGGGCCGCTTCGCAGCCAGGCAAACGGTATTGTAAACCTGATGGGCGGAGTCGGCAGCGTATTCGCTTTCCTTCTTGGCGGAATTCTTTTTAATTTCTGGCTGAATAAAACCGGTAACGGATTCCCCCTTCCTTTCATGATGAGTTCCGCAATGATGATACTCGCCCTTGCGGTGCTGGCGCTTTTCGTGCGCGAACCCAAACACGCTTACGAACCGGAAGAAAAAAAAGACGCAGTAAAAGTAAAACTGAATAAAGATGAAAGAAAGAGTCTCCTTTTAATTTTGACGGGAATTTTCTTTTGGTTCACGGGTTATAATGCGGTAGAGACATTCTTTACCCTTTATGCGACCAATACGCTTTCCATGACGCCCGGAGACGCCGCGATGACCCTTTCAATTTTTTCACTCACTTTTTTGGCATTTGCGGTTCCTGCCGGTTTTATCGGCGCGAAAATCGGGCGGCGCAGAGCGATACTTATTGGCTTAACAGGCCTTACCGTTCTATTCCTTCCGATGGTCGTTTTTACCAACGTCTGGCTGACACGCGCCTGCCTGTTCCTGAGCGGATTCTTCTGGGCAATGGTCAACATCAATTCGCTTCCTATGGTTGTGCGGCTTTCAGGCGAAACAAAAATAGGAACCTTTATCGGGTATTACTACTTCTTCTCTTTTCTTTCGCAGATTATCTCTCCGATATTATTCGGCGCAATCCGGGACTTTACAGGCCATTACAGGGTGCTTTTCCTTTATTCCAGCATCGCCTTTTTGCTGGCTTTGGCAGCCCTCTTTTTTGTCCGCCACGGCGAAGATGAGCCGCAGATAACCAGCGCGGCGCAGGTGTTAGACGAAATGGGAGATTAACTCCAGCATCGAATCGATTTCAATTCGCACCCTCTTTAAAAAAGAAATATCCGTCTGCAGGTCAATCTCCGGCCTGCGGCCGGCGGCGCTTCCCGCGGCGAAGTCTCCCGCGCGGTCAGGAAAGTGCGCCCAAAGGTAATCGCACTCGTCAATAAGTTCATTTAGCCGCTTGTTATTCATTTCCGCTTCGCCGCAAAGGATATCGCGTAACTCAATTAAACGGTTTTTCTCGCTTTTATAAAATGCGTCCAATGCGAAATTCTTCCCGCCATGACGCGGAGAACAGGAAAAAAAATCATCAATGCTGTTTATTTCTTTTCCCTCTGCGGTTTTGGCGCCTTTGCGTCTCTGAGGGAACTCTTCTGTATTTACATTTAACGCTTCCATCGCCTCTTTCATGGAGAGCGTTTTAATTCCCAAAGAAAGCCCGCATCCTTCTATGTCGAAAATGCGCCTGTCGGAGCCGAATTCCTGTTCAAACAAATCGCGGTAGTTTCTCATAACGGGGTTTGCGTAAACGCGCACGCCTGTTTTTGAAACCGCGGCAAAGGCGGTTTCGCTGTACGCGGCGGTATTCGCCAGACTACGCAGCCGGGTATGCGCGTTCAATTTGCTTCTGTGCCCTGGCGTTCCGCGCGCGTGATAGCTGTCAGCGGTAAATGAAAAATCAAGCCCTGAACAGATTATCTTTCCGCCTGTAAGACAGCGGGCAATCTCTACCGCGGTTAAACCGACAGAGCCAAGCGGTTCTACGGCGGCCGGAAGCAATCCTGCATCTTTTAACCTTTCAAAAATACGCAGGGAAGTCCATGGCGTAAAAAAGAGGCAGCCCTTGCCGCCAAGAATTTGCGCGGATAGCGGAAGAGCGGAAATATCCACAGCGGCATTCGCTTTCCAGTCCCTGCACCCGATAAAATCCCGCAGATTCCAGTGCTGGCTTTCAAGAATAACAGCCAAATCGGGCGTAATTCCCCTGTCTTTTAAAGCCCCCAGACAGGTATCAACACAGACAATTTTAAAAGGGCGATCTTCCGGTTTAAACGGAATTTTCTCTTTCCGCTTGCTGTTTAATGATAATTGGCTATTGACAATTGAATCGAGCGTATCATCCAGGGAAGGGCCCGCTCCAAGTACAAGAACAGGGCAATCGCCGAAAGAAAGTTCCGATACGGAAGGGAAAACGGAAACAAGAGAAATGTTGCGTAACGCGTTGCGGATAAAAAGCCGTCCGAGTTTAGCAAGGGTTAAAGCGTTGCTCCAGTCTGAAGCAATCTGGCGGCGAAGCGCTTCACAAAGAGAATCGTACAATTCCGGGAAAAGCTGGTATCCTCCCGTAAAACGGATTGTTTCAATGCGGCGGAACGCCCTTGTTCCCCAGGCTTCGCTTACAATGGCAGCAAGCCGCGCTGCGTTTGCCAGCGGCGCGTTTGCCAACAGCGCGTCCGCCGCAGATGAGTCAGCAGACGCGGTTGCGGGCAAATTTGTTATGCGCAGTTTTTTATTTACAGCTAACGCAGGGTCAATATTCTGCAAGGTTAATTCGTAAAGCTGCGGATCCGCTTCTATGCACAGAACCGCCGAATTGGGCGCGCTTGCCTCAAGCCGGGACAGCAGCCGCGCAAGCCCGTATCCGAAAAGGACAGAGGGGCAAAAGTAAAGTGTTCTGTCGCTGACAGAAACAGCGTCAGCTGTGCGTTCGGCGCGGCGGACAGGATCAATTCCTGAAAGAAGGGTCTTGCCGTTTCTGACAAAAGGCTGCCCCTGCATGAATTAATTGTTAAACGAAGGCATAAAAAAACGGTAATAGACGTCCCAAAAATTATCTTCCATTTTGGGGCTTTTAATGAAATAAGGCCCCAGCATTCCTTCGGTTAAATTACTAATCCAGTCTGAATAACCTGACCTGATCATTTCAAGCTGTTCTTCGTCAGTTTCAATTTGTTCAGCCGGAAGAATTACCAGTACCCTGTTTCCCTGAACAATTGGTTCTGACGGAACATTTATTTCCGATAAAAAAGCGGCTTTCCAGAATTTTTCATTTTGGGACAAGTTGGTCATATCCTGACTGGAAAGTTCCGGTATATTATAATATTCAATCCCGGCAAACAGATCTACGCTTCCGAAATTTAATGGGAGCGGTCCAAATTCATGCGCTTCTTCTCCGGCTGTAACGGCGGCATAGGAAAAACCTGATGTTTCCGCGTTCGCTCTGAATTCATTTGCCTGGGCGATAGCCCAGTTTTCCATAAGACCTCTGCGGTAACTTCTGACATAATACTTTACTCTATCCATGACGGCGGTATCTTCAAAATCAGGATGTTTTACCTCTTCTTCCACCCTGAAAAAAGCCCACATATCATTGAATTTGATAACATTGCTGTACTCTCCCCTGCCAAGACCCAGAATTTTTTCACGATCCGCGGCATTTGGAATTTCCTGCTCAAGTTCAAAGACATACTTGATACCCATATCTCCGCCCCTGTCCGCAAGGGAATCATGCGACTGGTTTTTAGCGGTATCTTCAAATGAAGAAGTTCCGTCTTTAATGGAATTGAGAATCTTTGCCGCCTCTCTTTCACTTGAGCTGATCACTATCCTGGAAAGATGAATGGAATTGAACATACCCGCATTTTCTGCGGCAAAGGCCCTATATTCCGAATCAGGATAATTATCAACAGGGAAAGACACTGCCTGAAAATTTCTCATAACAGAAGTCATGTTTGCCATAAATTCCGTTTCGCCGGAAGGTGTGACAATGCTAAATAAATCATTGTAATACTGAATTTTAATTAACTCATCCTGAACCTGACGCCACAGGATAAGACGCTCCGTATCAGACATCTGATTGTACAACGCGGAAGAAAACCGCCCGTTATGCTGAAACTGCGGCAGCCTGGCGACCTCTCTGTCGACAATTCTTGCTGGAATGGAGTAATTCGATTTTTTCATTTCCTGCAAAATAGCGGTATGAACGGCAGCTACTTCAAATGCCTGTCTCCAGATTGTCAGCTGAATCTGAAAATCGTTAATATCTACGCGATTTCTGTTATTACGGATTAGCATATCCTGATATTGAGCGAAAAAATTTCCGGGAACCCAGGAAATAGGGGCTTTATTGTAATATCCAAATGTAAGGTCAGCATTTCCCCTGTTATTGGGGACAATTGCAGGAACCAGTACAAATGATACAGTCACAAGAACAAGCACAATAACTGTTCCGATAAAAAGAGCGGGATTTTGCTTGAATCTGCGGACAATCTCCGAAGATGACGCGTCTTTTTCTTTATCAGCCATATAAATTACCTCAGAAATCCAGTATTTACAGCGAACCCGCAGCCTTAAACAGAAGGTTCGGACGCTTTAAATACAAAAAATAACATTTATTAGCCATTTTGTCCACCATTGGCGGCAGGCATTTATAGGGAATTTTACCTATAGATTGGTATTTTTTCCCGCCAGACCAAAGCACTGCGCATACCCGCACCTATATATGGGCGGAGGTCTTTATGATGAAGATTTTTGATTTTCTTCCCGCGGGAGTCCTGATTGCAGTTATCGCTTTTGGCTCCTGTTCAACGGGAGACGCGGCGGCTTCGGCGGCCGTCCAGATGCTGGGAGGCAGCACACAGGCGCTGCTTTTTATTGATTGCCGTGCTGCATCGGACAACCAGATTGAATTCGAGTTTACGCAGCCTGTCACAGTAAAGCAAATAACTTTTGAACCGGCGCTTACAGTAGCGTCTGTTGAAAACGGCAGTACGGTAAAGGTAAAGATAAACGAAAGCCCAAGCCCAGGGACATTGTTTACTGCCGATCTTTTAGCGGAAGACCAGCAGAGAAATTCCATTAATGTGCTGGTTCCGTTCCGATCCAGAAATAACCGGATGCCGGAACTGGTTATAAATGAATTGCGGACAGAAAACACAAAGCCAAAAGCGGAATTTATTGAGTTAAAAATGAAGACAGCGGGTAATCTCGGCGCGATTCGCGTTTATGCAGCAAGCAATGATAAAAACCCGTTAATTTATGAATTTATGCCTGTTGAAGTAAAAAAAGACGAATATGTGGTGCTTCATTTACGCGCGACAGAAGAAAACTACAGGAATGAGTACGGCGCTAATTTGGGGGAATCAGGCGGCACAGATTCATCGCCTGCGGCGCGTGATTTTTGGGTAAACGGCAACACAAAGCTGCTGCGAAAAACAGACGCGGTCTATCTGCTGGATCAGGACAATAATGTGCTTGACGCGGTAATGATGTCTGAAAATCCAGACGCATGGTGGTCAAAAGAACATTTTGCGGACATTACAGAATTTTTATATGAAAAAGGAGCATGGAAATCTGCGGACGGAAGAATTTGCAGCCCGGTGCACTCTGTTATCAGCGCAAAAACAACCAACTCCCGCACGATCTGCCGCGATGAAACCGCAGCAGATTCAAATACAGGGGCAAACTGGTATATAACCGTTACAAGCGGCGCGACTCCCGGAAAAACAAATAATCCAGGCAGATATTCAAATTAAGTTCCGGAAAAGGGCTTCTACATCATGCTTATGAGCGGCGCCGGTTCTCTGGCCCGCAATTGCCCCGTCTTTGTACAGGAACAGCGTGGGAATTGAACTGACCCCATGCTGTTCCGCGATAGACCCTTGCTCATCAACATTAACCATGCCTACTTTTAATCTTCCGTTGTATTCACTGGCAATCTGCTCTACTACTGGCTTCATCATTTTACAAGGACCGCACCAGGGCGCCCAAAAATCAATTAATACCGGAATTGGCGATTGTAAAACCTCAGAATGGAAATTGTCAGCGGTTAAAACAAGACTACTCATAAATCCCTCCCCCTTTTTATTTTCCAGTATTGAAGTGTTTTACGCAAGAGCCTGAAAAAGCATGCTGCGCCATGTTTCACGCGTGCGTGACCATGAGTCCGCTATGCGTGCGCTTGACTTTTTTTTTCATTAATGTCAGTATCGAATATGGAAGCGCTTTTTGCAGCAAAATCCCCCGCGCGTAATATTTCTCAATATCCGTATGTAATCACTCATCAATATTTAACCATAATAAAAACAATGGGAGGAAAAAAACATGTTTAACGAGGGTCTGTCTTATGATGATGTTCTTCTGGAACCGGGGTATTCGGAACTCCTGCCCAAAGAATGCAGCGTCAGGACTGTGTTATGCGATGGCATACATTTGAATGTGCCGATTATTTCAGCGGCAATGGATACCGTAACAGAAGAAAAAATGGCTATCGCGATTGCGCTGGAAGGAGGAGCCGGCGTCATTCACCGTAATCTGAATCCGGAAGAACAGGCGCGTCAGGTTTCCAATGTAAAACGTTTTCTTAACTGGATAATCGAATCCCCTGTGACAGTTCCTGAAGACGCCCATTTAAGGGATGTAAGGGAATTAATCGCGAAGTTCGGGGTTTCCGGCCTGCCGGTTGTGGACAAAGATGGAATATTAAAAGGCATAATCACAAACCGCGACCTGCGTTTTCGCCGTGACGATTCCCTGCCTGTTGTTGATGTAATGAAAAATGAACTTGTGGTTGTCACAGGAGAGCCGACTGTCGATAAAGCGCGCGAAAAATTTGATGAATACCGAATAGAAAAACTTCCGGTAATTGACAGCGAGGGCAGACTTACAGGGCTTATTACCGTAACAGATATGGAGAAAAATGAAAATTTCCCAAACGCGGCGGTGGATAAAAACGGCAGACTGATTGTAGGAGCCGCGGTTTCCCCGCAGGATTTTACAATACGCCTTCCGCTGCTTAAAAAAGCAAAAGCAGATTTTATAGTAATTGATACCGCCCACGGCGACTCAAAAAACGTAATGGAAGCTGTGCGTCAGATTAAAAAGGATTATGATATTCCCGTAATCGGCGGGAATGTCGCCACAAAAGAAGGCACAAAAAGATTAATCGAAGCCGGAGCTGACGCGGTAAAAGTCGGCATCGGACCCGGTTCAATCTGCACCACGAGAATTATCGCCGGAATCGGCGTTCCCCAGTTTACAGCCGTCATGGAATGCGCCGAAGAAGCCGCCAAATTTAACATTCCGGCGATAGCCGACGGAGGGATAAAATTTTCAGGCGACATTACAAAAGCAATCGGCGCCGGAGCCGGCGTTGTAATGATTGGCAACCTGTTCGCCGGATTAAAGGAAGCGCCGGGAAGCGAGATTATATTTGACGGAAGAATTTACAAAGAGTACCGCGGAATGGGCAGCATGGGCGCAATCGCAGACGGCGCGGGGGATCGTTACCAGATTGGAAAAGACGAAGAACCTGTGCCTGAAGGCATTGAAGGGCGCGTTCCTTACAAGGGCGAGCTTCGTTCCTACCTGAACCAGCTTGTCGCAGGACTGCGTAAGGGTATGGGTTACTGCGGCTGCCGCGATATAAAGGAACTGAACAAGTACCGCAGGTTTATCAAAATTTCCGCCGCAGGCCTGCGCGAAAGCCACCCGCATGATGTCATGATTACTCAGGAAGCGCCCAATTACTCACGGGCATAATAATGGCAGATAAATCCGCCGCAGAGGAACTGGATTTTTGGTATAAAAAAATCTGCACAAGGGATTTTATCGCCCTTGACCCTGTGCAGTTTCCGCATCGTTATACGAAACGCGAAGATATGGAAATAGCCGCGCTGCTGACAGCGACAATCGCATGGGGAAGAAGAGACATGATTCTGCGCTCTGCTGAAAAAATGTTCGCCATGATGGGACCAAGCCCCTATGTTTTTATAATGTCAGGCGGTTTTAAAAAACTCAAGAACCGCAATATACACCGCACTTTTTTTGAAAATGACCTGAAATACCTGTGCCGCGGAATCAAGCGCTGTTACGCGAAATACGGCAAACTGGAAAATATGTTTTCGTCCGCGCCGCAAATCTGGGACGGCATTGTCCTGTTCCGCCGGGAAATGGCGGACGCAAACGGCGGCGCGTACTCAAGACATGTAAGCGACGGGAATACTTCCGCCTGCAAAAAACTCAATCTCGCTCTGCGCTGGCTTGTGCGCGAAGGGCCGGTGGATTTGGGCATATGGAAAAAAATAAAACCTGCGTCTCTTTACATCCCGCTTGATGTCCATGTCGCGCGTACTGCCAGAAAACTCGGTCTTCTGGAAAGAAAATCCAATGATAAAAAAGCGGTCATCGCGCTTACCGAAAAATTGCGCGTCTTCTGCCAGAAAGACCCGGTAAAGTACGATTTTGCATTATTTGGAATGGGCGTTCAAAAAGAATAATTTCATTTGCGCTGCAAAGCCTGTTCTATCTCATCTATCACCGCATCCGGCGTGGAAGCCCCGGCGCACAGGCCGATTGTTTCAAAGTCAGAAAAGTAACCGCGTGGAATATCGGCCGCGGATTCACAGAGAGCGCAGGGTTTGCCGCTTTCCTGCGCGGCTGCAAGAAGACGGCGGGTGTTGGAAGACTGCCTGCCGCCGGCGATTATAACGGCGTCAACATGATCCAGCAGTCCGCGCAGGGCATTCTGGCGGTCTTTTGCGGCAGCGCAGATTGTATTAACAGTTTCGAGTAACGGAAAATATTCCTTTATCGCCGCACTTATGGAATAATATTCTTCTTCGGAAATGGTAGTCTGCGCGATTAAAGCCGTTTTGGCCCCTTTGTTTGTTTCAAAAAGAGCCGCCGCTTTTTCCCGCGCTTCATCCGCTCCGCAGACAACAAAGCAAAATCCGCCTTCCGCGTATCCGCGTATGCCGGCGATTTCGGCGTGACCGGCTTCTCCGGCAAGAAAGAGGCAGTACCCCGCACGGGAGAACTCCCGCGTTTTTAACTGACTTGCTTTTACATTGGGACAGGTGGCGTCGATAATGCGGAAAGCGCTGTTTTTCAGCCTGTTTTCAACATCAGGGCTTACTCCGTGGGTACGGATAATAATTGAGGCGTTTTCACCATCATCAGGCAGGGCATCCGCGGTTTCCACTCCAAGACTGTAAAGATCGGCTGACACTTTGGGATTGTGAATAAGAGGACCCAGAGTATAAACGCGCCGCGCCCGCTCTGTTCCGGCGCGTCCCGCTTCACATACGGCAAGATCTACAGCGCGGCGAACCCCGGCGCAAAAACCTAAAACCTTCGCGCGAATTACCGTCATAAATGAACATAATGCTAACTTGCCGCTGACGCCAGTTTCTTCTTTTCCCGCTTGATTTTCTGATTTTGCCAGAAATACACAAAACCGGAAACAATGAAAAGCGTCGTGTAAACGCCGGAAGTCATTCCAACAAGCAGGGCAAGCGCAAAATCCTTCATTGAACCAGTGGTAAAGATAAACAGAGCCAAAACGGCAAGCATTGTTGTCGCGGTAGTAATTATGGTGCGTCCTAAAATACCGGTAAGCGAAATGTCCAATATATCCACAAATGAACTGTCGGGATAAACGCGCATATTTTCCCTCATGCGGTCAAAAAAGATAATTGTGTTGTTGGTTGAATAGCCCAGTATTGTAAGAATGGCGGCTATGGTAGTAGTGTTGAACTCCATGCTCGTCCAGACAACAAAAGTGATAATTACAAGGCCGTCGTACATAATCGCGATAACAGCTCCGACAGCGTACTGTAATTTAAAGCGCACTGCCGAATAAAGCAGTATCAACAGCAGGGTAAGGGCCGTAAGGAGACCTACCTGATCTGTCAGATCCTTTGAAAAGCGTGAACCTACATAATCGGAACGAAGCACCGCGACATTGCCGTCTCCAAAAACGTTTTCCAGCATACCGGTAATCTGATCCGATTTAATGCGCCCTTCGTCTTTGTCTTCGACACGAATCATAAAATGCCGGTTGGAGGCGGAACCAATACTCTGAACCGAAACCCCGGCTCCGATGGATGACATCGCCGAGCGCACCTCGGAGATATCAACAACGGCGCTATGCGGTTCAAGGTAATGCACTACATACGGAGCCGCGCCAAGGTATGGATTTCCGTGAGAACTGAATAAAAGCCACTGCGAATTTATTCCAGAAGGCGCGTTTAATGAAATTGTCATTTCTTCAAGCTGCCCGGTAATGGCGCGCGTAAGGGAGCCAATCGTGGCGTATTCGCTGAACGGGAAGGAATAAGTCCTGCTCTCTACTCCTGAACCGGCAGTGATAATATAAAGACTGCTGCGGTCAAAATTTAAAATGGCGTTCGTCGTACCGTTCCAGCTCAGACTGAATGCCGAAGGAGCAAACTGCACTTCCTGAATAAGACCAGCCTGAAAATCGACACCTAACGTGAAGCCTTTGAAAAAATATCCTGTTAAGCCAAACACAACAAGAACGCAGGAAATAACCGCGGCCAGACGGAAGAATTTTGAAAAGCGGATTATTTTATTCATATGCCCGCTCCCTTAACGCGCGGAAGGGCGCCGCCTGAAGCGCTTTCCTGTATTTCAGCCGCGCCGGTTTTTGAAGGGCACTGTCCGTCCTGAATACGGATTTTCCAGCTGACAGAAAGATTTTTGCTGCGCATAACATCGGTGCCAAAGTCGAAGATAAGCCGCGATACGAATAAAGCTGTAAAGACCGACGAAAATACGCCGATTGAAAGCGCTACGGCAAAGCCCCGGATTGGGCCTGAACCAAGCTGGGAAAGGAACAAAGCCGCGATAAATGTAGTTATATTGGAGTCCATAATTGCCCAGAACGCCTTTCCAAAGCCCGCTTCCACGACAGCTTTTCTGGTTTTACCCAGACGCATTTCTTCTTTCATGCGCTCAAAGATAATCACGTTTGCGTCTGTCGCCATGCCGATTGTCAGGATAAAACCTGCGATGGCGGGTAACGTGAGCGTAAAATTAAGCGCAGAAAGCACGCTGAACATAATGTAAAAGTTGAGAAGCTGGGCGACTACCGCGTTAATGCCGGCTGTTCTGTAGAAAGCCAGCATGAAAATCAGAACAGCGAGAATTCCGCCAAGCAGCGCGAAAAGCCCCTGGCGAATGGTATCCTCTCCCATTGAAGCTCCGATGCTCTGCTGGCTTGCGACTTCCAGTTCGACAGGCAGGGCCGCCGTTCTTAAGACCAGGGCGAGATTGTCGGCTTCTTCCGCTCCGAACCCTGATATCTGCCCTCTTTCGCGGATACCGCTTGAAATTCTTGCGTTTGACTTGATTTTGTCATCAAGCACAATGGTAAGGTTCTTGTCTATGTTAGCTGAAGTAAGTCTATAGAAAATTTCCCCTCCTTCGCTGCTCAGCCTGAAAGTTACTTCCGGTTTGCCGTCCATATTGTTTCTCTCGACTACGGCGTCTTCAATGTAATTGCCGTCCAGCCCTACTTGTTTCTTTACGGCTATATAACGCAGAGTTCCGTCAGAATTCCTTGCCTGCTCATCAAGTCCGTACCGATCCTTGATATAGTAACCAAGTATCATGCAATCGCCGGGAATAATTGCCGGATTAATCAGATTTCCGCCTGCGTCAAATGTGCCGGTAGGGTTGCTCATATAATATTTGTAAAACATTTCTGTCGCTTCGCTGTCTTCCAGGTGGAAAGCAAGGCTTCCCTTTCCCATAATAATGTCGTTAATCCGTTCCGGATCCGCGGTTCCAGGAATTTCGATATATATCTGATCTGTTCCCTGGCGGCGGACAACCGGCTCTGTAAGGCCGAAACGATCGATACGGCTGTTCAGAACCTCCATAGCCCGGTCCATCGCGTCTATTCGATCCGCGTCTGAAAGACCGCGCCCCAGCTTTGCCTGCAATGAATCGAGATTTGCCTGTAAAACAATGCTTAAACCGCCAGAAAGATCCAGGCCCAGTTTAACCGCGTTTTTCTGAAGGTCTTTTAGGGAAAAAATATCATCACGGTATTTGGATTCGATTGCGTCCAACGCTTCCCTTCTGTTTGGGAATGAAAGAAGAACATTTGTCGCTGTCCACGCGCCGGGAAGATCCTGCTTGTTCGCTTTATGAAGTTTTTTGGCTTCCAGTGTCAAAAACATCAGATCTTCGGGAATTGTGTCATTGGAACGCGAAGCGTCTATAAGACGCTGTAAATCCGCCTGGGCGGTTTGTGACGCGTAAGTTCTGATTTGCTGCCTGGTTTCCAGCGCCAGCGCCTGTTTGTCTCTGGGTATGAAAAAATACCAGCGTATTGTCGGCCAGAGAAACGCAAAACAGACTGCCATTACCGCCAGGATAATAAAGAATCTGTACTTTTTACTCATTTTTTATGCTCCGTTTTCGGAAGATTGTCCTTCTGATTTTTCCTTTTCCTTGTCTTTTTCTTTGTCGTCGCTTTTGTCTTCGATTTTTTCTTCTTTGCCTGAAGTCACTACGCTGGATATCGCGCTGCGCAGCAATTCAAGTTTGACATTATCATCCACTTTAATAATTACAGTTGTTTCCTTTACGCTCTGAATCGTCCCGTGAATTCCGCCGATGGTGACAACCTTATCGCCCTTCTTTACGGCAGAGAGCATTTTTTCTGTTTCTTTCCGTTTTTTATTCTGCGGCCTGATTATCAGGAAATAGAAGATAAAAATAATCAGAGCAAAGGGAATTATGCTTGTCAGGAAACCGCCCGGACCTGCCGCCCCATCTGTCTGCGGAGCTGCCATAAGCAGCGGAAAAACGAAATTATTCATTGGTTACATCCTTATAAATTATATTTATCAACACTTTAGCAAAATGGAGGTTAATGTTCAAGGGCTTAAAGGATTATTGCCCGGTATACTTCTACAGGGAAAACCCCAAAAAGTCGCTGAAGAGACGAAGAGCCTGCTGTATATGCATCCGCGCTGATTGATGAGCCGGAGATTCTATTATAGACTTCTACGACTGTTTTAAGCTCTTCGGGATTTTTTGACCAGATTGCGGAGGAATAGGCGGCTCTGAATAGCCCTTTTTCGGCAAGTTCTTTTGTAGAAAGGGAGGAATAGCGCTTTTTGGCCTGACCGTCAACTATTGCGGAAGGCCCGTCATAACCAATTGTAAAAACAAAATCGTCCCGTGAAAGCATAGGTAAATTATACCGGGTTTTACTCTTTGTTCAATACGCGGAATCTAGAAAAGCCACCCAACAGCCAATCTGGGATGAATAATGCCGGAATTTTCAGAGCCAAAATACTGGGTAAAATCCGCGCCCAAATCCAGATAAAAAATATCATAAAGACGCAGCAGATAGGACAATCCTGAAGAGAAAGACAAAAGCATTTCCGCGCTGAGATTCATTATGCCCAGCCCGCCGCCAATCCGCAATGTCAGCGCCATCTGTTTATTTAAAAATTGTTTTTGAAAAAGAAAATTAAAACTGCCGGACAGCCATGACGCTCCGTTTAAAGCGCCGGAAAAAAGCGCGTCAATATCATCATAATAGTCAGGAGAAAAAGAAAGCAGGGAGTTAATGGAATACCCTGAGAATGTAAATTCAAACCCGCCGTTGAATGCGGCGCGTTTGGAAGAAACTGCCTCAAAACTTATCCCGGCGCCTGCCGGATAAAATTTGCCGCCAAAGATTTCATGCATCTGCCCGTATATGGGGATGGACGGAGCCCAGAATGATTTAATAAATAAATCCAGCGGTTTTTTATATTTTACCGAAAAACCTGTCATTGATGTTTCCAGTCCGCCGGGATTCTTTATATATATCTCATAATCGCCTGTCACAAGCGTTTTGTCGTCGAAGGTGAGTATAGCCCTTCTGTTATCTAAAATACGAATTTCAAGCGGGAAAAGATGTGAATTCCCGCTGCGGAGAAAAATATCAGATTCTTTTAACAGATTGTTTCCGGTAAGATCAATTTTTCTGTCGATATTCCTGTCAAGCAAAAAAGCCGGCGGATAAAATTTTTCTATCGACGGCTGAAAAGCGGTCAGTATTTCAAACTGCCTCCACGCCGAACTGTCGCCGCGATTCCCAAGCAAATCAACGGGAGTTACACAGTAACGGTACTTTCCGGGCGGAAGCGAGACAGAAAGAAATTTTTCTTTTGTTGTCTCATCCCCGAATTCAAGATATTCGCCGCCTGCGACTGACTGCCTTTGAATTGTCACTTCATAATGCAGCGCATACTCGTCTCCGGCCCAGATCAGCCGCTGGAAAAACCTCGGCATTATACCGCTTGTATCAATGAAGAATCCATCGTTCTCAGGGGAGCTTTCAGCGCCTGCCGGATTCGTATTTTGCGCGTGTAACAAAAAAGCGGGAAACAGCAATAGCAAAATTAAAATTACCGTTCCGGAAAACCGGACGCTAGAAGCCATATAAAACTCCCGTATCTTTGGTTTCCACCTGACCGGGACGGGGGACTTCAACCTTAAATACGCTTTCTCCCTGCCTGCCGCGCTGTTCAATTTTTCCTTCGGTATTGATGAATAACGCCTCTACCTGCCAGACATATTCAGCGGCGTAATCCAGCAAGCCAAGATCGTTAAATGTATAATTTTGCCGCCTTAACGGTTCTGTCTGGAGAATTCGCTGCCGCCCTGCGGCCGCGCCTGCCGGATGCGCCGTTTGCCTGCTGATGGTCAGGATATATGAATTGGCGCCTTCTACTTCTGACCACTGGAATTCAACCTGCCTGCTGGTTCTTAATTCCTGCGCGTCTATGCGGTGTTCGCGCGCCGGCCGCGTTATTTCCGGCGGCGGCAGCAGCGGGACAGCCTGCACCGTCAGCTGACCCGGCTGGCTGCAAAGAACCGGATGTCCGTCTTTCGTCTGCGCTTCTATGATCCAATACCAGCGGCCTTCGGCCAGGCTGTTAACTGAAATTGAACGGCCGGGATTTGCAATTTCCGCTTCAGGCTGTCCGAGCAGCGGATTGGCGTTACGTGAAAGAATAAACCTGGATCTTCCGATGTCCTGCGTTGTTTCCCATGTGAATACGGTCGGTTCCCGCAGGGCGGCAAGCCCCGGAACGGACGTTCCATGCGCGGGGGATAAAAGCGTAAGAACACGAGGCTCAGGTTCCGGCGCGGGAGGAGGCTGCACAGCAGGACGCACAGCAGGTTGAACAGCAGGCTGTACAGGGGGACGCACAACAGGTTGAACAGCAGGTTGTACTGGCGGCGCAGGCGGAGGTGGTGGCGGCGGAGGTGGTGGTGGCGGCGGCGGTTCAGGTTCAATTACGGGAGGCGGCTCAACAAGGCTGAAACGCCGTGAACGCGCAGGGTACTCGTCAGAAAGAGCGTCAAATCTGGCTGTTATGCGCCAATACCATTCGCCCGCAGGAACGGAAATACCCTGAATGGAATCGCCTGTAACAGGTTCATCGATCTCCAGAGCGGAAAAATCCTGCGAAGAGGAAATTTGGAACCGCCTGTTAACATGCAGGTTCGAACTCCATGAAAAATTAATATCTTTAACCAGGCTCTTTTCTATACTGTATCTGTCCGGAGGAAAAATAAGCCTCTGGCTGACCGTTCTATCCATAACGGTGAACTGCCGCACAGAAGCGCGCGGCGACAGATTCCCTTCCTCATCGGAATAGAAAACACTCCAATAGTACTGCCCCGGTGAAAGAACATTTTCTTCCTTGCCGTATGTGTAATAGTTATTACGCATCGTCTGATTGATTACAGGATTGCGAAGCCCAGGGTCCTGTGAAATTTGAATCGAATAGTCATGCGCTTCCCTTAAAGCAGTCCATGAAAAAGAAATACCGGCTCCATCCTGCCCGATACTGACAATACCGTCTTCCGCAGGCAGATTCAAAACCGGCGGCTGAAGCGAATCCCGCCTTTCAACATGAAAAGCTGAAACAGCCGATGAAACCGCGTTTCCGGCATAAACAGCGGGGTAAACCGGCTGAACCTGCCAGTACCAGGTTCCCGGTCCAAGGCCGGAACTGACGTACGCGGTTCCATGCACCTGCATATGGATTCGCGGATTTGACAAATCCGGAAATTCGGAGACATTCAAAAGATAGTACGCAGATTCTTCGCTTGAAGACCACGAAAATTGAATCTCCGGCAGGGCCGTCCTGTACTGGATGCGGCGCTCCATGGACGGATTTATTAATTCCGGCGCGTATGAGTCTGTAATGCTGAAACGCCCGGCGCCAAGGACGGCATTTTCATACATGAGCCGCCAGTGCCAAAGACCCGCGTCCATACCGGCAGCCGCCGAAGAATCAAGGTTAGCGACATTCCGCCTTATCTTTGTAAAGTTTCTGTCTTCGGCAATTTCAAGACGCAGCCGCGCGTCCGTTTCAAGGTTGATTCTGTTCCAGGCAAAATTAACATTCACAGGCGCGGCGGATGTTTTAAGATAACGCGCGTTGGGGCGCGGCTGCAGAACAGCGGCCGCGGGTTCAAGCAATTCATTTCCTTCGGTATCCTGAACTATCACCGAGCCTGCCGCCGCTTCCCTGATCTGTCCGTCCTGAATTAACTGAACCGTTCCTTCGCTTACCTGCAGTGTCATTCCTTCGCTGCCGACAAAAGCGCTGAGCACAGCTCCAGGCTTTATATCCACAACGCGATCCCCGATTGAAAGCAAAAGGCCGCCGTTGTCCGCATTTTCCGACGCAATGCTGATTATATTGCCGGTAAAAAATTCAATCTGCGGAATACCGCCGTCTTTCTGTATGCGGATAATTGTATTTTCACATAACTCAACGTGATTGTCGTCTATATTAAGTGTCGCGCCGGATTGCCTGGCAACGCGGATTAAATCGCCGTTGTATACTGGAGAATTGGCGTTCAATCTGTCCCATACCACCCTGTCCGCCAAACGGCGCTGCACCGTATTGAATTTTGCCGTAACAGTGCCGGCAGGCATTATTCCCAGAGAACGCAGCGTCATAAAAAGATCTCTCTGGAAGAAAAAAAGGCTTACCGCGACTCCTGAAAGACAAAAGATCACAACAAGAATATCCAAAACCTGTCCATGTTTTTTTTTCTTCTTTTTGTCTTTTCTGCCGGAAACCGCAATCTCTTTGTTCATTGCTTTTTCGCCGCGCCTATTTTATATTTCTTTTCTTCTGAATTAATGTCCGCATTTGAAACATCCGGCGGCTTTATTCCAAGAAGTTCTCTTACTTCAGCTAACGTTTTTGGTCCGGAAGTGACGGAAACATGATTGACTACCGCAAACAGTCTGACCGGTTTTTCCTTTCCCTTGACTGTTACAGACGGCATCTCTTCGGTTATAAACTGATATTTTACCAGGTTCCATGTGTCTTCGGAAATTAAAATGTCAGTTCCCAGGGGCTTGTTAAGAGATTCGATTCTGGACGCGAGATTAACAGGATCTCCTATAACCGTGTATTCCATGCGCAGATCGGATCCAAGCTGTCCGGCTGTCACAATACCGGTGTTGATGCCGCAGCCGATATTTATCGGAGGGTTTCCCGGATCCCCGCTCCTGCGTTTTTTATTCAGAATATGAAGAGCGACGCGCATCATCAGGGCCGCCTTAACGCAGTTGTACGCGTCTTTGGCGGGACTTCCCGCGGAGTAGGCGGTTCCCCAGTGAGCCATTACCGCGTCCCCGATAAATTTATCCACTACACCGCTGGTTTTTTCCACGCACTCGATCATGTGCGTAAAATATTCATTGAGCCAGTGTACAATTTTATCCGAAGCGCCGGAGCCGAACATGTTTGTGAAATTCTCTGACTTTTCTGTAAACCCGCGTATGTCAGAAAAGAAGACAGTGGCGTGCTTCGGCAGACCGCCCGGTTTAATTTCGCCCCGCATCGCTTTAACGGCGATTTCGCGGTTCGTGAACCGGCCGAAGATTCCAAGGGCGGCGCTCATCTTCAGGAAGCTGGATGTCAGATAACTGATTTCGTCATTTCCTTTCGGTTCCAGATCAATTTCAAAGATTCCTTCCTCGATTTTGCTTGCGGCCTTCGCAAGGGATTTAAGCGTAACAGAAATTGTTTTGGAAAAGAACCATATAAATAAAATTGAAAGGCTTAAAACCGCGGCTGTTAAATACAAATTCCGCCGCGTAGTAGCCGCTATTCCTTCGAAAATCTTGTTATACTCAATGCTGGTAACCGCGATTGAAGAGCTGGTATCAAGTTTGGTATAAGCGATAAAGTACCGCTTTCCTTCGTCGTCATACAGATCCTGCCTGTTCCTTGCGGGATTTTCGCGTATCGAGCGGATAAAACCGCGGTTCGCCATATTCGCCGCAGTGCGCACCAGTTCAAAATCGGGATGAACAAGAACATCGCCGTCTCCGTTCAGCAAAAAGGACTGATTAATTCCCGAATTGAAGCTGTTGCTCAGATGTTCCGGAGAAAACAGAATGGAGACAGCTCCCCCGCCTCCGTGTACCGGGAAAAAAAGAGCAAGCAGGTGAAAATCAAAATGAGCGGTGGCATTGAGGAAAATCGTCTCTCCAATAGCTGAACGCTCTATAATGCCGCTGTTATTTTCATAAAATGAATTGACAAGGGAATCGTCAATTTCCTGTAAAAAGAAAAAACGTTCGTTGATAAGCAGATTGCCGTCCTGCCCCTGAACCGGGAACTGAAGCGCCGCTATATGCCGGTTGCGGTCAAAGAAAAAACCCGCCGCCTGTTTTGCAAGCTCGCTTTCGGCTCCCGCGGCGTTAATTATCTGCATAAGCACAAGCGCGCTGGAGTGCACATTTGTAAGCGTATATTCAGCCTCTGCCGCGGTCCGCCTGTTAACCTCAAAATTATTTTCTTCCGCAGTAATCTGCATGTCTTCTCTTACAAGATAAGATACTAAAAATGTTATTGTCCCCAGCGATACAAGAACAAGAATGGTAATGATTATAACAAGTTTTGCGCCTATTGAAAATTTGACTGCATTGCCATTATTTTCCTTTTTCTGCCTTTTTTCTTTCATTTAATTAATATTATCGGAAAATATATCCTATAACAAGTTCTAATTTCTGCCCAATTGGGCGGCGTATTCCCTCTCGTAACGTTTAAGCAGCGGATTTTCCGGAGCAATCGCAAGCGCCTGCCTTAAATAATAGACCGCGCGGCGTTCTTCCCTGCGCCGGTGATAAATTTCAAACATCGCGATAATTGCTTCCAGATTGCGGGGGTCTTCAAAAAGACTGGAACGAAGATCTCCGAGCGAAGCGTCTTCATTGTTATGTATGCGGCTGCGCAGATAGAAATATTTGCTTTTAACCGCTCCATTGCCTGGCGCGGATATCCGGTTTTCAAGCAGCGCCGAAGCGTCTTCGGTTCTGCCGTTGTTAATAAGCGCGGAAATATAAATGGCGGCGTAATCGTTATTTGAAGAATCCCTGTTGTATAATTCAAGAGCGTATGTAAGTGCCCTTGCGTTATTGCCAAGGCCGTTTTCGATATAATAAGCGTCAACAAGATCCTGGGTATCCCGGCGGACGGAAAGAATACGGTTTAAAAAACCCTGAGCGTCACGCCAGTTTTCCCTGTTAACGGCATCCCTGAGTCCAAGACTCAGAACCGCAATTGAAGAGCCTGATTTCTTCAATAAAACATTCAGGTATTCCCTGCCTTCGCTCTGATCGGCGGAACGCTGGGATTCCATCAGCAGATGGGCGGCGTAAATTAAAGCGTCTTCATCATCAGGATAGGATCGAATTATGGAACGCAGATAATTGAGAGCGGAATCGCGGTTTTTGAATCCTTCCGCCTGAACTCTGGCGCGAAGGAAAAGGTAGAACCTGTTATTCGCATTGGCGGCGCTTATGGACGCGTATGTATCCAGCGGCGCGTTTGCCTGTGCGAAATTTCCCTGCTCAACCGAGACATGCGCTCTCATTAACAAAAAATCCCCGTCTCTGGGTTCATGCTGAAGTATCTCATCAATGGCAGTACCCGCTCTGGACCAGTCGCTATTTTCATAATAAGTAACGGCAAGCTGCTTCTTTATATCAATGCTGTCAGGGTGGCTTATTATAAGGTCCGAAAAAAGCGCAGCCGCTTCTTCTCTTTTTCCGGAAAGCCTTATCATTCTGGCATAGCCGATAAGAGCCGGGTAACATTCGGCTGAAATATCATATGCCTGCTTATATGCGTTTCCGGCATGTTCATGTTCGCCAAGGCGTTCATATACAATGCCCCGAAAGAAGTGAGGCAGAACCGATTGCGGCTTTAATTCAGCGGCTTTAACCAGGTCGTTCAGCGCCCTTTGCAGCGTCTGGCGGTTTGATTCATTATTAACCGCGAGAAAAGGAAGAACGTACTCAAAAAAATCACCGGATGTTTCGGCCGGCTGAATATAACTGCCTTTTTCGGCTTCCCGGATAATGCGGGAATATACATGAGTTTGCGGAAGATCAAGGACAGGCAGCCTTACCATGGAATCGGGATAAACAAGTCTGATAAAGAGCGCAGTGATGCCGTTCATTACCCTGCCGAATTCACTGTTGCCAAGATCTCTGCCGCGTATCAGCTCAATCGCCCGCGTCATGGATGATAAAAGCCCTGTTTCAATCAATTGCCGTATTATTTCATTCAGATTTTCAGAAACCTGCGGCGCTTCTTCAGCCTGCTGCGGAACTGCGGGCAGATCGGTAATTTCTGCCGGCGCCGATTTGCAGGAGAAAATAATCAGAACCGCAATTAAAATTAACGCTGTAAGCTGCCGAATTTTCAAGATTACCTTTTATTATCGGTAGAGGCTATTGCAAATTTCCAGCAAAAGCAAACAGCATGCCAATATATACAAAAATATAACATAATGATAGGATAATACCAATGGAAAACATGAAAAAGACGGTTATAACTCTTAAAATCCCGGTTATATTATTAGTTATTTTAGTGTTTAATTCATGCTGGAAAGAGAAAGATACAAGCATTGACCCTTACTTTATAACAGGCTCAAAGGAAAACAAGGAACTGTTTACTGATCTTTTTAATCTGCTGAAGCAGGAAGAAAACGGAAGCGAAGGCGAATTTGCCGTTACCCACGAAATTGCCGCCAGTTACGCCAGGCTCAGGGAATACGACAGGCTTATACATTTTCTGAATGAAAGAATTATTAATTATCCCGCTAATCCATATAACGGTTACAATCTGCTGATGATTGCGTACGCTCATTTGCAGCTTGATTCACAGCCGATAGCGGCACTTTATTTCGATATGATTATTAAAAATTATCCTGATTTAACAATAGATGATGAGTCTATCCATCTTGTATGTCTTAAGCAGTTAATCGATTTGAACAATGATCCTGAGCGGCAGGCATGGTATTACCATGAACTGATCACCCGTTTTCCCGAAAAAATTGACCTGGGAACTTCATATTTTATGCTGGGTCAGGCTTGTGAACATATCGGCGACTGGAACAGCGCGATTGCGGCATATTCAAATTACCTGCCCTATTCGGGAACCATAATCGCCGGTTTTCCAAATGCCGATCAATATGCCAAACAGCAGGTTGATTTCAGCAAATCCCCGAAAGACTGGACGTTTGAAAATTTGCCGGCTCTGAGAACCGCGATAGAGAACGCGCTTGACACGGGCAATTCAAGAGCGCTTGGACGTATTCAGGCAAAGGTTAACTTTTTTACAAGATCGTGGGGACAGACAGAAACCGACAATACAAGGATGATCGATTATTATCTTGATAATTTTATGTACAATAACAGGATACGTTACGCCGCGACCCTTGACGCTTCTTCCAACGCTACAGAGGCATATCTAAGGACATGGGGCTGGTCGCGGTATCTTGAAGTGTGGTACCTGTACTTCAGGAAAATCTACTTCCCCCAGGATCCGGAGATTCATGGCCGCTGGGAATGGGCCGGGATTTACTACGGAGAAAAATTTTAATTGAAGTTTAAAAATATTTTTTCGATTGCCATAATTTTGCTCATCGCCGGCGGATGGAATGCCGTCTGGGGACAGAATGATGAAGGCAGACCAATGAGGGCTGTGAGGCAGAGCAGCGCTTACGCTTACACGCCAAATCTTTCGGCATATGCTTTCTTAACAACGGAAAATTCAATGTTAACGGAAGAAGTGCTAAGTGAGCCTCTGACCCAGTACTATATAGCCCAGTATTCTTCCGCAGGCGGCATCGCCTGGCTGAATTCCATAATGGAACGGGGCAATATTTACATGCCTTTTATTATGGAAGAAGTGGCAAAGCGGAATTTACCGCCGGAACTGGCGTATCTGCCGGTTATCGAATCGGCTTTTCAGATAACGGCAAGGAGCAGATCGGGAGCGGTTGGACTGTGGCAATTCATGATGAACAGCATTTCCCCATATGATATGAAGGTTACATTCTTTGTGGACGAGAGGCGGGATTTTATTAAATCTACAAGAGGAGCGCTGCAAAAGCTGGAAGACAATTACAAAACGCTCGGCAACTGGGAACTCGCGCTTGCAGCCTACAATTGCGGACTTGGCGCCGCTACAAGGGCTTCAAACAAGGTAAAATCGCGCGATTACTGGGAAATATGCAAAATGAACGAATTAAAGCGTGAAACAATCAATTATGTGCCAAAATTTCTGGCGGCGGCTTATATTTTATCACAGCCGAGACGCTTCGGCATTGATATCTGGCGGCAGTCTTTTAAATGGACCGAAATTCCGCTGAAACGCCAGGTTTCCATTGATTTACTCGCCTCCGAAGCGGGAGTAAATGTGAATTTATTGCGCAATCTGAACGCTGAACTGCTCCATGGAATCAGCCCTGCTGGCAGTTTCAATTTAAAAGCGCCTGTGACTCATGCAGAACAGATAAATATGACTCTGGAACGGGAAGATTTGAAATTGATCCGTTATCATTATCATGTTGTCAGGCACGGGGACACATTGTGGTCCATGTCCCGGCATTATGAAACGCCGATTGAGCTGATTGAACAGCATAATCCAAGGTTAAAAAACCGTTATTTGCAGCTTGGGGAAACAATTATTATTCCGGCGTTCAAAGAAGTAAAGCCTTATGAGCGGGAGACAGTAACATACCGTTTTGACGGCAGGCATGCGATTCAAAAAGGCGACACTCTCTGGTCTCTTGGACTGAAGTACAATATAGATCCCCAGGTTCTTGCCGAAGAAAACGGAATGGAATTAAACAGCGTTCTGCGTGAAGGAAGAACCATAAAAGTGCCGATAATACAGTAAACGGCGATTATGAAAAAATTAATATCCTTTATACTGATTTTCCCCGTCTGCGCGGCAGTCTTTGCGGATACCCCCTACAACGATATTCTCCGCGAAAAAATTGATATTTCCGGCATTGTTGAATGGGATACATTCAGCATAAGCGCGGATATTTCACTTGACATGGCATCCGCTGGAATTAAACTCCCATCGGGAAGAACACAGGGAGAGCTGCTCCTGGCAGCCGGATATTTGAAACTGATTCAGCCGGGCATTTTAAATTTACAGTTTGATTCTTCATCAACAATCGGCGACCTTGTGGAAAGGGGTGAATTCAGTCTGCCTGAAACAGATACTTTCGCGCTGAAAGCGCAGTCACTACCGCCTTCTTTATCGCCCGATTTAAGGAAAATGTCTTCAACATACACGCTCGCCCTTTCCGGCCTTAACGCCGCGTTTTTGCGCCACAAACGCCCTTCTCCCGTTCTGCGGATATTAAATCCGGTTTCCAGCGCGCGGTATACCGGAATAATCATAATTGCCGATGGAGAACTGCCTGTTCACGGCATGAAAAGCAAAGCCATGCCTGTTCCCTGTCTTTTCCCGAAAATCTGGGACAGCGAAATGAATCTAATCTATGAACGCAATATGCTGGAAACGCAGAACAGCGCAGCAGCACATGGAAGCGCAATGGTGCGTTACTCGTCATCAAACAGCATTTTTCAGAGAAACCCGTCCGGCCTTACAAAAGAATTAATCGCGGCGGTAGGGGAAAAACCTCTCCGTATTTTCGCCAGCGGCGTATTCGGAAGCAAGCCTACCGACCTTATTATCGACCGTAGTGACGCGCTGTTGATTATCTCTTCCGAAGAAAACCACCGCCTGTTAAGAGAAGGCAAAGTCGCGATAATACTGAACGATTTGGTGCTTAAAAATAAATTTACCGGAAATTGATTTACCCTGAAGACCTTGTAAATATTTTGCCTATCACGGCGGTAATTGACTGCTGAAAGACAAGGCACAGCAATGTGGGAATAACGGCGGCTTCCGGGAAAAAGGTTACCGCTATTGTCATAACGGCGCTGTTGTTCCGCAGCCCTCCGGAAACAATCACGGTAATGTCTTTTGGATAACGGCATTTTACAATAACGGTTATAAGTTTTATTAATAAAAAACCGGCGACAGTAAGAAGAATTACAAAAACAGCCGCTTTCCAGACAATGGGATCGTCAAAGCGAATTCTCGGCGCGACAGCGGCGGCGTTAGCTGCAATTACGAGAATAAGGCATATTTTGGCGATGGGATTGAGCCAGGGGCATAAAACATCGGGGAGCTTTGATCTGGTGGCTTCATTCGCGAAAACTCCGATAATTGTCGGCACTACAATCATCAAAAGCAGCGAAAAAGCTATACCGCTTATGTTCATCGCGATTTTGGCTCCCATTAAAATTGATACGCTGCCGGGAACGACAAGAGGAGCGAGAATTGTATCCAGCAGAATAAGAGTAAGGCACAGGGCCATGTCCCCTTTCAGAATTGACACCCAGATAAAACAGGATATGGCCGTAGGGCCCGAAAACAGCAAAACAAAACCGGCGACAATGTCCTGATTTTCAAAGAAAAGAGAAGACACAAGCATTGCAGCTAACGGCATTATCACATGGGCGCAGAGAAAAAACAGCAATATGGGAGAAGGGCGCCTGATTGTCCGCCCGAATTCAGAGACGGTCAGCTTTAAAGCGCCGGAAAAAGTTATGATGCCGAAAAGCAGCGGGACAAACGGCCGCAGGCGGATAAAAAATTCAGGAAACAGGAAACCAAACACGACGCCCAGCGGAGTCGTAACAGGTATTATCCGTTCAAGAAAGCTGTTTACGTTATGCAAAACCTCATGCGTTTTATGCAAATACGTCATATAATCGCGCTCGCCATGTCAGTTTTCCAGAATGGTAATTTCGACTCTGCGGTTTTTCCGCCTGCCTTCTTCGCTGGTGTTTGGGGCTACAGGCTTTTCTGTGCCGTATCCGCGCATTACAATGCGATCGGCGGTGCGGACATTTTTCGCCAGAAGGTAATCTGTTATGGCTTTGGCTCTGTCTTTTGAAAGCTGCATCAGATCCACCCGCGAAGGTCCAAGCGCGGCATGGCCCGCGACCACAATGTCCCGCTCAGGAAAACGTTTTAGAATTTCCGCTATTTTATCAAGTTTCTCCTGTTCGCCTGGAAGCATGACATTTGTTTCAGCGTAGAACCTGATATCCTCCAGGCTTAAGGATACGCCTTCATCCGTTGTCTTTACCTCTACATCGGCTATGTCAAGGCGCTTGATTTCTTCTTTAATTTCGGCGGCGAATTTTTCTTTATCCATAAACTCGGACTCTATTACTTCCGCTTCCGCGCTGCCGCGATATTCAATTGTATTGCGATCCGAAAGCTCAAAACTCATTGAAAATGTTTCTTCATACGCGACAGGATGCCCATTCTCAATATCCCAGTACACGATCTGATCCGAAGAACCAGAAATGCGTTCAGGCCAGATTCTCCCGCGAACCGCCATCGGCGATGTGATTATCCGGTATTTAACCGAAAAGGCCGGGTACATTTTTCCTTTCCATTCGCGGTCGCCCAAAAAGGCATAAAACGCGGTAAAAGGAATACGGTACGGCTGTTCAATGCCGAACGCGTCTCTGAAATCGTGCATCTCGTGCCCGTCAGCGTTCCATGTATCTCCGGGTTTTAAATCTCTGCCTGGAAACACAGGCACATTTCGCACAACAGGCATATAGTATTTACGGTCAATTGACAGATAACCGAGCCTGTCGCGCTCAAAAACGGATTCATATTCCCTTGACCAATGAAACCCCGCCTGTGTCTGCTGCGGGCGCAAACCGGGAGCATATGTAGCCCGTTCAGAAGTCTGAAAAACCGCCCTGTGCACCCCTCTGCCGTTTTTAATACCCGTTACTTCCACCGCAATTCGGTTAAGTATTTCCGCGCGATGGCTCAGTTTCCGGTTCAAATATACTTCTTCCCTGACAATTGAAAGGATACGGTACCGGTCGCCTGCGTTGTGCTGGTATTCAAATACCTCGCCCGCCGCGTTTTGGAGGTTCAGGAAAAAAAACAATGAGAGAAAAAGAATTGAAACGGCTGTTAAAGATTTTTGCGGCATATTGTTTTAATTATAACGAATTTTAAAAATTTTTAACAGGATGAGTCGCGGAGTTTTATTCTGGATATGGTAAAAAATTTTTTTAAAGAGACAGGAGAAACAGGAACTTTAAACAATCCCCAGCAGTTTTTCCGCGTTTCCGCCGAGTATCAGCATTTTTTCTTCTTCGCCAAAACCGCTATTTTCAAGGCCGCTTGTATAACGCGAAGGCGGAAGAATGGGGAAGTCGCTGCCAAAAAGGATTTTTTCCGTTAAACCCAGCGCTTTGGCTGCGCGGTAGATTCTTTCATCGTA
>JAIRQN010000001.1 GCA_031256445.1 Treponema sp. | reverse complement strand
ATTATCGGCGTAATGGGCGCTTTTGTTTTTGCGGCGCAGATGATCAACTTTACTATCCCTTTGACCGGCTCAAGCGGTCATATCGGAGGAGGTGTTTTACTTGCCGCCATGCTCGGCGCTTTCCCTGCTCTTCTTGCCGTGTCGGCGGTATTGATCATTCAATGCTTGTTTTTTGCTGACGGTGGTTTGTTTGCTCTTGGCTGTAATATTTTTAATCTTGGCGTTATTCCCTGCCTGTTAGTATATCCGTTTATTTATAAACCCTTTGTAAAAAATAGTTTAACAAACGGAAGAATTACCTTAGCCGCAATTATTACGGTTGTTGTAAGTTTGCAGATTGGAGCGTTTGGGGTTGTTATGCAAACGCTTCTTTCAGGAATTACTGAATTGCCGTTTGGCACTTTCCTTGTTTTAATGCAGCCTATTCATTTTGCGATTGGCATTATCGAAGGTGTTGTTACTGCCGCAGTTCTTTGTTTTATTTATAAAATGCGCCCTGAAATTATCGAAAGCACTTTTGAAAGAAAACAAATACAAAGCGGCGTGCCGATACGCAATATCATAATCTCTCTTGCTGTAATTACTGTGATTGCCGGCGGCTTATTGTCTCTGTTTGTTTCTTCACACCCTGACGGCCTTGAATGGTCAATCGAAAAAACAAGCGGTTCACCGGAACTTGAAACAGGTTATAGTTTTGTTGAGGGCGCCGGCGAAATTCAGGAGAAAACCGCTTTTTTACCTGATTACAATTTTAGAGACTCAAGTGAAGAGGGGATTTACAACGAAGTTTCCAGTACACTTTTAGGCACGACTGTTTCAGGCATTGCAGGCGCAGCGATAACATTCATCATTACGGGTATTGCTGTGTTTGCGATTTATTTATTTAAGAGGAAACAAAAAGGTAAGCCCGTTACAGCTTAATGAAAAACAATAAAAATGAGCTTTATGCTCTTGAACAACTGGCTATAGGAAACACTTTAATTCATCGTCTGCATCCTCTTGTAAAGCTGTTGTCTACAGTGTTGTTTATTATTATTGTGGTTTCATTTAACAGGTATGCTCTTGGACGATTGATACCTTTTTTTCTTTTTCCCGCGATAATTATCGCTCTTTCTGATATGCCATATTCAATGCTCTTTAAGCGTTTTTTAATTGCGTTTCCGTTTTGCCTTTTTGCGGGAATTAGCAATGTGTTTTTTGACAAGGCTGTTGCTTTTGAAATTGACGGTATAGTGATAAGTTTTGGACTTTTATCACTTTTTACCATTTTGTTCAAATGCTATTTGTGTGTAATGGCTGTATTGATACTTGTTTCCGTAACGCCGCTTTCGGAACTTACTTTTGAAATGCGGCGTTTAAAGATTCCTTTTGTTTTTATTGTTATTTTTGAAATGACATACCGGTATATCGGCGTTTTATTGAATGAATTATTTTTAATGAATACCGCGTATTGCCTGCGAAACACCAACAGAAAAGGGATTGAAATGCGCTCGCTGCTTCAGCTGCGCGATATGGGAAGTTTCACAGGGCAGTTATTGATACGAAGTTTTGATCGCGCGGACAGGATTTATAATGCCATGAAATGCCGGGGCTATGCCCAAGGATATGTAAACACTCAGCAAAATATATCGCATAACTCAAAAAGATTGAAGTACAACGATATAATTTATTTTTTAATAGTTTTGTTATTTTGCGTAACATTGCGCGTCATTGATGTAAATAAATTATACGATAAATTGTTTGGGAGTTTTATGTGATATTAAAGCTTAATGATGTTACTGTTATTTACCCTGGAACCGCCGCCGAGGTCAATCGTGACCGAGGTTCCCTTCCGGTCAAGACAAAAGCGATTGACGGTATAAATTTTACTGCCAATCGCGGTGAAAATATTGCGCTGATAGGAGAAAACGGCGCAGGTAAAACTACGCTGCTGCTTGCTATTGTAGGTATACTTGAAATTTCCAGCGGTATTATCGAAGCTGACGGTATTCAACTAACAAGAAAAACTTTAAATGAAGTCCGAAAAAAGATAGGTTTGGTTTTTCAGAACCCCGATGATCAGTTGTTTATGCCTTACATTTATGATGATGTTGCTTTCGGCTGCCGTAATTCAGGCATGACTGAGGAAGATATAAAAATTCGAGTTAACGAAACTCTTAATCAATTAAATATAAGTCATCTTTGTAACCGATCTTCATTAAAACTTTCAGAAGGGGAAAAACGAATGGCGGCTATTGCGGCTGTATTGGCTATGCAGCCTTCGATTTTGATGTTTGACGAGCCTACTGCTTTTCTTGATCATAGGGCAAGACGTACTTTGATAGAAACATTACAAAAATTACAACATACGAAAATTATTATTACGCATGATATGCAATTCGCTGAAGAAGTGTGTAATCGTGTAATTATTTTAAAAAACGGACGTATTGCAGCAGATGAAAGCAAAGCAATTCTTTATAACAAGGAGCTTATGCAAAATTACGGACTTGAAGCTTTGCAAAGCAAAGCAGCAGTACAAGGAGGGTAAAGTTATGACACTGGAACAATTTTTTTGCGAGAATAAAACATGCGCTCTTGGGTTTTCGGGCGGAGTAGATTCCTCATATCTTTTGTATGCAGGAAATAAATACGGCGCAAAAATAAAAGCATACTTTGTAAAGACGGCGTTTCAGCCTGAATTTGAACTGCAGGACGCAAAACGAATTGCGGAATATATCGGAATTGAAATTACTATCATTGAAAAAAATATTTTAGAAAACGCTGAAGTTGTTTCTAATCCGTCTGACCGATGTTATTTTTGCAAAAGATCAATTTTTGGAACCCTGCACTCACAGGTTGCTGCTGACGGAATACCGCTTATCATAGACGGAACAAATGCTTCCGATGATGTTTCGGACCGTCCGGGAATGAAAGCCTTAAAAGAACTTTCTGTACGCTCTCCGCTTCGGGAATGCGGAATGACAAAAGATGAAATTCGCCGTCTATCAAAAGAAGCGGGATTATTTACATGGGATAAACCTGCGTATGCCTGTCTTGCTACTCGTGTTCCTGCAGGTATGACAATTACAAAAGAGTTATTACAGAAAATTGAAAAATCTGAAGATATTTTATTTTCTTTTGGATTTACTGATTTTCGTGTCAGAGTTATAAGTGATTTGAGCTTGTTCCAAAACTCGGTTAGTTTTGTAACAAGCTCTCGAAAAAGCGTTCTAAAGCCCGCTTTTTCTATTAAATCTAAGGTAGCTGTTCCAAAAACTGAAGTTTTGGAACAGCCTAATTATTCAAACAATGTTTGCGCAAAATTACAATTACCAAAAGAGCAGATAAATAACTTAATGGAAAAAAGATTTGAAATTGTAAAAGAAATAAAAACGTTTTTTCCGTCTGTGCTGTTGGATTTGGAGGGTCGTAATGAATAAACAAAAAACTTTGGAAATTTTAGAAAATGTAAAGTCAGGAAAAATAACGCCGGAAGACGCTTTGTTAAAAATTCGCTCCCAGCCTTTTGAAGATTTAGGATACGCCAAACTTGATCATCATAGGGAATTGCGGCAAGGAATACCGGAAATTATTTACGGCGCCGGAAAAACGCATGAGCAAATTTCAGGTATTGCAAAGGCAATGAAGGATAACGGACAAAATTTAATTATAATAACCAGATTGCCGCAAGAAACGGCAAATATGATAAAAAATAATTTGCCGCTTCAATATCACGAAACGGCTCGTATCGGAATAATCGGTGAGATGCCGAAGCCTGACGGTATCGGGAAAATTGTTGTCGCTACAGGCGGAACAAGCGATATAGGTGTTGCGGAAGAAGCGGCAATTACGGCGCAGGCTCTTGGTAATGATGTTACTCGATTATATGATGTCGGAGTTGCAGGGCTGCACAGGATTCTTTCCAATCTTGATGTAATTATGGAAGCTAGGGTTGTAATTGCGATTGCGGGAATGGAAGGAGCTCTCGCAAGCGTTATCGGCGGACTTGTTGATTGCCCTGTTATCGGCGTTCCCACAAGCGTAGGTTACGGAGCTTCATTTAACGGACTTTCGGCTTTGCTTACAATGCTTAATTCCTGCGCTTCGGGCGTTAGTGTTGTAAATATTGATAACGGTTTCGGCGCAGGTTATCTTGCGAGCATGATAAATCATCAAAAAAATTAATGGAGGTTATATGAAAACGCTTTATTTAGAATGTAATATGGGAGCTGCAGGAGATATGCTCATGGCGGCTTTGTTGGAACTGCACGGCAAGCCTGATGAATATATAAAAAAATTAAATAATGTTGGTATTCCAGATGTAGTTGTTGCCGCAACTCAATCAATTAAATGCGGTATTACAGGAACGCATATTAAAGTTACGATTAACGGTAAAGAAGAAAGTACTGATCACGAGCATGACCACAAACACCATCACGAACACCATGACCACGATCACCATAAACACAAACATCATCACGAACATGATCTTCATGAACACCATCATCACGATCATAATACTTATCACGATATCGAACATCGTATCGGTCATCTGAATGTTTCGGATAATGTCAAAAAGAATACGCTTGCAGTTTACAAATTAATCGCTGAAGCTGAAAGCAACGCTCATGGGGTTGAGCTTAATCTAATACATTTTCACGAAGTAGGGGAAATGGACGCTATCGCCGATATTGTCGGCGTATGTATGTTAATTGAAGAGCTTGCGCCTGATAATATTCTGGCTTCCGCAGTAAATACAGGCTCCGGGAGTGTCCGTTGTTCTCATGGCGTTCTGCCTGTTCCTGCTCCTGCGACTGCTTTTATATTAAAAAATGTTCCCATTTATAGCGACCAGATAAAAGGCGAGCTTTGTACCCCGACAGGAGCCGCGTTGTTAAAACATTTTGTAAAAGATTTTTGCCATATGCCTGTCATGTCTGTTTCTAAGGTTGGCTACGGTATGGGAAAAAAAGACTTTGAAAAGGCAAATTGTGTTCGCGCATTTTTAGGCAGTTCAACAGATGAGAAAGGAGAAGTTACAGAACTTGTCTGCAATATAGACGATATGACATCTGAAAATCTTGCCTTTGCTCAAAAATTATTACTTGATGAAGGTGCGCTTGACGTTTGGACTGTGCCTGTTGTAATGAAAAAAAGCAGAGCCGGTTTTTGTTTCCATTGTTTATGCAGTAAAGAAATAAAAGAAAAAATTGTTAC
>JAIRQN010000082.1 GCA_031256445.1 Treponema sp. | reverse complement strand
AAAAGTTGGAAAACTTCTTCGGACACCTTCATTAATTACTGTTTTTTCGTATTATTTCGCAGAAATAAGAGAAAAAACAAAGGCTGTCCGTGAAGTAACCAACTTCTCGGACAGCCCCAGGTCAGTTGTCCAATTTATAAAATTTGACAGTTCAAAGGGGCTAACATGAAAAAGTATATATTGACATTCGCAATTATAACGATTGGAACGATGGTTTTAACCGCTTGCGGCGGTAAAAAGGAAAGCGGCGTTCCTTCCGCCAATGCCGATGTACTTACAACGAGCCCGAAGGACGAGGTTTCCCGCGTACATTACCTGGAAACAGGGCGGACATCCGGCGAAGAGCTGAAACTTGTCTGCACTGCAGAATTTAACAGCGAAAAAATTCCCATTACCGTTTTTTATTCATGGGATAATGACGGCGAATACTACGTTACAGACCGTTTTGTTTTCAGGTATGACGGCAGGGAACACTCGATCAGTCTGGATGATGTTTCGGAAAAATTCCCTTTTTCTGACCCCGGTGATTACGGTCTGATTGAGTTTGCCGCCGATTATAATTTTGACAATTACATGGATGCCGCCATTTTATCGGCCAGGGGAGTCCGCCACTCGTGGTATGATATTTTCATCTACAATCCGCAGACAAAAAGTTTTTTTCATCACAAGGAACTGTCCGCAGAGAACGACATTGTCACAGATTCAGAAACAAAAACATTGCATGTGCACGGAATAAGCGGGCACGCGGGCCTAATTTATACATATAAAAAATTCAAATGGGTAAATGATCAATTAACGCTGATTTATATAGTAAATCAGGATTATGACTATGATACAGAACTGTATATCCTCACAACCCGCGCATTGCAGGATAACGGCGCATGGACAGAACAAAAGCAGACATTTAAAGAAGAAGATTTTGACTGACCGCCTGCGTTCCCCTTGTTCAGAGTTTATCTTTAAAATACACTGATAATTATGGCAGCATATATTGAACCGAAAGTTCTTAAAGGTTTTCGGGATTTTCTCCCGGATATGGAAATAACCCGCAAGAGCTTAATTGAAAACATGGAAAATACTTTCCGTTTATTTGGTTTTTTACCTATTGATACCCCCGCTCTTGAATACGCGGAAATACTTCTTGGGAAAGGAGGCGGCGAAACAGAAAAGCAGATTTACCGCTTCAAAGACAATGGGGAGCGGGATGTTGCCCTGCGTTTTGATCTTACTGTCCCCTTTGCCCGTTTTACCGCCCTTCACAGGGAAGAGCTGATATTTCCATTCAAACGTTATCACATAGCCAAAGTCTGGAGGGGCGAAAACACCCAGCGCGGGAGATACAGGGAATTTACACAATGTGATTTTGACATCATTGGAAGCGAAAGCGCGGCTTGTGATTTTGAAATTATTCTTTTAATACGCACAATCATGAAAAACCTGGGCGTTGACGTTAATATTCATGTTAACCACCGCGGGCTTTTTAACAGGTTTTTATCGCACATAGGCCAATCTGAAAAATCTGTAGAAGCGCTTCGCGTTGTAGATAAACTCGCTAAAACGGGAGCGGATGAGACTTGCAAAAACCTGACAGAACTTACAGGCGAAGAAAACGCGCGAAAAATACTGGAGTATACAGGAGCGAAAGGGAGCTTCACGGAAATATTGGATAAAATGACAGAGCTCTCGGGCGGCCCATCGCCTGAATCGCAGAGGCTTTTTGAACTGCGTCAATATATGCTCGATTATATTTGCGATGATACTGATAACCTAATCCTTGATCCTTCGATTACCCGCGGGCTTGATTATTACACAGGCGTGGTATTTGAAACATTCATGAAAGAGATGCCTGATATAGGCTCTGTCTGTTCGGGCGGGCGTTACGACAATTTGGCGGGTTTATATTCAAAAGACGCTTCGATCAGCGGAGTTGGGACTTCAATCGGCCTTGACCGCCTAATCGCCGCTCTTGAAAGTCTTGGCAAACTGCCCGCCGCAAACAAGCGCGCCGCCGCCATCGCATGCGTAAATCAGGACCGCGCAGGGTTGTATCAGGCGCTGGCGCAGAAACTGCGTCTGTCAGGAATCCAGTGCGAAGCGTTTACTGATTCGTGCCCATCCGGCGGCAATGAAAAGCAGCTTGTAAAACAATTCATACTTGCGGAAAAAAAAGGGATACGCTATGTCCTCATCCCCGGCAGCAATCCGCTGACGGATAAAATCACATTACGGGACATTGCTTCAAGAAAAAACAGTGAATTTACAATTGATGAAATAATCAAGGAAATAAAGAAGTCTGTTTAACCCTTATTAACCGTAAAACCGGCATTTACTAACAGTACAAACCCCGGTATACTGTGAGTATGGCAAAGATTAACATGAAAACACCGCTTGTCGAGATCGACGGCGATGAGATGACCCGCGTTTTATGGACAGTAATAAAGGAAAAACTGCTTCTTCCGTTCATAGACCTTAAAACAGAATATTATGATCTCGGGATTACAAACCGCGAGAACACCTGCGATGATGTAACAGTGCAGTCGGCGAACGCAATCAAACGACTGGGAGTGGGTGTAAAATGCGCTACCATTACAGCCAACGCGGCAAGACAGAAGGAGTACGGCTTAAAGCAGCTTTATCCGAGCCCAAACGCGACAATCAGGGCGATACTTGACGGGACAGTTTTCCGCAAGCCAATATCGGTCTCCCGTGTAAAGCCGACCGTAAGCACATGGAAAAAACCAATTGTAATTGGACGGCACGCTTACGGCGACGTTTACAAAGCCTCGGAAATGGAAATTGACGGTCCAGGCAAAGTGGATCTTGTTTATACAAAAGCCGACGGGACAGAGAAGCGCGTTAAGGTCGCGGATTTTAAGGGAAGGGGCATTGTACAGGGAATGCACAACTGCGATGAGTCAATAAAAAGTTTCGCGCGCGCATGTTTCCTTTACGCGATCGCGGAGAAGCTTCCTTTGTGGTTCGCCACAAAAGACACTATTTCCAAAACATACGACGGGCGTTTTAAAGCGATTTTCAATGAAATATACGAAACGGAATTCAGGGAAAAATGCGCCGGCGCCGGCGTTGACTATTTTTATACATTAATTGACGACGCTGTTGCGCGCGCAGTAAAAAGCGAAGGCGGCTTTTTGTGGGCATGCAAGAATTACGACGGCGATGTTCAAAGCGACATGATCGCGAGCGCATCAGGAAGCCTCGCCATGATGACAAGCGTTCTTGTTTCACCAACAGGGGTTTTTGAATATGAGGCGGCTCACGGCACCGTGCAGCAGCACTACTACCGCTGGCAAAAAGGAGAAAAAACCAGCACAAATCCTGCGGCGTTAATTTTCGCTTGGAGCGGCGCGCTCGCTAAACGCGCGCAGCTTGACAATACGGGCGATCTGTCCGATTTCTCCAAACGGCTGGAAACAGCTTTGCTGAAAGTGATCGAAGACGGAATAATGACGGGAGACCTCGCAAAACTTTCAGATCCTCCGCCGCAGAAAATTTTAAATTCATGGGACTTTATAGACGCAATAGCGCAGCAACTGGCGGCCGGCAATTAATAATAATCAATGAGGGACAGAATGACAAGCAATAACCAGATGGAAAAAAGGCAGGCAAAATTAATTCTGGAAGACGGCAGCGAGTATTCAGGGTGGTCTTTCGGGAAAAACCGCTGCGCCGCGGGCGAAGTTGCAATAAACACAGGCATGAACGGAATGGTTCAGGCTTTGACAGATCCGGGTTCTTTCGGGCAGATTTTCGTTTCCACTTATCCGATGGCGGGAAACTGCGGCGTGCCTGTCAGAAAGAACGGCTCTCCGTATTTTGACAATTACGGAATCCCCGTCTCTCTTGAATCGGAAAAAATTCAGGTGTCAGGGCTTGTCGTTTCCGAGTTTTGCGAAGATGTCGGCCATTATTCATCAGGACTTACTCTTTCTTCATGGCTGAAAAAAGAAAACATTCCCGGTATCTGCGGAATCGATACCCGCGCTCTTGCGGTGCGTCTGCGCGAACGCGGTTCAATGCGGGCAAAAATTCTTGTACAGGGAGAAAACAGCGTAACATTCGATTCATTTTTATCATGCGGCCCTGCAGATGTTTCAGTTAAGGAAAAAAAAGCATACTCCCCTGCCGCTTCAAGGGAAGCGCCTTGCGGCTCTCCGCCAAAAATCGCGATTATTGACTGCGGCGTTAAAGCGAATGTTATACGATGTTTTCTTGACCGCGCGGCGGATGTTACAAGAATTCCTTTTAAAGGTGATTTTTCACAGATTGAATACGACGGCCTTTTCCTTTCCGGCGGCCCTGGCGATCCAAAAGACTGCCGTCAGCTAACGGAAAAAATCCGCGGTGAATTAAACAAAAACAGGCCAATTTTTGGCGTTGGGCTGGGAACATTAATAATGGCCCTTGCGGCAGGCGCGGATACATTTAAACTGCCGTCAGGACACAGAGGGCAAAACCAGCCGTGTATTGAAACGTCCGGCGGCGCTTTGACCCAGTCTCGCTGTTATGTTACCTCCCAAAACCACGGATATGGGATTAGAAAAGGAACTCTCCCCGCGTCATGGCAGACATGGTTCACCAATGCAAATGACGGCACAATAGAGGGCATACGCTGCGCTGAAATGCCGTATTCCGGCGTTCTTTTTTACCCTGAAGGATGTCCCGGCTCCCGCGACAGCGAATTTCTTTTTGATCGTTTTATCGCGCAGGTAAAGGATAACATGAAATGACAACCAGTAAATCATCATTGCCGAAAAAAGCGTTAATTCTGGGCTCCGGCGGGCTTAAAATAGGACAGGCGGGAGAATTCGATTACTCCGGCTCCCAGGCCATCAAGGCGTTACGTGAAGAGGGAATAAAAATTGTTTTAATTAACCCCAATATCGCCACAATTCAGACAAGCGAAGGGATGGCAGACTCGACATACTTTTTGCCCATAACGCCTGAATATGTCAGGAAAGTTATCGAAAAGGAAAAGCCGGACGCGATACTGCTTTCATTCGGAGGGCAGACAGCCCTGAACTGCGGAGTAGCTCTTGACAGGGACGGCACTCTGTCAAAGAACGGAGTAAAGGTGCTCGGCACTCCTGTTAAAACAATCGAAGACACGGAAGACCGCCAGTTATTTGTAAAACGGCTTGATGAAATAGGAGCCCTTACGCCCCGCAGCTTCGCGGTGACGGATACGCAGTCCGCCCTGAACGCGGCTGACGAAATAGGCTATCCGGTAATGGCGCGAATCGCGTTCGCGCTCGGAGGGGCGGGCTCTGGCATCTGCCGTAACGAGGCGGAACTTGTCAAAAGGTGCGTCATGGCGTTCGCGAGAACCAGCGAAATAAAGGGCGCGCAGCAGATACTTATAGAAGAATGGCTCGGTGGCTGGAAGGAAATTGAATTTGAAATTGTGCGCGATTCTTCCGATAACTGCGTAACGGTCAGCAGTATGGAAAATTTTGACCCGCTTGGGATACATACGGGCGAGAGCATTGTTGTGGCACCCGCGCAGACATTAACAGATTCAGAATGCGGCAAGCTGAGGAAGATCGCGATTGACGTTATCCGCCATTTGGGAATCATGGGCGAATGCAACATTCAATTTGCACTCGACCCGTACTCGGAAGATTACCGCATAATCGAGGTAAACGCCCGTCTTTCGCGCAGTTCCGCCCTGGCGTCAAAAGCCACAGGCTACCCTCTTGCCTTTATCGCCGCAAAAATCGCCCTTGGCTACTCTCTCCTTGAAATTGAAAACCGCATTACCAAAACGACAACTTCCTGCTTTGAACCGGCTTTGGACTACATAGTGGTAAAAGTACCGCGATGGGATCTTGCCAAATTCAAAAATGTTGATTTCCGCATTGGCTCTGAAATGAAATCCGTAGGCGAGGTTATGTCCATAGCCAGATCATTTGAAGAGGCGATACAAAAGGCGCTGCGCATGACAGGAATCGGCGCTCCGGGACTTGCGGCGGATGACATTTTCTGCGCGGGGAACTTCGCTTCAAAAACCGGAGACATCTCAGCAAAAATAAAGGACGCATTATCAAAGCCGACAGACAGGCGCATATATGTAATTTACCGCGCGCTTGCAGAAGGCTGGACAGTGGAAAAGATTTATAAACTGACAAAAATAGATAAGTGGTTCTTGTATAAAATAGAAAATGTCTGGAAAACCGAAATGGAATTAAGGGGAACAGGGAACGGAGAACGGGGATCAGGCATTCCTCATTCCCTTCTCGCGAGAGCGAAACAGCTTGGATTTTCAGATGCCCGTATCGGGAGCTTTTGCGGCATGAGCGAAACGCAGGTGAGGACAATGCGCGAAGAACTTCACATAAAACCCGCGATTAAACAGATAGACACGCTTGCCGCCGAGTATCCGGCGAAAAACAACTACCTTTACATGACTTACGGCTCTGCCGCTTGCGGAGGATACGGAATCCAGATTGACGATGTAAGCCCTTCGGGCCGCGGAGTGATGACGCTCGGTTCGGGAGTGTACCGCATTGGAAGCAGCGTTGAATTTGACTGGTGCTGCGTTAACGCTGTGCAGACTGCGCGCAGACTTGGACGTTATTCGATAATGGTCAACTGCAATCCGGAAACTGTTTCGACAGATTACGATATGTGTGACAGGCTTTATTTTGAAGAACTCACCCTTGAAAGGATTCTTGACATTTATGAGAGGGAAAAGCCCGAAGGAATAATAATTTCCATGGGAGGGCAGACGCCCAATAACCTGGCGACAAAACTTCAGGGCGCGGGAACAAATATATTCGGAACAACGCCGCAGTCTATCGACATGGCGGAGGACAGAAATAAATTTTCAGCCCTTCTTGACAGGCTTGGCATTGAGCAGCCCGAATGGAAGGAGCTTACCGATCTTGAATCTGCGAAGGAATTTGCAGGGAAGACCGGCTATCCCGTACTTATCCGCCCGAGTTATGTGCTATCCGGCGCCGCGATGAATGTCGCGTGGGACGATGCGAGCCTGGAAAAATTTCTGGATCTCGCCGCCGATGTATCGCCTGAACATCCTGTTGTCATTTCCAAATTCTTTGAAAATTCAAAAGAAATTGAAATTGACGCCGTAGCGCGCAGAGGAGAGATTCTTTTCCACGCGATGACAGAGCACATAGAAAACGCGGGGATTCATTCAGGAGACGCAACCGTGGTTCTCCCCGCTCAGAGAATGTACGTTGAGACAATGCGCAAAATTATACACATAAGCGAAAAAATCGCCGGGGCGCTGGATATTACAGGGCCTTTCAATATACAGTTTCTTGCGCAGAGAGGCCATGTGCGCGTAATAGAATGTAACCTGCGCTCAAGCCGCAGTTTCCCGTTCTGTTCAAAAGTCAGCAGGGTGAACATGATCGATATGGCGGTGAAAGCGATGCTTGACGAACCAGTCGAAAAAATATCGGTCTCAGCTATGGATTATGAATGCGTCGGAGTCAAAGCCGCGCAGTTCAGTTTTTCGCGTCTGCACGGCGCGGACCCGGTAAGCGGGGTTGAAATGGCAAGCACGGGAGAAGTCGGCTGCATAGGGACTTCCCTCTACGACGCGCTGTTAAAAGCGTTATTATCGGTCGGTTATAAAATTCCGGCGGAAAAGGCGCGCATCCTTCTTTCCACCGGCCCTATCGAAAATAAACTTGACTTTCTCGATTCGGCCAAAAAACTGGTTAACATGGGCCATGAGCTTTTCGCCTCCCACGGAACGGCGAATTTTCTCGCAGGCAGCAATGTTCCCGTAACGCCGCTTTTCTGGCCTCTTGAAAACAAGGAGCCCAATATAGCCGGCTTTATCAAGCGCCGCGAAGTTGACATGATCATCAATATCCCAAAAAACAATGTAGAGAGGGAACTGAAAAATGATTATATTATCCGCCGTCTTGCGGTAGACTTTGACATTCCGCTTTTTACAAACATCAAAGTCGCCAAAGAATTTATCGACGCCCTTGAGATGCTGCGCAACGGAACAGAACTTGAGATAAAGCCATGGGAAGAGTATCATCTCTCTAATTCTTCCTCAGCAGCTCCATAGGTTTCAGTTTCCCGGCGCTGTGCGCCGGAATCCATGATGCCAGCACCGAACACAGAATCGCAAAGCATCCGATGATAAGGACGGCGTTCCAGTCTACAACAACGGGGATTGTTTCAAGGTAAAAACCGGGATCAAGTATTTTTACATCGCTTCCCCTGAACAAACGCGAGAAAAAACTTAAAATACTTTCCGTTAACCGTATTAAAATATTTATATTAATTCCGATTAACAGTCCCAATGTTATTCCGATTATGCTGCCGAAAAATCCCGTAAAGAAACTGCCCCATAAAAAAATGCCGGTAATGCCTTTTACGCTGCCGCCCGATACCTTTAAGATGGCGATATCCCTCTGTCTTTCCAGCACAAGCATGGATGTGGCGGAAGATACGTTAATAGCGGCTACAATTACTATAAGCGCCATGATAAACAGGAGCATCTGCCTTGTTGACTCATAGGAACTGTACTGGGAGCGCAGAAGATCTTTCCATGTATAAACAGTGTAACCGCTGTCCAAAGCGTCATATAACGACAGCACCAAATCGTCATTATTCCTGTACGGATCATCAATCTTTACAAGAATACTTGACGATGAATGTTCTGCGGACATAATGCGGTTTCCGCCTTCTGTGTTAATAATGCACCATAACGCGTCAAGTTCATTGTAACCGCAGGAAATTATTCCCTTTACAACAAAAGCAGCCGACCTTGGAGAGGGCCTTCCGCTCTGCCCTGTCCTTATTGTCATAAGCCGCACAGTATCTCCTACATACGCTCCGATATTTGAGGCAAGCGACTGCCCCAGAATAATATCACGTTCTGTTTTGGGAGCCCGCTCTCCGTCAATTACATTAAGAAATGACACGCTTGATTTAAAATCCCAGAACGAAGCGTCAATAGAGCGTACTGTAACCCCGGTTTTCCCGTCTTTGCCTGCCAGCACTCCCATGCTTCGCATTTCCGGCCAAACCCCTTTTACACGGTCAAAAGATTTTATGGCTGCAATCGCGCTTTCATCGTTGCCTGAATTATAAAGCTTGAAAATCTGAAAATGACCCGTACCCAGTTCCAGATATCTGTCTGTAATTCCCCTGATCATTCCGTCCGCGACAATAAGAGTTACAATGATCGGGACAAGGCTTATCGCGATACCCGCCGCAGCTCCGCGCAGATATTGTCCTCCTTCGCGGGCCCTGCCCCATAAATAACGCAGCGCGATAAAAAAAGCGGCTTTTCTTTTCAAAGGGAACTATCCTCCGACAATTGGCCGTTTTCAAGAATAAGCTGAACAGTCGCTTTTCCCGCGACCTTTTTATCGTGGGTTACAACTATTAATGTTTTTCCTCTTTTTTGCGCGCCATCGTAGAGCAGCTGCGATACCATTTCGCTGTTAAAAGGATCAAGGTTCCCGGTCGGTTCATCAGCGAGAATAAGAGAAGGATCATTTACCATGGAACGGGCAACTGCGATACGCTGGCGCTCCCCGCCTGAAAGCTGAGACGGGAAATGCCCCCCGCGATCTTCCAGTTTTACATCAGCTAACAGGGACAGGGCCCTTTGCGTCGCGTCCTTTTTTTTCATTCCCGCTATGTAAGCGGGAAGCATTATATTCTCAAGAGCCGTAAAATCCTTAAGCAGATAATGAAACTGGAAAATAAAACCTACCTTCTGCGATCTGTAAACAGCCAAATCCTTCTCGCCCAGGGAAGTAATTTCATCGGCGGAAATAAAAACCTTTCCTTCGTCGGTTCTGTCAAGCCCGCCAAGAATGTTAAGGAGCGTGCTTTTGCCGCTTCCGCTCTGCCCGCTTACAGCAACCGACATTCCTTCCTTAATTTCCAGATTAATTCCTTTAAGTATGTGAAGGGTTTCCGTTCCGGAAATATAATTTTTAACCAGATTTTCCGCTCTGATAATAATTTCACTACTCATAACGCAGCACCTCCGCGGGCTGTATTTTTGACGCTTTGCGTGACGCGAACCATGCCGCGGCAAGGGCGGACAAAAAACCAAACATAAAAATAAAAACCACTTCTCCCGGCAGAATTCGTGACGGTATTTCCTTAATATAGAAAATGGCAGGAGAAAAAACAGCGAAATTTTCAGCCTGATCCGCCCCCAAAAAGCCTGCAAGCATATTGATTACGCCGATAAAACCGTTTACAATAGTTTCAACCAACGAGAAAAAACCAGGAATATTCAACGCTATAATCAGCCCCAGAACAAGCCCGATACCGGCTCCCGTAAACCCGATAATGGCGCCGTCGCAGACAAACACCAAACGAACCGCCTTCCCGCCGCCACCTACTGCCCGTAAAAGCCCTATTTCCTCCATCCGCTGCAGGACAGACCTTCTTTGCGACTGAAAAATATTTAAACCAACAACAAGAAAAATCAAACCAACCAGAATAAACATAAAAAGTTTTTCAGTCCGCAGCGCTCCGAAAAAAGAACGGTTATAGTCGCGCCAGCTTGAAAATTTCACTCCCTCATAACCGTTCATGGAAAGCAGTTTCTTTTTTACCTGTTCCAGCATTTGCCTGTCATTAAACCGGTTGACGGCTTTTATTCCCAATTTGATTTCGCTTTCATCCATGAAAAGCTGCTGACAGTCAATATTTACAAAAGCCCAGCTGGTATCATATTCATAGTAGCCTGTTCTGAAAACACCCGTTATCTGCATATTCGCAAGTCCGCTTCCTTCATCATCCGCCGACATAATTCCTGTAATTGAATAAAGCGTTACGGTATCCCCTATCCAAAGCCCAAGCTTGCGGGAAAGCTCCGCTCCCAGTATAACAGAATCGGATAATGCAATATCAAAAAAACCTTCTTCAAATTCAAGCCTGCTTCCCATCACCTTATCCAAATCAACAGTGTTTTCCGGCACTCCCCTTATAAGAACAGCCTGTTGTCCGGATCGCCTTCCCTTTCCGAGAGCCTGCAATTCCCTGAAGGGGACAGCGGCCTTTATTCCTGGAATTGAAAGAACTGCTTCGCGCGCATTCCAGATTTTATCATAGGGAACGGATTCAAGGCGTATATGATATGATGAAATTTCTATTATACTTTCGATAAAACCAAGCTGAAAGCCGTTCATAACGGCGATAATTACGATTAACGCAAGCACTCCGGTTGCTATTCCAAGTATTGATAAAACAGGAGAATTTCCGCGTCCTTTAAAAATATAACGCGAAGCGACAAACAGTATCCACCTGAATTTCAATTGTCAATTCTCCTTTAAGCGGCCGGATTTTAATAATTATTTACCGGACCCAGTTTTCAGAAATTTTTCTTCCGTCTTCCCAGACAGCCCTGAGAACTACAACGCCGTTCAGGTACAATTCCTCATAATCCATTCCGTCTTCCGTTCTTACAAGCCGTTCCAGTATTCCGTTTTTATAATTACGTTCAAGAATACGGTTTCCTTTTAAATCATACTCATACTCGGCTAAATGTTCCATATCTCCTTCGGTTCTTAAAATGGATTCAATTCTGTCTCCATTCCAAGCGTTAACAATTGACCAGATAACTTTTTCATCCTTACCGTACATAGTCTGGGTTAATATTCTGCCGCGGTTATCGGTAGTATAAATTATTTTACTGTCCTGATCTGCGGAAACATCGCCGAAATATTCAGGGTATTGATTAAACTGTTCGCCGATAAAATTGTCATTCTTTGCAGATTCAAAAATGCGGTAAGGAAAATTTATTATAACGGAATGTTCTGAAGGCGATATCTGCATATCCTGGTAAAATACTCGTTCTACCGAGCGCAGATATGACGAACGGTTGTAACGGAAAAAATCGGCGTATAACTTGGAAAAATCTTCTTCGCCGCCTGCGGAAAAGACAGCGGCGCTTGTCATGAATCCCTTGTTATAGCTGTATTCAATTTTATTTTTTGCGCCGTCGTCAAAAAATTTCAATTCAAGCGTACAAAGCCCCATCTCGTTATAAATTTCGATAAACCCGCTCAGTGTTTTTTCACCGCTGTCTTCGTCTGGTGAAATCTCATCTTCCTCTAAAGGCGCGTTTGCGGACATATTCTCCAATTCTGTCTCTTTTTCTTCGATAAAGTCATTATCCTTATTCTCCGGTTCAAACAAAACGGCGATCAACCTTGCTGTTCCTTTTCTGTCTCTGAATATCCACTGAACGCGCGTTTCTTCTGTGTTTTTGTACAGCCTGCGAATTTCCGTAAAAAATTGATCTTCAAAATACGGGAGCAGGTAATGCGGCAGCTCTTCACTGTCCGCGAAATCGATAACAAGAGCGTATTCGTTCCTTAAAGCGGCGTAACGGGATTGAATCTCTTCAAGAGCCATCCCTCCGGCGTTTGAACGAAACCAGCGCGCCGGTTTTACCCATTCGGGAATTTCATCAGATGTCTGCGATTCTTCTGATAATTCATCATTCTCCTGATAAATATCAATTTCATCTTCCTCTTCAGCATCATCATTGCGTTCATTTGAAGCATGTCCAGGCGGCGATTTACCGGTTTCCTGCGTAAGGGCGATGATGCCTATAAACAGAAGCAAGACAATAAAACCGGCCGTAATAATTTTTTTACGCATTCTGCATTAAGGTTCCCCGCGTCGTTTCCGCCTGCTGCGCAATTCCCGCAAAATCATTTGCGAATAATTTCGGACTGAAAATTTCTATATCGTCATATTTTTCGCCGGTGCAAATATATGCAACAGGCAGGCGCAGCTCTGATGACAGAGAGAAAACCACTCCGCCCTTCGCCGTTGAATCGTATTTGGTTAATATCACTCCGTCCAGTTTAACCGCTTCATGAAAAATTTCCGCCTGCGCAAAAGCGTTCCTTCCCGTTGTCGCGTCAAGCACCAGATATTTCAGATAACAGGCGCAGGATGCCTTTGATTCGACAACCCTGTCAATTTTCCGCAGTTCTTCCACAAGAGCGGATTTTGTATGCATTCTTCCGGCCGTATCGGCGATGACAACGCCGGCGCCGCCTGACAGTGAGGCTTCCAGCGCGTCATAGACAACCGCCGCTGGATCTCCTCCGTGCTTGTGCGCGATTACCCGTACGCCCAGACGCTGTCCGTGCAGCTTCAGCTGATCAATTGCCGCCGCTCTGAACGTATCCGCCGCCGCAAGAATTGTTTTTTTATTGTATTTCGCGCTGTAAAAATGGCTGAGTTTTGCGGCGGTTGTGGTTTTGCCAACGCCGTTAACCCCCAAAAGCAGAACAACAGTAAGCCTGTCATCCTCCGCCAATAACTGCGGCGCAGGCGATTTACGCAATTGATCCTCAAGCAAAAGCGAAAGAACCGCAGACGCGTCTTCTTTTTTCTCTTTACGGCAGCGTTCCTTTAACAATTCCGCCGTTTCATACGCCTGCGCCACGCCGAAATCCCCTTCTATCAGCAAATCGCACAGATCGTCTAATAATTCATCGGTAAGCGCAGGCCGCCCCATAAAAAAATTTTTCAGTCTTTCACCGAATTTCATTTAACATCCGCCTTTTTCGCTACGGGCGTTGAACCTTTGTCAGAAATATATACATACCTTATCATTTGAAAAATTTCATAAGCGACAGCGGCGCTGACGGCGACAATTGTTCCCATGCTTATGTAATACAGGCCAATGTTATTATTCGCGAAATTCTGGTTTATTGATCCGGTTCTGTCATAATTGTACCTGACTGCAAAGTCGGAGCTTGTATATGAATGATATGTAATCCATGCGGTAATCCCAGTAAGCCAGGTTCCGCTCCAGGCCCAGTAATACATGCGTCTTGCTTTATCAACGCGGCCTTTCTCAAGAGGCGATGATGTGCGTATTGAAAGCGAAAACGCGGAATCAGAGCTTGCGGGAGTTTGAATGACCGCGCTTCCCTTTTTCCCGTCCGGCGTTTCAAGTTCAATATATTCCAGCGTATTTACAGGCAGGCGCACTGTCAGAGGAGTCTCCCCTGCATATAACGCGCCGCGATAAACAGTTCCGCCCAATGACAAAGTCCCCGGTACGTGCACATTCGCGTATTCCAGAGGCTTTAGCGACATAGTAATTTCAGCCGTCTCTCCTCCGGAAAGCTCCGTTTCAAGCGTCAGGCTTTCGTGTTCTGCGGCGGAAGCGTTAATCACAAATTTTCCCGGAGGATGCTCCAGGGGAGGAGTTTCTCCCTTTCCCGCGAAGGAACTGTTAATCAGCAAAAGCGCCTCTTTAGGTTCAGCCTTGACAGTTATCGTCACCAGTTTATTGCCTGAAAGAACATTTAACATTCTTTCAGTTATATCTTCCATTGCCCTGTCCAGATCGTCGCTGGAAAAAATAATGCTTTCTTCCCAGATATATGATCCGGTATAGAGCGCATACAGCTTCAGTGAAACATGATACCTTCCATGAAAATCCATAATCGAACCTGTCAGAAAAGCGTCAATTTTCTGATCGGAGCAGAATTTATTTTCGCCTCCCGGCGCCGGCGCGGGAGGATATGTAAATTTAATATTTCCCGATGTCAGTTTAAATACGGGATCATTATTGATAACAGGCGCATCTTTTTCAGCGTCCGTCAGAATTTCTTTGAGTTTTTTTATCTCATCGTCAATTTTTACAAGGTCTCTTTTGTACTTCCAGGCCGGATCTCCCCTATAGACCAAAAGGGAGCGTTCATTTTGTTTTCTTTCAAGATTCCTGGCCGCCGCAGAGCGCGTGTTATTCCATGCATGTTCTTCGTAGTACGCGTATTCGCTGGAAATACGGGTACGGTAGCTGATCACGCTTAACCGTTCAACAATTTTTCTTGTAATTACAGATCCAATATTTTTCTTGTCTCCCGGCATGGCGGTCATATTGAATTCCGTAACGCAAAGAACCCAATCGTTTTTCAGCGCTGTTTTTTCCGTTTCTTCGGCCTTTCCGGACGCGAAAAGTCCCAGTCCCTGAACGATGAAAATTAAAAACAGAATTATGAATTTCCGCTGCGCCATGAAAACCTCAAATACTCCTCGATAAAGGGATCGATATCTCCGTCCATTACGGCCTGGATATTTCCCTTTTCCGCCTTTGTCCGGTAATCTTTTACCATTGTATATGGTTGAAACACATAGGATCTTATCTGGTTACCCCAGGAAATATCCTTTTTCTCCTGGGAAAATTTAGCATTTTCTTTTTCTTTTTCCTGCCTGTAATATTCATAAAGCCGCGCTTTGAGCATGCTCATCGCGATTGCCCTGTTCTTTATCTGACTGCGTTCATTCTGGCAGGCGACTACAATCCCTGTCGGCAGGTGGGTAAAACGAACCGCGCTGTCGGTCTTGTTTACATGCTGCCCTCCCGCTCCGCCCGAACGGTATGTATCCACACGTAGATCTTCGGGTTTTATTTCCACTTCGATTGTGTCGTCAATAACAGGAAAAAGATAAACTGACGCGAAAGATGTGTGCCGCCTCGCGTTCGCGTCAAACGGGCTTATCCTTACAAGCCGGTGTATGCCCGATTCGCCTTTAAGGTAACCGTAGGCAAAATCACCTTCTACCTGGCAGGTAGCGGACTTGATTCCTCCCTCCGCTTCCTGCCGGTCAACTTCCTCAACAGAAAAACCCTTCCGCTCCGCCCAGCGAAGGTACATTCTGTAGAGCATCTGCGCCCAATCGCAGGCCTCTGTTCCGCCCGCTCCCGAATGTACTGTAAGAAAGCAGGCGTTCCTGTCCATTTCGCCTGACATAAGTTCAAAAATATTTTGTTTTTCATAACGTGCAGTAAGATCATTAACAGCGCTTTCTATTCCGGCGCTTTCGCTTTCATCTTTGGCTTCAACTGCCAGTTCATGAAGCGTATGCAAATCGATCATTTCATCGTGAAG
>JAIRQN010000070.1 GCA_031256445.1 Treponema sp. | reverse complement strand
TCTCCCTCGTATATATCCCCATTCGGGAAAATTCTTTTACCTTTGCCGTGAAACTCACCTTCAAAAAAATCCCCTTCATATTCACCGTTGTCAGGCCATGTATATTTGCCTTTGCCATTGGAACTATATTCAATAGTTACTTCTTTAACATGAGAAGTATCTTTATTGGCAAAAAAACCTGTTTCCGCAAGGATATTAATCATTTCATCTTCCGAGAGTAATGATTCCGGCATACCCCCCCTTTTTTTACTGTTCACTGCTGATCCGCCGCTCTTTTTGCGCAATGATCCGTATAACTTGCCATTGTATAGGCAAAGTCTTCCAGGTTATGCGGCGGTATTGATTCATATTTTTTCAGAGAAACAAAGTATCTGATTAATTCGCGCTGGTTCTTGACTTCAAATTTTTTACATACATTTGAAGCAAGCGATTTAACTTTTTTGCTTTTAAGTCCGAGCGTTTCTGAAATCCATGCTATGCTGTAGGCCTGCAAAAGCCAGATGTAAACCTCGTATTCTTCCGGTTTCAGACGGCTTACGAAAGCGGCACTGTCTCTGAGCGGCGCAGTTGAAGCAGTGTGCTGTTTGTTTGTACCGGATTCCGCCTGTTTTTCATTCTGCATAGGTTTATGTTAAATTGTTTTAAAAAATAAGCAACTCGCACGTTTTAGTGATGTATGAAAAAATATACAATGGACTTGTTCGACAACTCTGTCAGTTGTCTCACAAGTCCTGCATTTTTTCAGGCTAAAGCCTTACAAAAATGTATTTTATAAGGAAGTTGTTCAATAACTGAAGTTATCGAACAACTCTATTTATGTTTTAATTTTATACTTCAAAAACAATTCACCTTTGCTGGTAATGCCGAGTTTGCGGTAAATTGAGCGGTAATGCGAGTTTACGGTATTAAAGGTTATCCCAAGTTCCAAAGCGATGGTTTTAAGCGGCATATTTTGCATAAGAAGGGCAAAAACATCTTTTTCACGAGGGGTTAATCCTAAATTGTCTTCTTTGTCCGCTTTCTCCGCCTGTTCAAGAGCAGGGATATATTCGGGTATGTCTGCTACACTCAAGCCGTCAGTCCAGTCCTCTGAAAAAAGTTTTTTCTGTAAATACGGCAGAATAAGGAAACAAAGCGAGCAAAGAACAAGGACAATTATAAACGCGACTGTATGCGTTGATTCCGCAAAGTAATTAAAAACTTTTGATAAAATACCTGATATAAAAACATATTCGATAAAAAGGATAAAACAATAAAGCCTGTACATTTTAATTGATTTGCTTTTTTTGATTTCTCCCGCGCACAGATAAATTGTAATTATATAGCCCAATCCGTCTCCTGTTCCAAAAACAAGCGAACCTGAAAACTGCGCTGCCGCGGAGTTGTAATTTACGATTGATAATCCGAATAGCGTAAAGACAAGGAATGACAGCCATATATAAAGAGGATTACGGTTAAGCAGCACCATAACCAAAACTGTAAAGATGATAGATATAAATTGTCCCAGACCGTAAGGCAGACTGAAAATGATATTTTCCGCAGGTTCAAGGTAATGGATCATCATCATAGTAGTGAAATAAACGATATGAAGCGGGATTATTATTCCCACTTTCGCTTCTTTTATATCCTGTGCTATATTAGTATTTTTATTTTCATTAATGTTTATTTCTGATGTTTTTTTATTAAACAAAAAAACCAATACAAGGAAGAAAACCATTACCGCAATTCCGCACCATGTTTCATAGATTTTCTGAACAGCCGGAAATGTTTTAAAGACTGCAAAATCCAGGCCGTGGTAGCAAATTAATAATATTATCCCTGCCATTCTTTCTACATTATTCAAATTAAAACAGAAAAGAAAGAAAGCGCAGGCGCAGCATATTCCGTTGAAAAACATATAAGCCATGAATACCGAAAGTTGCACACCTGGAAGGCGCGATGGCATATCCGCTGTAAGCAATATTTGGAATAAAAGAAGAACCGCGCTGATGGTTGCCGCAATTTTTAGAAGCAGAAATATGAATCGTTTTGGGAAAAGAGCAAGGACTAGCCAGCCAAAACCCCAAAGGAAAAGCATTAGTTCAAAAGACTGAAATCCCGCAAATTCGATGTCAAGGTCAAAGTGGCGCATATTGGCGAGTATGACTGATATGGGGAAGATGATTATTACTGCCCACAACTCCTTTCTTATGTTGTTTAGGGATATTTCATCCCTTGTATGGAGAAACCCCCTTATGGCAGAAATTACGCTCATTTTGCGATATTCCTTTTAATACCCGCTTATTAATAAACTATAATATCTGTTATAAATATATATCTTCTGCAAAAATATTACAATTAGAGTGATTATACTCCGTTCCTATAGAAAGTGCCGGCAATACATAGTCAGGTTGTATAGCGTCTCGGGGCTTATCTGCCTTGCTTGCAGGCAAGACAGAAGTGTGGTAGGTTATAGTTGTGGAACCAATCAACATGAATAAGCTTAAAAAATAGTAAAATAATTTTTAAATAAAGAAAAAAGGGTGAAACGATGAAGAAACACAAAGTTACCATTTGCACTGGTACCGCCTGTTTTGTCATGGGCGGCTCGGAACTGCTGCTTCTGGAAGAAGAGCTTCCAGACGATCTTAAAGCGGTTACTGAAATTGAGGGTTCTCCGTGCAGCGGCATCTGTAACCGCAGCGAATACTCAGGCGTACAGGCTGACCACGCGCCCTTCGCGCAGGTTGACGGAAAAGTGATAGAACAGGCAAGCGTTCAAAAAATCATTGACTGTCTTAAAACGCTGGAGACCTGATATGAACATGAACAATAACGCCCACAGGCTCAAACGGGAAATACTGGTGCGTCTGACAAAGATTCAGCTTGAGGGCAAACTTGATGAAGCCGTTGATAAAATACCCAAAGAACTTGCTCCCCTTGGGAGCGCGTCAATCCGCTGCTGTATCTACCATGACCGGGAAATAATCCGCCAGCGCGTAATCGCAAGACTCGGGTGGAGTCTGGAAGATTACGATGATGAAAAACGGATTGCCGAGTACGCGAAAGAAGCTCTGGAGAGGGAGAAGCCGATCTGGCCCATACATACAGTGATTGACGAAGCATGCAACGCCTGTGTGCGCTCGCATTTTATGGTAACCAACGCCTGTCAGGCCTGTCTTGCCCGTCCGTGCCTGACCAACTGCGGCAAGAAGGCGATTGAGATAAAGGACGGCAGGTCGTGGATTGACGGCAGTAAGTGCGTAAGCTGCGGCTTGTGTCTGCAAAACTGCCCCTATAAGGCGATCATAAAAATTCCTGTACCCTGCGAGGAAGCCTGTCCTGTAGGAGCTATTACCAAGAACGAAAGCGGCAAGGAACGCATTGATTACCACAAATGTATCAGTTGCGGCAACTGTATGAAGGAATGTCCCTTTGGCGCACTGGTAGACAAGAGCCAGTTGTTTGACGTGGTTAAGCACATCATGGCAGGCAAAAAAATTGTCGCCATGTACGCTCCCGCTGTCGCCGCCCAGTTCCGCGTTGAAAGCGGCCAGCTTGAAGGCGCCCTCCTGGCCTGTGGTTTTTCAGGCGTTGTGGAAGTAGCTCTTGGCGCGGACATCACCGCGGACAGGGAAGCTGAAGAATTCGAAGAGCGCGTAAAACAGGGCAGTAAGATGATGACTACCTCATGCTGTCCTGCTTACGTTCGGGCGGTGCGCCTCCATGTGCCGCAGCTTGCAGACTGCATTTCCACCACCCATACCCCCATGCACTATTCCGCTGAAATTGCCAAAAAAGAATACCCCAATTGCATTACGGTTTTTATCGGGCCGTGCCTTGCCAAACGGCAGGAGGGCATGGACGATGATCTCGTTGATTACGTCATTTCCATAGAGGAGATCGGCTCTTTGTTCATTGCCAAAAACATTGATGTGTCAAAGGAAACATCCGTTCCGCTTAAGAACCTCCCCACAGCCAGCGGCAGAAATTTCGCCAAATCAGGCGGCGTGGCGCAGGCGGTAAAAGCGCGGCTCAAAGATCCATCCGTACTCAAGGAAGCTGTCATTGACGGTCTTGATAAACCGGGCATAAAACGCCTGTCTGAGTTCGGCAAAATAAACGCCGGAGAGCTTCCGTTCAAGGATGACACGCCGAACCTTGTTGAGGT
>JAIRQN010000007.1 GCA_031256445.1 Treponema sp. | reverse complement strand
AGCGCCTTACTTAGTTGTTTGACAAAACCCTCTGGTCCGTAGAACTCATCCGGACTGCTGCAGTCCTTCAGCAGTTCGTCTAACACTTCTTTTGTTACCGCCATACTTTTCCTCCTTGGCAGTATAGCGCTTTACACAAAAATTTTTAAATCTCCTATCTTGAACAGCTTACCTTTTTGATCTTTTTAAAAATGGCGGATGAATATTCAAAACCTCCTTATAAACGAGACCTCGGGATACCGGATAAATATACATGGGAAAAACTCTATTTACTCTCCGGCGCGGAGTTGGAAAATCATTATAAAAAGACATTGGAAGCTCTTGCAAAACTTGGCGGGATACTCGGTGAAATTTTCACAGGAGCGCAGAATAAAATAAGCGAAGCCGCCAAGTTAAAACGCATCGTAAATATGATTGGAGAAGTAAATTGGGTATCAATGTCCGCTGATGTAAAAGGCGATATTTACGAAAGACTTTTAGAGAAAAACGCGGAAGATACAAAAAGTGGCGCAGGTCAATATTTTACGCCTCGTCCGCTAATCAAGGCAATGGTTACCTGTTTGAATCCTGAGCCGGAAAAAACAATTGTAGACCCTGCTTGTGGAACAGACGGCTTTTTTCTTGCCGCTTATGATTATCTTTCAGATACTTATCAGCTGAATCGAAAGCAATTGGAATATTTAAAGAATAAAACATTTTTCGGCTGGGAAATTGTAAGGCATACATATCGGCTTTGTTTAATGAATCTTTTTCTGCATAATATTGGAAATATCGACGGGCAAGTTCCTGTTACGCGCAATGACGCGCTTTTATCCGCTCCCAAAGAAACCTTTAATTATGTTTTAACTAATCCTCCTTTTGGTAAAAAGAGCAGCATGACTTTTACCAATGATGAAGGAGAACAGGAAAAAGAAGACTTGGTTTACAATCGTCAGGATTTCTGGGCAACAGGTTCAAATAAACAGCTCAACTTTGTTCAGCATATACACAGTATTCTAAAAATTGAAGGCAAAGCCGCAGTTGTTGTTCCCGACAATGTGCTGTTTGAAGGCGGCGCAGGTGAAACTGTACGCAGGAAATTACTTGAAACAACAGATTTGCATACAATTTTACGGCTTCCAACAGGCATTTTTTACAAACCGGGTGTAAAAGCCAATGTTATATTTTTTGATAAAAAATGCGCAAGCCCAAATCCCTGGACTAAAGAAGTTTGGGTTTATGATTTTCGTACTAACATTCACTTTACATTAAAGCAAAATCCTTTGCGTTTTGAAGACTTGCAGGATTTCATCAAATGTTATAATCCCGATAACCGCCACAAGCGCAAAGAAACATGGAGCGATAAGAAACCAGAGGGGCGTTTTCGCGTGTTTACATACAAGGAAATACTTGAACGTGATAAAACAAGCTTTGATATTTTCTGGTTAAAAGATAAATCCTTAACCGATCTTGATAATCTTCATGAACCTGATGTGCTGGCTGTTGAAATCATGGAGAATCTGGAAACTGCTCTTGAAGGTTTTAAGACACTAATGAATAATTTAGATAATCAAAAACCACATTGATTCTTCTCTTGTTTTTCCATATAATACCCTCATGGTAATAGCATCGATAGACATACAAAACAACAAGGTCGTCCAGTTAAAACAGGGCGAAGAACTCGTTCTCCAGCGTGAAGACGCAAGCGAATTGGCTGCGGAATTCGATCGCTACGGCGAAATCGCTGTTATAGATCTGGACGCGGCAATGGGGAAGGGTTCCAACATAGAAATGATAAAACCTCTTTTGCGCAAAGCCGAGTGCAGGGTAGGCGGCGGTATCAGAACGCCTGAGCAGGCAAAAGAACTTGTCAGCCTTGGAGCGCGCAAGATTATTGTAGGTTCCAATGCTTTCCGCAATCCTGCGAAAAAAGGAGCCGGCAAGAGTGGCGGTGAGTTCGCGGTGAATATTCCTTTCCTTGAAGCGATGTCGAAAAAAATCGGACGCGAACGGCTGATTATCGCGGTTGACGCGCGAAATAAAACCTCCGGTTTTTACGAAATAGTCGTGGACGGCTGGAAAACCTCCACAGGATTGGATTTAATAGAAGCCGCAAAAGCTGTTGAACCTTACGCGGGAGAACTTCTTTTTACCTGCGTTGAGCGCGAAGGCACTATGACCGGCATTGATTTTGCCCCTGTACGCAGGCTGCGTGAAACGGTTTCCTGCCAGATAACAGCAGCAGGCGGCGTTTCAACATTGGACGAACTCGAGCAAATCGCTTCTCTTGGCTGTGATGTGCAGCTTGGTATGGCTCTTTATACAGGAAAAATAAATCTGGCGGACGCATTCTCAGTTTCACTTAACTGGAAAAAAGGACAGCCAATGGCTGACAAAACCCTGCTTCCTGTAATTGTTCAAACTGCGGACGGACAGGTAATGATGACAGGTTTTACAGATAAAGAAGCGTTAAACGAAACATTTAAACGCGGCAATGTCTGTTTTCACAGCCGCACCCGCAATAAATTGTGGATGAAGGGCGAAAACTCAGGCAATGTGTTAAAATTAATCCGTTTAAGAGCCGACTGCGACAGAGACGCCTTGCTTGCGATTGCGCAGCCCGCAGGTCCTGTATGCCACACGGGCGCGTGGTCGTGCTTTGAAACAAATAAAAAGTATACGCTTGAATATTTACAAGATATTATAACAGAGCGTTTTAAAAATCCCGCGCCCGGTTCATACACTGCAACATTGGATGACGAACTTGTGCGTGAAAAGGTCATGGAAGAGGCGCAGGAGCTTTGCGAAGCGAAAGGGCGCGATGAAGTAATCTGGGAAGCGGCGGATCTTTTATATTTTTCTACAGTGTTAATGACTCGCGCAGGCGTGAGCGTGCAGGATGTCTTAGATGAATTGGATAAAAGGCACAAGAAGTAATAAGAAATAAGGAATAAGAAATTGAACGGTTATTGGAACGAAAGGGTTAAATGCATCTCTCCTTATGTGCCTGGTGAGCAGCCAAGGGACAGGCAGTTTATTAAATTAAACACAAATGAAAACCCTTATCCTCCATCACCAAAAGTTATCGAAGCAATAAAAAATGCAGCGGATGATCGCCTGCGGCTTTATCCCGATCCCGAATGTACGGAATTTCGCGAAGCTGTCGCAGCGCGTTACGGTGTAAAAACGCAGCAGGTGTTTGCGGGTAACGGCTCCGATGAAATCCTGGCCTTCGCTTTCGGCGCTTTTTTTGAGAGCGGTCAAAAAGGAGAAGCGCGCGGCGATAATGCGCTTCCGGTTCTTTTCCCCGATATTACCTACAGTTTCTATCCTGTATATGCGGAACTTTGGGATATTCCGTATCAAACAGTTCCGTTATGTGAAGATTTTTCCATTAATACCGCGGAATATAAAACGGACTGTGGCGGCGCGGTATTTCCCAACCCAAACGCTCCTACAGGAATGGCGCTTGCGTTGGATGAAATATTATCGCTTGCGGAATTTCTTGAAAAACGCAAAAAGGTTTTTATCGTGGATGAAGCCTATATTGCTTTCAGCGCGGATAAAAGCGGCGCGCCGGGATCGTTATCGGTTGTTTCCCATATAAATGAATATCCCAATCTGCTTACTGTTCATACTCTTTCCAAATCGGCGTCTCTTGCCGGGCTTCGCGCTGGTTATGCAATCGGCAGCGAAGAATTGCTCGAAGGGCTTCGCCGGATGCGCGATTCATTTAATTCGTACACGCTTGACCGCCTTGCCCTCGCGGGAGCGGCGGCGGCTGTAAAAGACACGCAGTACTACAATGAGATAAACAGGCGCGTTATCGCGGTCAGGGAAAAAACGGCGAAAGCCCTGAACAGTATGGGGTTCCATGTTTTACCGTCACAGGCGAACTTCCTTTTTATAAAACCGCCTGATGTCAGCGCTGTGGAATTGTTCGCGGCGTTACGTGAAAAAGGAATACTTGTGCGTCACTTCAAGAAAAACAGAATCGCGGATTTCCTGCGCGTAAGCGTCGGCACAGACGAAGATATGGACACATTTATAAAATCATGCGGGGAGATAACGGGGAGATAGTTATGCGCATAATACAGGACAATGAATTTGACGCGTATTGGAAGAATGTATCCGCGCATGAAAATGATCTGAAAACCGAAGAAACTGTCAGGGATATAATAGAAGATGTCAGAAAAAACGGAGACGCCGCTGTTAAAAAATACGCGTCCAAATTTGACAAATCTTCTCCCGGAGAGATGGAAGTTCCCGTAACGGAAGCAAAGCGCGCGCTTGATGAATTACGCAAAAATGATCCGGCGCTGACGGAAGCCATGGAACTGGCGGCGGATCATATATGGCGGTTTTCGAAAAAGCAGAGGGAGCAGTTTGCCGATTTTGAGTATGAAATGGAAAGCGGGCTTGTCACAGGCCAGCGCGTAATACCGGCCGAAAAAGCGGCGATTTATATACCAGGCGGGCGTTTCCCGCTTTTTTCATCGGTTCTTATGTGCATGATACCCGCTTTCTGCGCCGGTGTTGAGGAAGTAATGCTTTCTTCCCCTCCGGCGGAAAACGGAATTCCCGATAAAAAAATTCTGGCCGCGGCGGCAATCGCCGCGGATGTCTGCGGCATTAAAGAATCCGCGCTTCGCATTTTCGCAATCGGCGGCGCGCAGGCGATTGCCGCGCTTGCCCTGGGTACGGAATCTGTCCCCCGCGCTGACATTATCGCCGGTCCCGGAAGCAAATATGTGGCTGCGGCGAAAAAGCTGCTGTTTGGCGAAACAGGGATTGATTTTATCGCCGGCCCTACTGACGTGCTGATTATCACAGGCAGGGATATTGCGGCGGCTGAACTTGCCGCCTCTGACATGATAGCCCAGGCGGAACATGATCCTGACGCGCGCGCAAGGGCCATTGTCCCGAGTAAAGAATACGCCGATATTGTCTCCGCCGCTGTCGAAAAACATCTTGTCACATTGTCGAACGAAAAAACCGCGCGCGCGTCGCTGGACGCAGGCGGCTTGATTATTGTTTGTGAAAGTCAAAAAGAGGCGATCCGTATCTCCAATATAATCGCGCCAGAACACCTGGAGCTTCAGACGGAAGACGCGGATTCATGGATTCCCAATCTTAAAAATTACGGTTCTCTTTTTATCGGAAAACTCAGCGCGGAAGTCCTTGGCGATTATTCGGCGGGCATTAACCATACGCTGCCGACATCGGCAAGCGCGCGTTTCACAGGCGGCCTTGGAGTGCGCCATTTCCTTAAGACAGTTACAACCCTTCGCTGCGCGCAGGGAGAAGGGTTTGAAAAGGCAAGGACCGCCGCGGAAATTCTCGGAAGGGCGGAAGGACTGGAAGGGCACGCGCAAAGCGCGCGTATACGCCGCGAATGGAACCAAGGCGCATTGAGACATACCGCCAATTCCAGGACTTTCGATTAATAATATTCTGTGTTAAATTTATATTTATGGAGGAAACTATGCAAAAGATCGGAATTGCGGGAATTGGAAACATCAGTAAAATTTATCTTGATAATCTTACGGGGATGTTCGGGAAAAGGGTAAAGCTGACATCAGTGGCGGATATTACCTATGAAAGAGCCGAAAAAGCCGCCGCGGATTACAGGTTAAAAGCGTACAGAACGTTAGACGAAATGCTGAGCGGCGCCGATATTGATATGGTATTAAACATTACGCCGCCGAAGAATCATTTTGAAGCCGCTCTTGCCGCGGTAAAGGCGGGCAAACATGTGTACAATGAAAAGCCCCTGTGCGTGAAACGCGAAGAAGCCGCCGAACTGCTTAAAACCGCGGCGGAAAGGGGAGTGAGAGTCGGCGCCGCTCCCGATACTTTCCTTGGAGCCGGTCTGCAAACCTGCCGTAAGCTGATTGATGACGGATGGATAGGCTCTCCGGTAGCGGCAACAGCCGTCATGATGAACCGCGGCCCTGAGCACTGGCATCCGTCTCCGCACTTTTTTTACAAGGACGGCGGTGGTCCGATGTTCGATATTGGTCCGTATTACATAACGGCTCTTGTGAGCCTGTTGGGCTCTGTTAAAAGAGTCTGCGGCAGCGCGAGAATAAGCTCCCCAACGCGGACAATCACAAACCAGTTCCAGTACGGCGAAGTTATTGATGTTGAAGTTCCCACTCACATTGCCGGAACGCTTGATTTCGCGGGCGGAACAGTTGTTTCTTTAATAACAAGTTTTGATGTGTACACCCACTCATTACCTTGCATTGAAATATACGGAACCGAAGGCTCATTAAAAGTTCCCGATCCGAACACATTCGGCGGCCCGGTATTTGTCAGGCGTTTCCGCGAAGAAGAATGGTCAAAAATCCCTCTTTTAAAAAGTTATCCTGATAATTCGCGCGGTCTGGGAATCACCGATATGGCTGAAGCAATAGAAGATGGCCGGCCGCACCGCGCGTCATCAGAACTTGCGTTTCACGTACTGGATGTTATGCATGGCATTCACGACGCTTCCGCGTCCGGCAGGTACTATAAACTAAAAAGCAAGTGCAGCCGTCCCGCCGCATTATCGTTTTAGGAGGTAAATAGAGTCTGTCCGCTTAAAACTTTGCGGACAAACTCTATTAATTCAGGCGTTAACGTCTCCGCGTTTGATCTTCTTTGTAGTTGTCATTTCCAACGGCTTACCCAGAATTACATTTCTGCCTATTTTTTGGTAGGGCTGTAATCTCTGGTTTACTTCGACAATAATGCTGTCTATTCTGTTTTTCATTTCATCTGCGGAAAGGGCTTCTCCCTTTTCGTTCTTGTATTCCTGGTTTGGATAAACAAGCGCTTCGATTCCTTCGCTTTTCATTTTTGTATCAAGCAGGTAGCCGCGGATCATAATCTGGTCAATTTCTTCATAAAGCTGGAATTCATTTTCAATCTCTTCAGGATATACATTTTTGCCGCCCTCTGTAACAATCATGTTTTTGGCGCGTCCTGTTAGATACAGATAGCCTTCGCTGTCCTGATAGCCAAGGTCGCCTGTTTTCAGGTAACCGTCCGCCGTAAAGGCAGCTGCCGTTTCTTCGGGCATATTGTAGTAACCGAGCATTACCATCGGTCCCTTTACAATTACCTCTCCTACGCCGCGCGCGTCGGGGTTTAAAATCTTCATGTCAACCTGCGGGCAGGGGCGGCCTACGCTGGTTTCCTTGTAAGCCTCGATGGGATTGATTGCG
>JAIRQN010000105.1 GCA_031256445.1 Treponema sp. | reverse complement strand
GCTTCCGCGACCATTTTGGCGACTTCTTCAGTGCCTTTCGCAAAGGCGTCAAATTCAAATACGCCGACAGGGCCGTTCCATACGATTGTTTTCGCTGACGCGAGAACTTCCCTGTATTTTGCGAGAGTTTTTTGACCGACATCAAGCCCCAAAAGATTGTCGGGAAGATCAAGCCCGTCAACAGGAACAGGAACAGCGTTTGAGTCAAATGAAGTTCCGCCGACATGATCAAGCGGCAAAACAATCTGCACGTTCGCGGATTTGGCGGCGGTCAGAATTTTATTGGCCGTATCAATTTGATCGTCTTCAACCAGCGACTTGCCAATTTTATAACCCTGCGCTTTCAGGAAAGTGTACGCCATTCCGCCGCCGATAACCAGCGCACTCGAATTTTTCAAAAGGCTCTCAAGAACTGCTATTTTTGACGAAACCTTCGCGCCGCCGATAATTGCAACTAACGGTTTCTGCGGAGATGTTACAATCGGCTCAAGGTAATTGACTTCCTTCTCCATTAAAAAACCCGCCACAGAGACAGGCACAAATTTGGCGATTGACGCTGTTGAAGCGTGATCGCGGTGGGCGGTGCCGAACGCGTCATTTACAAACACATCGCCGTATGTTGCAAGTTCTTTTGCCAGCTTGTCCAAATCGGCAGCGTCTTTGGCGGTTTCCTCTTTATGAAAGCGCGTGTTTTCCAGCATTATTACAGAGCCGTCAGCCTGACTTTCGATAAACGCTTTTTTCCCGTAGCAGCTATCTTCACCCGCGAAAATTACCGGTTTTCCCAGCTTTTTTTCCAGATAGGCGGCGACAGGCGCCATTCTGTGTTTGCCTTTAATATAAGCGGCTTCGTCAAAAGTTTTGCCGTCTTTTTCGGCTTTTTCCTTCGCCTTTTTCGCGTCTTTGGAAGGATCTCCAAGGTGCGACATTAATGTGAGGGTCTTAATTCCCTGCTCCAGAATATATTGAATTGTAGGCAATGCCGCAGTTATCCGGGTATCGTCCTGCACAACGCCTTCTTTCATAGGTACGTTAAAATCAACGCGCATGATAACGCGCTTGCCCTTTAAGTCCACTGTTTTAACAGTTTTAATCATGAAAATAACCTCCTGGAAATTTTCTTTTTACCACGAATGGAACCGCAAACTTTCAGTTTGACGGTTCCTTCACCAACACCACGAACCCGAAGCCCGATATCTTATCAGTAGTTCGTGTAAGTCTGACCACTTTGAAGTGGTCAGACTATTCGTGCGGTATCAATAGAAATTCTATTTATTTCTTACTGTCGATGTATTTCAATAAATCGACTACCTTGTTTGAATAACCCCATTCGTTGTCATACCAGGAAACTACCTTAAAGAAACGTTTCTCGCCGGGGAGGTTGTTCTGCAATGTCGCGAGGCTGTCGTAAATCGAGGTGTTGATATTGTGGACGATGTCCGAGGAGACGATCTCGTCTTCCTGGAACTGAAGAACGCCTTTCAGGTAAGTGTCCGCGGCTTTCTTGAAAGCGGCGTTGATTTCCTCGATGGAGGTGTCTTTCTCCGTGCGGAAAACCAGGTCTACAACAGAACCTGTCGGCGTGGGGACGCGGAAGCTCATTCCGGTAAGTTTGCCCTTTGTAACAGGAAGAACTTCGCCTACGGCTTTTGCCGCGCCTGTGGTAGACGGAATAATATTGATTGCCGCCGCCCTGCCGCCTCTCCAGTCCTTTTTGGAAGGGCCGTCTACGGTTTTCTGTGTCGCGGTATATGAGTGGATTGTTGTCATAAGGCCGGTTTCAATCCCGAAACCTTCCTTGAGGATAACGTGGACTATGGGCGCAAGACAGTTTGTCGTGCAGCTCGCGTTGGAAATTACATGATCTGTGGCAGGATTGTATTTTTCCTGGTTTACGCCCATTACAAAGGTTGGAATCTTCTTCTCTTTGCCTTTGGCTGGAGCGGAAATGATTACTTTCTTCGCACCGGCATCAAGGTGGCCGAATGCCTTGTCATCTACGAACAAGCCGGTACATTCCAGGACATATTCTACGCCGAGTTTTGCCCAGGGGAGGTTTTTTAGCTCCCTTTCGGCCATCACGCACTGAATTTCATGACCGTTCACAACAAGAATGTCATCATCCTGCACGCCGGCGCTCTTTTTTGTCGCAATATCAGCTTTCATCTGGCCCTGAGTTGAGTCATATTTAAGCTGATAGGCAAAATACTTGGCGTCGGTAACAATATCCACCGCTGCCACTACGTCAATTTTGTCCTTCCCCAGAAGATTCTGCTCTACCAGAGATTGAAAAACCAGGCGTCCGATGCGCCCAAAACCATTAATCGCTACTTTCATTTGAAGCCCCTTTTATTGAGATTTATTTATTATAGGGTAACCCAGTATTTGTAAATAGTCAACGAAATTAATGGGGGCTATGGAGCAGGTTATTTTATTCCCTGGACGTGATGTGGAAGAAACAATAGGCCGTATCGAAGGTTTCTATATTTAACGGCACGCCGGAAAGAAGACCTGCGCCGCTGACTGTTACTGGGCTGTAATGACACGCAGATAACCAACGGCTGCACCAATACATTCACGCCAAAGTAAGCCTGTTACCCTCTTCTCTCCTGTCCAATCGTGGTTGTATCTCCATGACCGGGGTAGACGGATATTTTCGCGTCCATAGCAAATAAACGTCTAAGACTTAAAATCATATCCTTTTCATCGCCGCCGGGAAGGTCTGTGCGGCCAACGCCGCCCGCGAAAAGAGTGTCCCCGGTAAAAAGTACGCCTTCTTTTTTATCCCAAAAGGCGGCGCTTCCTTTTGTGTGGCCGGGAAGATGAATAACAGCAAACGGCCCAATTTCACTCCCTTCCTTTAACAGAATGTCCGGCGCGGGCATATCGCGCCATAACGCGTCTATAAACGAAGTATCGCCCATCGCGGCTTTTATACTGTCGCGGTGAGCAATATATGCGTCAGGCCCTAAATACTGCGCGTCAAGGCTGTGAATTGCTATTTGCGGATTTTCTGTCTTATAGACTTTCGCCAATTCAGGCACAGCACAGATATGGTCAAAGTGGCCGTGCGTCAGCAGAATAAATTTTGGGACAAGGGATAGTTCATTCAGGGCGGATATAATTCTTTCCGCTTCATCTCCCGGATCAATTACAGCGGCGTCTTTTTCGCCGAATCTATAAATCCAGCAATTGGTTGAGATTGCGCCTACTGTCAAATGTGTGATATTCTGCTTATCCATAGAGGGATAATAACACGAGGAATTCATATTTTCTAGTCATCTTTCTTATAGTCGCCTTTTGGTACGGAATTTTACCATTCACAGGAGCTTTTATAACAAGATACAGATGGAAGCGCCTGCGAAGAAATTTTGACGAACTGCGTCTTTCTCCGCTTATAGATTACCGTCAGTACCGTCAAATCGGCAGCGAAGGCGGCATTTTTCGTTTTACAGGCGGGATTGAGTCAATTACAGACGGATATACCCTTTGGGTCAGAGGCGATGATCTTACCATACCGGTTTCGCTGGAAAAGACCCAATGCTGGCTTTTGCCAAAACATGAGGGAGAGGCGGCGCCCGAAGCGCCCGAGCAGATTCACTGGAACAGGATTTCCGCCCTGAACGAAGGGGCAAAGGTCTTTATTGGAGGCGTTTTAAAAACGCAGAACGACAGATTGAATTTTGTCACTACAAGGGAAAAGCCCTTAATGGTTATATTTTATGACTGTCCCGATGAAGCCCTTACAGACGGATTAATCCGCGCCGCCAGAACCCGCAATGAATACTGGAACAGCATCACTCCGATATCAATTGTAATTGGCGCGCTTGCCCTTATTTACATTGCCGCTTCCTTCCTCGACCGGCCCGCTTTCCGTCTGACTGTAATCAGCGCAATGCTCGCCCTTTTTGTGCCTGTTCTTCCAATTTTTCCGCCCGGTCTTTTATTAACAGTCGTATACCGCCGTATGACATGGCACGCAAGGAGGCTGCGCGCCCTATGGGATCTTGTGTGTCTTCCGCTGCGTTATCTTCCGCAGGGGAAAGAAAGCAGCCTTTTAAGCACAGGGGAAAAATACGGCTATGTAACGCTGGATTCCCTGACTGCGGAAATTACGCGCAAGAACATTCCCTTTCTTGTTCCAGGGCTGACTGAATACAATAAAAAAGAGCAAATGTATTTTTACGGCATTCTCAATGAAGACGCCGGTCTGCCGGAAAAATCGAAAGACCCTTTTGTCAGTTTCGGCCTGCTGCCTGCAAACCCCGTTACTCTGGCGCGGTTTTACGCGGTAAAAGCGTACTCGCTCGAAGCGCTTGCCTGGATAATTCAAATTCTTGGAATAGGCGTAAATATCGTTTTTATCTACCTGCTTTTGTTTTCCCGTTAGCTGATATACACTACTCGCTGTCCGGCGCAGTCTGCTCTTTCGGTTTGGCGAAATTCACGGCGAGGGTTCTTCCCCTAAAGCGAATTCCGTTGAGCGTATCTATAATCTCATTTGCCTTAATATCCCTTACCTGCACAAAAGAATAATTGTCCAGGATGCGGATTGCGCCTATATCCTGCGCGCCGGCCGAGGTTCTGGAGCTGATAAGGCTTATTACTTCCCTTGGATACAGGCGGCGGTTTTTGCCGATACTGATAAAAAGGCGCATGGATTCTTCTTCAGAAAGGAAAGCGTCAGTTTCGCCGCTTTCATTATGATCATTGTTTTTACTGCCCGGTTTTTCGCGCGAAGCGGAAACTGACGGCGGCTTTGCCCCGGCGGGCGGCGTTTCCCGCTGGTCAAAGTACATTAAAAGCCACGCGGCGGCCCAGGAGCGTTTCAGAAACGAAACTTCCTTTTTATAGAGTTTCCGGTACTTGTTCAGCAAAACCAGATCGGTGTCATTGTGCATCCTGTTAAAAACAGCTTCCAGATTTTTCTTCGCCTTTTCGTTGTCAAACGGCATACTGGTCAGCCTTGCCTTCTATTGTTTGAATCGTTCCGTCATCGTTATAATTTAAATCAATTACTTTTAAGCTTCGCAGCCAGGTTTTTCCGCCGGAAGGAACGCTGTCATGGAAAAAAAGATACCACTTTCCTTTATACTCCGTTATGCAATGATGGGTCGTCCACCCGGTAACAGGGGTCAGAATCACCCCCTGATATGTAAAAGGCCCGTAAGGGTTATCGCCTGTGGCATAGCATAAAAAATGAGTGTCTCCTGTTGAATAAGAAAAATAATATCTGCCGTTGCGCTTGTGCATCCACGAGGCTTCAAAAAAGCGGCGGTTATTGTCGCCGCAGGCGATTGGTTTGCCTTCCTTGTCAAGAATTATAACAGGGCGGGGATCTTCGGCAAACTGGAGCATATCGCCGCTTAACTTTGCGACCCTCGCTGGGATTGCAGGCCCGCTGTCCGCCGGATAAGTCGCGCCGTTTTCCTGCGCTTTGTTATTTACATACCGCTGAAGCTGCCCGCCCCATAATCCTCCAAAGTAAATATAATGCTCTCCGTTGTCTTCAAACACGCAGGGATCAATGCTGTAACTGCCGCGAATTGGATCGCCCTGCGGAATGAAAGGCCCTTCGGGAGTATCACAAACAGCGACGCCAAGGCGAAAAATGTCATTTTTATCCTTTAATGAAAAGTAAAGGTAGTATTTGCCGTTTTTACAGGCTACATCGCTGTCCCACAACTGACGGCCTGCCCAGGGAATGTCTTTGACATCCAAAATCACGCCGTGATCCGTTACCTGTCCGTTTTCAACATTTTCCAATGAAAAAACATGATAATCTCTCATATTAAAGTGATCGCCTGAGTCATTCTCCGGGACGCCGCTTTCCCGGTCATGAGAAGGATAAATGTACAATTTGCCATTAAAAACATGAGCGGAAGGATCCGCCATATAGTCATTCGGAACCAGATATTTTGCTTTCATTAATACATGGTAGCAGAATATTATATTTTTTTCAAGTTTAAAAAAGGGAACCGGAACAGGGGGTAGGATCGGAATAAAAAGCATTTAGCTTGAATACTTCCGTTAAAATAAGTATATTTGTACTACATGAACGCCATAGAACTCGGGAAAGCATATGATCCAAAATCCTTCGAGGATCGCATTTATTCAATGTGGAAAGAATCAGGCGCTTTTTCACCCGAGGCCGCCGCCAATAAAAACGATCCGCCTTTTGTCATAGTCATTCCTCCGCCGAATGTAACGGGTGTTTTACACCTGGGCCACGGCCTTAACAATACCCTTCAGGACATTATTATCCGCTTTCACCGCATGCGCGGCGTCCCGGTTTTATGGGTGCCTGGCACCGATCACGCGGGCATTGCGACGCAGAATGTTGTTGAACGAAAATTAAAAAAACAGGGAACAAGCCGCAGTGAGCTCGGACGGGAAAAATTTCTTGAGGAAACATGGAAGGTAAAAAACGAGCATCACGCGATAATAACAAAACAGCTTGAGAAAATCGGAGCCAGCGTTGACTGGAAAAGAGAGCGTTTTACAATGGACGAAGGTCTTTCGCGCGCGGTGCGCGAAGTGTTTGTCAGTCTTTACGAACGCGATCTGCTTTATAAAGGGAACTACCTTGTTAACTGGTGCGTATGCTGCGGCACAGCGCTGGCCGATGACGAAGTTGAACATGAAGATACTCCCGGTACCATGTACCACATCCGCTATTTCTTTTCTGACAATAGGGATAAATACATTACAATAGCCACTACAAGGCCTGAAACCCTGTTAGGTGACACTGCCGTAGCCGTTCACCCTGACGATGAGCGCTATGCCGCGTTCAGGGGCAAAACGCTGCGTCTGCCTTTAACGGACAGGGAAATCCCTTTAATCTGCGACTCGTATGTCGAGCGCGCTTTCGGGACAGGAGCGTTAAAGGTAACTCCGGCCCACGATCCGAATGACTGGGAACTTTCAAAAAAACACAGCCTCCCTGTAATTAACATACTCAATCCAAACGGAACCATGAATGACGAAGTTCCCCAAAAATACCGCGGCATGACAGCCGCCAGGGCGCGCGAGGCTGTTCTGGAAGACCTGAAATCCGGCGGCCATTATATTAAAGAGGAGCCAATAAACCACTCTGTGGGTCATTGTTACCGCTGCAATACTGTGATAGAGCCGTTCCTTTCCGAACAGTGGTTTGTAAAAATGAAGCCGCTGGCCCAAAAGGCGCTTGCCTGCTGGGAAAAAGGCGAGATTGTCTTCTACCCCAAAAAATGGGAAAACACCTATAAACACTGGATGGAAAATATAAGAGACTGGTGCGTCAGCCGCCAGCTCTGGTGGGGGCACAGAATTCCCGCATGGACGTGCTCCGCCTGCGGCAGACTGACAGTTTCACGTAACGATATAAACGCCTGCCCCGGGTGCGGAAGTTCCGGTATAGAGCAGGATCCCGACGTGCTTGACACCTGGTTTTCAAGCTGGCTGTGGCCGTTCAGCACTCTTGGGTGGGAACAACCTTCACTTGACGCTTCAAACTCCGCGCCCCACACTGATTTCCGGCGTTACTACCCCACTACGGCGCTTGTGACAGGCTACGACATTATTTTCTTCTGGGTAGCCAGAATGATCATGGCAGGACTGGAATTTACCGGGCAGGCGCCTTTCCGCGATATTTACATTCACGGGCTTGTGCGCGACAGGCAGGGGCGCAAAATGAGCAAATCGCTCGGCAACGGACTTGATCCTCTTGAGCTTGTTGACGAGTTTGGCTCTGACGCGATGAAGTTCACGCTGGCATTTATGTGCGCGCAGGGGCAGGATATCCTGGTTGACAAAAATTCTTTTAAGATGGGATCAAAATTCGCCAACAAGATATGGAACGCGAGCCGCTATATACTGATGAATCTTTCAGGGAGACAGACAGCGGAAAATCCGCCCTTAATAGCGGCTGACAGGTGGATCTATTCGCGGCTTAACAGCGCGGTAAAAACAATCCGGGAAGCGTTCTTTTCCTACCGCTACAATGACGCCGCCGCGGCTTGTTATGAATTTTTCTGGAATGATTTTTGCGACTGGTATGTGGAAGCGACAAAACTTTCCATGAAAAGCGATGACGAAGCTGAAAAGGACCGCGCGGCCGCAATACTGCTTGATGTGTTATCGCAGTCTCTGCGTCTTATTCACCCGTTTCTGCCGTTTGTAACAGAGGAGATTTACCAGAAGATTCAGGGAGCGGGGAGCAGCGAAAAAAAAGGGATGCTTATTAACAGCAGGTATCCTGAATATGACGAAAACAGGTATTCGCCGGAAGATGAGAAAAGCTTTGCCGCGATTCAATCGCTTGTAGGCATGGTGCGGACGCTGCGCAGCGAATGTGGCATAATGCCGGATAAAAAATTACGCGCACTTGTGCGCGCGCAGCCCGGTAACCCTTTCATTAAAAACGAAGGGTTCATTAAACTTCTCGCGGGAATTGACGAACTGTCAATTGAAAGAGAAACAGGGCCGCAGCGGCCGTCAGGTTCCATCGGCATGGCGGGACAGGATTTTGAAGTATTCGTGTTTATCGCGCAGGCGGCGGAAACAGGCGCGTTAAAGAAAAAATTTTTAAATGATCTTGAAAGGGATAATAAATATATCGAAAGCCTTCGGGCGAAACTGGCCAATGAACAGTTTATCAAAAACGCGCCGGATCAGCTGGTTGCAGAGCAGCATGCCAAATTGCGCGAAACATTGCTGCGGACGGAAAAACTGGCAAATTATTTAAGGGATTTGTAAATGAATACCGAACAGATGAATCAATTGAGCGGGCTGCGCCTTGCGCCGTACATGCAGCTTGCCACGTATTTGATCGGAAAATCGCGCGAAGGCGGCGGCAATATGTTCCGCCATCAGCTTGACACCATGTCAATCCTGGTCGATTACAAGTATTTGGATTCGGTATTGTTAAAAGCCTCCCTTGTTCATGACGTGCTGGAAGATTTCCCGGATTTTAATCACAACAACCTGCTTTCAATCGATTTTGAAAGCCATGCCGTTTACAATCTTGTGCTGGAAGTAACCCGCCGGCAGGGAGAGACAAAGCCGGATTTCCTTATGCGGATAAGAGATTCAGGCTCGTTAAAAGCGAAAATTTTAAAAGTAGCCGACCGCATCTCAAACATGATTTCGCTTGGCTTTGTAAATAATCTTGGGTTTGTGGAACGTTATATCAATGAGACAGAAAAATACCTTCTTCCGCTTGCGGCCGAAGTAAACCACAATATGCTGACGGAACTGAGCGATCTTGTAAACTCAAGAAGAAGGTATCTTGAAGATTTCCGCAATCTGGGAAACGCTTCAGCATAAAATATGCAGCGCCGCGGGCATTTACTGGAGCTAATAAATTCTCCTGCCGATATAAAAAAATTGCCCATGCGCGAATTAAATCAGCTTGCGCAGGAGATAAGGGAAAAAATTGTCAGCGTTGTTTCCAGCAATGGAGGGCATCTTTCTTCCAATCTGGGGGTTGTTGAACTCAGCATCGCACTGCACCGCGTCTTTAACTCGCCGCAGGATAAAATTGTATGGGATGTCGGACACCAGTGTTATGCGCATAAAATGCTCACAGGCCGTTATGGGAAATTTTCCTCCCTTCGCAGGCAGAACGGCCTTGCAGGGTTTCCCAAGCGCAGCGAAAGCCTTCACGACCCTTTTAACACAGGTCACGCTTCCACTTCCGTTTCCGCGGCTCTGGGCCTTCTTGCCGCGGAAAAACTGCGGGGCGCAGACGCGCATGTTATCGCGGTAATCGGAGACGGAGCGCTCTCCGGCGGACTCGCGTATGAAGCGCTGGCTCACGCGGGACATCTCGCTCTGCCGCTGATCGTGATTCTTAACGATAATAAAATGTCAATCAGCGCGAGCGTCAGCGGGCTTTCCAAATATTTAAGCCGCCTGTCCATGAAAGGCAAATATCAGGTTTTCCGCCGCAATTTTGACGCAATCGCGAAGAGAATCCCATTTATTGGAGAGGGATTTTTCGATATTGTGCTAAGGCTCAAGCGCGCGGTCAAGGCTGTGTTTTATACCGATAATTTTTTTGTAGACCTTGGATTTGAATATGTCGGGCCAATTAAAGGGCACAGCATTTCCGCCCTTACCGGGGTTTTTGAAGACGTGCGGAAATTAAACCGCCCTGTGGTGATTCATGTAATTACGCGCAAAGGCAAAGGTTACAGTTACGCCGAAGAAGCTCCCGCCAGTTATCACGGCGTAGGCTCATTTTCGGTGGACGGCGGCATTGAGCAAAAAACCGCAGGTAAAATTAAAACTTTTACCGAGGCTTTTTCATCCGCGCTTTTGGCGGCTGCCATGCGGGATAAAAAAGTTATAGCCCTGACAGCCGCGATGCAGAGCGGCACCGGGCTTTCCGCCTTCAGGCAAACATTCCCCGGCCGTTTTTTTGACGTTGGAATCGCCGAAGAACACGCTGTCACTTTTGCCGCGGGCCTTGCCGCCGGCGGGCAAAAACCTGTTGCGGCGGTTTACTCGACTTTCATTCAACGCGCCGTAGATCAAATTATACATGACGCCGCTCTCCAGAAACTGCGGGTGATCCTGGCCCTTGACCGCGCCGGCCTTGTAGGCGATGACGGCGAAACCCATCAGGGGCTTTTTGACATACCGCTTTTCCGAAGCGCTCCGAATACCGCAATTCTTGCTCCCGCAAGCGAGAGTGAAACGCGGCTCTTTCTGGACTGGGCTTTAAACAGGGAGCCTGACTGCGAACACGGACCTGTAATCATCCGTTACCCGAAAGCGTTATGCCCTGAAGAGACCGGCGCTTTCAGCGAACCTGTTGTAAAAGGACGCGGAGTTTGGGTTTTAAGGGAGAACGCCAAAGTATGCATGGCGTTTACAGGCAGTCTTTATCAGCAGGTTCTGGACGCAGCCGCTGTTTTAAAAAAACGCGGCATCAATGCGGATATCTACAACCTGCGGTTTTTAAAACCGGTAGACGAAGAATACCTTTGCGGGATTATGAACAATTACGAACTTGTAGTCTTTATTGAAGAAGGAATTAAAGAGGGAGGCTTCGGCGAGTACGCCGCTTCTCTCGCGTGCAGGAACAGGTGCAAATCTGCCGCGGCGGTACTGGCTGTGGAAAGTTTCTTTCTGGAGAACGAACAGGCCCTTGGAACGCGCGAAGAACTTCTGGCTGTCACGGGTCTTGACGGCAGCGGGATAGCGAAATCAGTAGAAGCGGTATTACATTGCGATGGCAGCCATTAACCGCGAATTAAAAAAAATGAAGAATTAAAAGATGTATATTTAAACCGTTGTTGAAGCGGCTTTTTTGATATATAGTAAACATCATGGAGTGGCTTCAGAAACTGTCATCATTTTACTACCTTATTCGTCCTATTCTGGACGTAGCCCTTCTTGCCTTCCTTCTATACAAAGGTTATGAACTGCTGGAGAAAAATCAGGCGCTCCCTCTTGTGAAAGGAGCGGGCCTTCTTGCGCTTGTTTACGGAATTGCCTTCCTTTTTAACCTGAGCACTCTTCGCTGGGTGCTTACAATAATAGCGCCCGGGCTTTTTATCGCCATAGCGATAGTATTTCAGCCTGAGCTGAGAAAAATAATCATGAGGCTTGGCCAGGGTGAATTTTTCAGACCCTCCGCGACAGTGCATATAGGGAAACTGGACGCGGTAATAACGGCGGCGGAACTGCTATCCCAGCAGAAACGGGGGATGCTGGTGGTATTCCCCAGAAAGATCAATGTAAAAAACATAATAGAAACAGGAACAAGAATAAACGCTGAAATATCTTCCAGCCTTATTGTTGCCATTTTTGAATTTGACGGACCTCTGCACGACGGCGCAATGGTGATTCAAAACGGGAAAATCGCGGCAGCAGGATGTTTTCTGCCCCTTTCTGAACGCCAGGATATACGGAAAAATTTCGGAACGCGCCACAGGGCAAGCCTTGGAATGGCGGAACATTCAGACGCGGTGGTTCTTGTTGTATCAGAAGAGACAGGGGCGCTTTCTCTGGCATATGACATGAAATTATATTACGATTTAACATCCACGGAAATAACGCGCAAGTTAAAGGAACTGCTGGATTCAAGCAGCAGAAAAGAAAAAAACCCGCAGGAAAAAGCTCCCACAGTTGAAGAAAGGGAGGTTCTCGTTGAATAGCAGATTATTACTCGCGAAAATAACCGAGAAATGGCATGTAAAGGTTCTCTCTGTCGCCGCCGCGCTTTTAATTTCCATATTTCACAGAATGAATACGCTTGAGACCAGATTTTTTTCAGTCCCGCTGCGCGTAGAAACAAATAAAACGGACAATATGCTCATTCCGGCAAATCCGTATCAACAGATTATAAGGGTAAGCATACGCGGAGAATCAAACAGTATTTATCCAATTCTGGAAGATGATATCGAAGCGTATATCGATCTTGACAGGTACTCAGGCGAAGGTACATATAAAATACCTGTTCACATAAGAAGAAAAGGCAGCGCGCTTTCAGTTGTGCCTCTGGAAATTTCCGCCGAACCAATGGAAATCCAGCTTAAGCTGGAAAAAAATGAAAATAAAAAAATTCAGATCGTTCCTGTTTTTAACGGGATTGTGGCAAATGGATTTGAACTTGCAAGCCAGACAATAATCCCCGATCATATTAACGCCGAAGGTCCGCGCAGCTTAATGGAATCAATAAATGTTTTCCATACTCAGACAATCGAACTCGACGGCAGGTATGAGGATTTCTCGGTCATTGTCAACATCACCAACAACAACCCTCTTTTGGTTATTCACGGTTCCAGAATGATCGAATACCGCGGCTCAATCCGAAGGATAATGCGGGAACCCCGGAGGAACAATACCGCGGCCGCTGTTTCGGAAGATATTGTTCCGGAAAAAATAAAGGCCGAAAATTAAATTATGATAACCGGAACAGGGATTGACATTGTTCATGTTAAACGCATGGAGCGCTGGCTGGCCAATCCCGGACTCCTTGACAGATTCTTTGCTGAAGATGAGCTTAAATGCGTCATGTCACGCGGAAAAAACACCTCTCTTTCGCTTGCCGCGAGGTTTGCCGCCAAAGAGGCTTTCGGCAAGGCCCTTGGAACAGGACTGGCGGGAATTAATTTAAAGGACATCATGGTCATAAACAACCATAACGGCAAACCGCAGATAGCGCTGAAGGACAGCGCTCTTGCGGCTCTGGAAAAATCACAGTCAGACAAAGTGCATGTTTCACTTACCCATGAAAGCGACAATGCAGTCGCAATTATAATACTGGAAAAGGTGTAAATCAGATGGCAGATTCCCAGGATTTAAAGGTAACTTTTCTTTCCAAGAAAGAATTCAAATGTCCGTTATGTGAAACAGATTTCCGCAAGGAAGAGCTTTTTTCCGGAGGCGGAAGGCTGATCGCTGGCGCGCTTACGGAGGAACTTCACAGGCTTTATGAACCGTCATTGAAATACGGAGTGGTTTTCCCGCTTGTATATCAGGCGATTGTCTGTCCTGAATGCTGGTTCTCGTCCATGGAAAACGACTTTATGCAGCTTCCGTCAGACGGCAAGGCAAAAGCGAGGAAAGATTACGACGGCCGCATCAACGACACAAATCTCATTTTTCCGAATATCGACTTTCATGAGAACCGCACGCTGATGGCGGGAGCCGCCTCTCAATACCTCGCTTTAAGATGCTATGATTATTTTAATAAAGACGCTTCTCCAACAATAAAACAGGGGCTTTCCTCGCTGCGCTGCGCATGGCTTCTTGACGAGCTTAGTGTAAAATTCCCGGGTCAGCACTACGATTGGCTGGGTACCCTGTTCCGTAAAAAAGCTCATTACCTTTACAACGAAGCACTTTCCCGCGAACAAAGCGGGAAAGAAACGCTTTCCGGCATAAAAGCGTTCGGTCCTGATACCGATAAAAACTATTCATACGAAGGAATGTTGTACCTTTGCGCGTACCTTCGCTATAAACACGGTCCCGCGCACAACGAAGAACAGCGGAAAACATCTCTGGAAGACGCGCGCAGAACAATCGCGAAACTTTTCGGAATGGGCAAATCTTCAAAAGATAAACCGGGCGCCTTCCTTGAGATTGCAAGAAAACTCTATGACACCATCAATAAGGAATTAACGGAAAATTTCGGAGTACAATGACGCAGGACATAGAGCGGGCGCATACTGAAGATGAACTGAAGCCAGCTTCCGCAGGCGGCAGGAATATAAAACTGATAATCGCATACGACGGCGCCGGTTTCTGCGGATGGCAGAAGCAGCAGGCGGATTTTACACAGCCGAAGGAAAACACAGACGCTGCTGTTGTGCGCAAGCCGTCAGTTCAGGGCACAATTGAGCAAGCGTTAAAAAAAATTCACGGACTTAACATTGTTAACCTTACAGGCAGCGGGCGCACGGACACAGGCGTGCACGCGGCAGGCCAGGCCGCGAATTTTTACTCCAATATTGACAGTATCCCCGCCGAACGTTTTGCCTCTGCCTTGAATTCGCTGCTCCCCAAAGATGTGCGTATTATTTCCTCCTGCGAAGAGGGGGAAAATTTCCACGCCCGTTTCAGCGCGTACAGCAGAACATACCGCTATCAATTCATCTGCGGCCGGCGTTTACTTCCCAATGAAAACCATTTTAATCTTCACCTGAACTGTTTCCCGGATATCAGGTTATTAAACGCCTACGGCAGACTCCTTCTGGGAGAAAAGGACTGCTCGATATTTTCAGGATCGGGAGACGCCAGTAAATCCAAACACAGATACATTTACAATGCCGTTTTTTTTATTGAAGGAAACCGTTTAATTTTTGAGATAACGGCAAATGCCTTTTTAAGAAAAATGGTCCGTTCAATAACAGGCACTTTTCTCCATTACGGGGAAAAAGGCACGCCTCCGGAAAAACTGTCCGAAATAATTGCTTCGCAGGAACGGTCTCTGGCCGGCCCTACTTTGCCGCCTCAGGGACTTTTTCTCTGGAAAGTGGATTATGGAAAATTAAACAAATAACTATTGACAATTAAGCCAAAAAACTCCATTGTTCCTGTATAAATTATAGACTACAGGGAGGCTGGAAGTAACATATTGAAAGGAAGCGATGTTGTCATCGGAGGCGTAAGCAAGTCCTTCGGTGATTTCGAGGCGCTGAAAGATGTGAGCCTGGAAATCAAGAAAGGGGAGTTTTTCTCCCTGCTGGGGCCTTCGGGGTGCGGTAAAACCACACTGCTGCGGATTATCGCAGGTTTTGAAAATCCAGATAAAGGAACGCTGACTCTTGACGGAGATGATGTTCTTTCGCTTCCTCCAAACAGGCGGCAGACAAATACCGTATTTCAGAACTACGCTCTCTTTCCGCATCTCAGCGTTTTCGAGAATGTAGCTTTCTCTTTAAAGCTGAGAAAAACGCCATCGGGTAAAATAAAAAGCACTGTTGAACATTACCTGAAACTTGTGCGCCTTGAAGGCCACGCGAATAAAAAACCAAGCCAGCTTTCCGGCGGAATGAAACAGCGCGTGGCAATCGCCCGCGCCCTTATCAACGAACCGCGCGTTCTGCTTCTTGACGAACCGCTCTCGGCGCTGGACGCCAAGCTGCGCCAGCACATGCTTATAGAACTGGATCGCATCCATGATGAAATCGGCATAACATTTATTTATGTAACGCACGATCAGCAGGAAGCGCTCTCCGTATCGGACAGGCTGGCTGTGATGAATCAGGGAGACATTCTGCAGATAGGCACTCCCTATGAAATTTACGAAAGCCCGGCCACCAACTTTGTCGCCAATTTTATCGGAGAGACAAATCTGTTCGACGCAACGGTAAATAAAGTAGAAAAAATGTTAACCCACAGCGACGGCGAGACTGAATATATGACAGAGCTGGAAATACCGGAATTGGGCATTATCAAGGTAACCACCGTAGACGAAGTAAACGAAGGGCAAAAGGTAAGTTTTACAGTCAGGCCGGAAAAAATCGTTATCAGCAAGGAAAAACCGGCCACAAAGCGCGATGATATTAATTTAATTCAGGGCATTGTAGACGAGCCTGTATATTCCGGGTTCCAGACAAAGTTCTATGTAGAGACGGCGAACAAAACCATTATTCGCGTAATAAAACAGCACGCAAATTATTCGGACGAAGGGCCTTATATCCGCTGGAAGGATTCAGTGTACCTGTCGTGGAGCGCTCTTGACGGTTATATTGTCGAGGTAAAGAATTGAAACCGGCACAGGTTAAAAATTACGGCCCGCTTTATTCATCAGCAATGGCGATATGGTTTACCATATTTTTCCTCGCACCGATTATAATCATCGTAATTTACAGTTTCCTGAAAAAGGGGCTTTACGGCGGCGTAGAACCGCATTTCTCGATGGACGCTTACCGCTATCTGGCAGATCCGGTGTTTCTGAACATTACCATGCGCACAGTAATTACATCCGTTATCGCGACTGTAATTACCATTTTACTGGCGCTGCCCTGCGGCTACTGTATCGCAAGAAGTAAAAGGCAGACGCTGCTTTTGCTGCTCATCATAATTCCATTCTGGACAAATTTCCTGATCAGGGTTTTTGCGTGGATGAACATACTGGGCAATAACGGCTTTCTGAACCAGCTTCTGATCAACGCGGGCCTTATCAATGACTACATTCATTTTCTTTATAACCAGAAAACGGTAATACTGGTGCTTGTCTACATGTACCTGCCTTACGCGATACTGCCGCTTTATTCCACGATAGATAAATTCGATTTTTCCCTGCTGGAAGCGGCCCGCGACCTTGGCGCCAATAAATTTATATCCATAATAAAAGTGCTGCTTCCCAATATCAGAAGCGGAATTTTTACCGCCGTGCTTTTTACCTTTATCCCGATTTTCGGAGCGTATGCGGTTCCGCTTTTGGTCGGAGGCAAGGACTCTTATATGCTCGGAAACATTATTGCCGACCAGCTTTCCAAATCGCGTAACTGGCCACGGGCCGCGGCTATTTCCATGGTACTCACCCTGGTCACTACAATAGGCGTCCTGTTAATGATGAATGTTCAGAAACGCGAAGCTACCCGCAACAATGATTCCAAAGGCGGCGAAACTTCCCGCGGAGGCGCAGGATGAATTTTAAAAACATTGTCCGCCAGGCTGTAACATCCATAAAACCTTTTAAAATACAGACAGAAGCCGCAAGGCACGCAAGGCGCGCGTACAGGCAGCGTTTTTCAATGTCTCAGACTGTTTTCGCAATAACCATCATTTTCCTTTTCCTTCCGCTGTTGGTTCTGTTCTTCTATTCGTTTAACGATTCTACAAGCATGAACTGGACCGGGTTTTCCCTGCGCTGGTACAAGCGCCTCCTTGAATCGCGCGAGCTGTGGCGGGCTTTCAGAAACAGCCTGCTTATCGCAGGCACTTCCGCAGTTACCGCTACCATACTCGGCACAGTCGGCGCTATCGGCGTTAACTGGTACAAGTTTAAATTACGCGGATATGTTCAGACTATTTCCTTCCTGCCGATGATCCTGCCGGAAATTATAATCGGCGTGTCTCTTTCAATATTTTTCGCCGGCATCGGGATTCCTCTGGGACTTTTTACAATTTATATCGCGCATACAACCTTTAATCTTCCCTTTGTATTCCTTATGGTTATGGCACGGCTGGATGAATTTGACTTTTCAATAATAGAGGCAGCCCACGACCTGGGCGCGACAGAAAGGGAAACAATGTTTAAAGTAACGCTTCCAATCTGTATGCCCGGAATCATGTCAGGTTTTTTAACCGCGATTACCCTGTCTCTTGAGGATTTTGTTATTACATTCTTTGTGGCAGGCCCGGGATCTTCCACTCTGCCCATTTTTATTTATTCAGCTATTACAAGAAAAGGCGGCATTACGCCCCTTATAAGCGCGCTTTCGGTTGTCATGATTCTGGGAACCGTAGCGCTTTCCATAATGCTGCGAAGATTCCTCAAATACATTGCAGCAAAATGAGCATGTATGAACTGTTTGCATACCGCTGATCAAAGGATAAAACGAATGAGCGAGAGTAAATTGAAAAAAATTATCAGCGCTCATTCGTGTCATTCGTTGACAACAAATTTATTTTTCCAGGAGGAAAAGATGAAGGAACTACCTATAGCGGACGCAGCTCGCAGCGGCGGCATCAATGCCGTAAGACAGACGGGACTGCGTTCAAATCCGGCGCGGAAATCTCTGCCGCAAAAAGCGTTATTCTGCCTTTTGGCGGCTGCCCTGTGTTTTGGCGGCTGCAAAAAAGGAGAACGCCTGTATATTTATAACTGGACATACTACACGCCGGATACGGTAATCGAGAAATTCGAGAAAGAGTACAATGTCACGGTTATTTACGATGAATTTGCATCTAACGAAGATATGTACGCTAAATTAAAGGCCGGAGGCAGCGGTTACGATATTGTCTTTCCGTCTGCGGATTATGTGTCGATTATGATTCATCAGAACATGCTGGAGAAAATTGACAAATCAAAAACCCCCAACTTAAGCAATGTGGACCCGGCTGTTCTCCGCAAAGCGGATTATGATCCCAATATGGAATATTCAGTTCCCTATTATTTCGGAGCCGCCGGCATTATAGTAAATACCGCCAAGGTTCCCGTTTTTGAAAAAAGCTGGTCAATTTTCGCAAGAGCCGATTTAAACGGCCGTATGACAATGCTTGACGACATGAGGGAAGTAATGGGCGATGCTCTTGTTTTTCTGGGCTATTCAGTAAACACTGCAGAGCGCAGTCAAATAGAAGAGGCGAAAAACCTCATTAACAATTCATGGAAGCCAAACCTTGTTAAATTTGACGCTGAGGCATTCGGCAAAGGCTACGCCAACGGCGACTTTTGGGTGGTGCAGGGTTATCCGGAAGTGGTCTTTGAAGAAATTGCAGATAACAGACAGCTTAGAAGAGACACTGTGTTCTTTATACCCCAGGAAGGCGGCCCGGCCTACATTGACAGCATGTGTATCCTGAAAGGTTCAAAGAACATTGATATTGCGCATAAATTCATTAATTTTATACACAAACCGGAAATTTACGCGGAATTTGCCGATATTTTCGGTTTTCCGGCAACGGCGAACGTCCCCGCGCGGCAGTATAAAACAGGAGACTCATGGTATTCTGAAGAAGATCTTGCAGATGTTGAACTTAAAAAAGATATCGGCTCCGCATTGGATTATTACAACGATGTATGGTTTAATTCAATCAGGATCGATTAAGGAGGAAATTTGAATTGAAAAAAAGGAACATCATCTTTCATGTAGTTATGGCGGCGCTATTTATGCCCGCCATAATTTCCTGCAGTTCCAAACAGCGGCTTTATATTTACAACTGGACGTACTATACGCCGGATTCGGTTATTGAAAAATTTGAGAAAGAATTTCATGTAAGGGTTATTTACGACGAGTTTGCTTCCAACGAAGACATGTATGCCAAACTAAAGGCCGGCGGCGCGAATTACGATGTGATTTTTCCGTCATGTTATTTTATATCAATTATGGCAAAGGAAGGCATGCTGGAAAAAATTGATCACGGTAAAATACCAAATTTAAAAAACATAGATCCGGAAATACTGCAAAAAGCCGTCTATGATCCCGTAATGGAATACTCTGTTCCTTATTATTACAATCCCGCGGGTATTATTGTGAATACCGCAAGAGTGCCTGATTACCAACGGAGCTGGTCGATATTTGGCAGGGAAGATCTCCGCAACCGGATGACTATGCTTGATGATATGCGCGAAGTACTGGGAGGCGCGCTTATATATATGGGTTATTCGGTAAATTCCACAGATCCTGATCAAATCGCCAGCGCAAAAGATCTTATCAACAGTTCATGGAAACCAAATCTGACAAAATTTGATTCAGAGTCTTTCGGCAAAGGTTATGCGAACGGTGATTTTTGGGTGGTGCATGCCTATGCGGAAGTAGTATTTGAGGAAATCATGGATAACCCGCAGCTTTTGAACAATACGGTTTTCTTTATTCCGGACGAAGGCAGCCCGGCATGTATTGACAATATGTGCATTTTAAAAGGATCAAAGAATATTGATCTGGCTCACAAATTTATTGACTTCATCCACAGACCGGAAATTTACGCGGAATTTGTTGACACTTTCGATTTTCCCTCTGCGGTTAATATTCCGGCGCGTCAATTAAAAACAGGCGGGCAAATGTACTCTGTAGAAGATATGATCAACACGGAGCTGATAAATGATCCTGGATCGGCGCTGGAGCATTACATAAACGCGTGGTTTAACCTAATCAGAATTGGAAACTAGCGCAGTTAAGTCAAACAGGTGAAAACAGGGAGAAATTAATGCCGGAATATTTTACCGTTTTTCAAACATATTTTTCCTTTTTTTTAAACATTGTTAATTTTATAGCCATATTAAGCTCCATTTTTATGTTCTTTTTCTTTATGTTAAACAAATTCTCAAAAGCGTTAAAACATATACTTGCGTCATACGGCTTTGGTTTATTCCCGCGCATAAAAGTGCTCTTTTTATGCAGAAAATCTTCTGTAATGAAAAGGGCCTTCATTGAATACTCAATGTTAAAATCGCAGGGTTACGGAAAAACATCTTCGGAATGGCATTCAATTATCAATGAGTTTAAGGCGTTTTATGACGTTAACGAAAAAAGTCTGATCTATCCCATTCCCAACTGCACTGTGCTGATTGGCGAGGAATTTTCAGTTATTACGGAAAGATATTTTAATTATTTTTCCATTCCAAAAGTCAACAAGGCATTCGGAATATCAGATAACAGAATTCCGTGGGTCCTGAAGATACAGATTGACGAGGCCTATGTGACGCCTGCATGTTTACTCTCCGGGCTCCTGTCAAAATTTGAGGAAAACTGGAGCGAGTTTATAAAGCGGTATGTTTCTACGGCTTATATCGCGGAAATTGACGAAGACATGGATGAAAATAAATCAAATTCCATTCTTACAAACGAATTATATTACACATTCGCGTGGCTGTTATGGGGTCCGAGTTATGAAACAGGATACTTGTAAAACCAAAACATACTCCGGTAGACGCGTTTTCAGCTTACGACCGCTATTTCAGCGCAAGCGACAGTTTATCATACATGGAAGTATCCTTTAATGATAAAAATTCAATTTCCGAATTTGCAAGATTCTATACGGACATTTATATGGAGAATTTTCCGGATGCCGATGAAAGGGAATCTTTTGATAACCTGCTGTTATATTTAAAAAACGCCAAAACCGCCTGTGAACAGATACCATATAATCCTTGCCAAAGACAATAACGGAGATATAGCCGGAGGCGGAATTGGAACGCAGATATATAAATACATTCTGAATATTATGGAAATTGACGCGCACAGGATCAACAATAAAAAACTGGATTATGTTTTTTGTGAGATAGATTCGCCTGCTTACTGTAAATCCGGCAATAATAAATATCTTTACTTCTGGAACAAAAACAATTATTTTCATCTGGATTTTAATTATGTGCAGCCGGCGCTGTCTGTGTCACAGTCGCCGGTACACGGGTTATGGCTTGTAATTTCTTCGCAGCAGGCAACGGATTTAACCGAAGTAAAGGGACAGCTTGTCGCCGATGTGATATATGATTATTTGAAATACGCAATGCAGATAGAAAATCCGGAACAAAATCCGGATTTTATCAAAATGAAAGAAGAATTATCAAAACCAATAAAACTTCAGCGTATTGTTCAGTAAACAGACTACTGAATGGAAAAATTGTATTTCTTTCCCTGCCGTGCTATAATACGCCATGAACAACTTGCAAATTAATTTTAAACAATCGCAAAAAACAATTGAGTGCCCTTACGGCACGAAGGCGCAGGTTCTGATTGAGCATTTCGGAATTCCGGAAGAAAAACTGGCGGCAGTAAAGGTCAATAACGAAATACGCCCTGTCGAGACTACCCTGCTTGTCAACTCAATAATTGAGCCGGTGCTTCTTGATTCACCGGAAGGGGTAATGATCTACAGACGCACACTCTCTTTTGTCCTGGCCATCGCGGCGAGGAATATTTTCCCGGATCGGGGCGTATACGTGGGTCATTCGCTTGGTAACAGTTATTATTATACATTTAACAATGGAGATAAAACAGAAGAAGCGGATATTGAGGCGCTTGCAAAAGAAATGGAAAAGATCATCAAAGATGATCTTCCGATTAAATTCTATTATCTGGCTTATGAGGAAGCTGTCAGGCTGTTCAGGAAAAGCAATCAGACTGACACCGCTCTTCTTCTGGAGCAGAGAAGCTCTCCGCGTATCAAGGTTAACGAATGTCAGGGTTACATTGATATTTATGTGCAGCCAATTCTGAAGCGCACTGGTCTGTTATCAGCATTCGCGTTAATGCCGTACAAAGACGGTTTTCTGCTGCGTTTCCCGGGTATAGGCGCGGGAAACGCATTGGGTCCGTTTACTGACGAACCCAAACTGTTCCAGGTTTACAATGATTACAAAAAATGGGGCCGCGTTGTGGGAGTGCGCGTAGTAGGCGAACTTAATTCCAGAATTGCGGACAGAACGATCCTTGATTATATACGCATCGCTGAAACCCACCAGGCGCGCAGAATGTCTGACATAGCGGCGCAAATCGCCAATAAAATCGATGATATCAGAATGGTGCTGATAGCTGGCCCGTCAAGTTCAGGAAAAACCACAAGCGCGAAACGGCTTTCCATAGAATTAATGGTAATGGGTATCAATCCGATTGCAATCAGCCTGGACGATTATTACAGGGGAACGAGCGAAACGCCAAAAGATGAAAAAGGAGAGCCGGATTATGAATGTCTTGATGCTCTCGATGTGCCGTACTTAAACAGGCAGCTTTTGGCATTGTACAGGGGAGAGGAAATTACCCTTCCTGTTTATGATTTTAAAACAGGCGTCCGCAAAGAATCCGGCGGCAGGATACTTCAGCTTAAGAAAAATAATATCCTGATAGTGGAAGGCATACACGGCCTTAACGACGCGCTTACGCACAGTATCGACAGAAACACAAAATATAAGATATATGTTTCCGCCCTTACCCAGTTGAACCTTGACGATCATAACCGTATTCCCACAAGCGACAACAGGCTCCTGCGGCGAATGGTGCGCGACTCCCAATTCAGGGGAATGAGCGCCGCCGGAACCATAAAAATGTGGCCGAAAGTGCAGGCAGGAGAACGCAGGCATATCTTCCCGTTCCAGAACACATCGGACGCGGCGTTCAATTCGGCGCTTGACTATGAGCTTTCAGTGCTTAAATACTACGCCGATCCTCTTTTAAAAGCGGTAAAACCAAACATGAACGAATACGCCGAAGCTGTAAGGCTTATGTCATTTTTGGAGAATTTTACCCCAATACCGCCGCAATATGTGCCGGGAACCAGCATTTTAAGGGAATTTATAGGCGACAGCGAGTTCGAGTATTAACCGCCATAAAGCCTATTTACATTTTTTTTGCAATTTGATATATATTAACTATATGCCCAAGGGGCTTGTAAGGAAGGAAATTATGTCACGGACATGTGATATCTGCGGAAAACATACAGTTACAGGCAATAAAGTAAGCCATGCCAAGAACCATACCCGAAGAACATGGAAGCCCAATCTGATAAAGGTAAAAACCGAAATGGATGGGACCGCAATGAAGCTTAAAATTTGCGCCCGCTGTCTTAAAAGCGATTATATCTCCAAAAAAGTCTAATTCTGTCTGTGATAGCCGAGAACGGACTTATTCAGGCGCTTGATTATATTCTCAACCACAGCGATACCGCCTCTATAGAGGTGCTTGCCCAGGCTATAGCCAGACGGCAGCGGGATATATCTTTATTCAACGCGGCAGGCGGCATCCCCGATCCTGATAAAATGGCAAAGGATATTACAGGAAAAATCGACGCTTCAATATACGCGGGTTTGGGAGGCATGAAGGATACAATCCGCGAAATGATTGTCAGGATTGCCAAAGAACACGCCCCGGAACTTTCAGACAGTCAGATTAATGAACTGTGCGATTCCTGGATACCGGCATCGGAAAAGAAAAACCAGTTTTCTCCTGATATACTCCTTTCCATGATTGAACAGTTTATCGCGTTTTCCGGCGGTGAAATGAACGAAGCTGTTGACAGAAACCTGCGCGAAGAAATGGGCGCATGGCCGCAGCGTTACTGGAATGCCTTTCCCGCGGCTGTAAAGCGGATTATTACCGATTATCTGAAAAATAAAATACCGGAAAAAGAGTTTAAATCAAAAATATTGCTCGCTTTGGGATTATAAATTTAGTTTCTGTCTCCGAAGTGTTTTTGTATCAGACCCAGTTTAAGTGAACGCAGATTTTCAGTTACCGAAACCTTGTAAATATGCGGATTAAGAAGCCTTTTATGGGTTGAGTCAAAAGTTTCCAGATCTGCGGCGGCGAATTCCCTGATTGCAGCTAACGCAGGCGGTTTTTCCGTTAAAGCGCCGCGCTCAAGTCGTTTTTTTAAAAGTGCGCTGGCTTCTCCTTCGATTGTGTGGTAAAAATGCCTGTAATCGGCTGACGGGTGCCAGAAGCAATAACGCTGCCCCTGTTTTAATTCATCCTGCCCGTCAAGCCCAAGCACATCCGCGACCGTAAAGCCGTCCCTGTCCCTTACGCGCCAAACCTGCTTAATGCCGGGGTTGGTTGTTTTTTCCGGGTTATCGGAAAATTTCATAACAGGGACTGATACGCAGGATACTTCGCCCTTCGGGCTCGTTGTAAGTGCGGCGTTTCCTTCAAGCCTTGCGGACAGTTTGTAAACGCCGGTAAAAGCGGAGTCAACGCCGCCTGTAACCATTCTGGTTCCAACCCCCCAACTGTCCACAGGAGCGCCCGCTTTGTAAAGCGTTTCTATTATATTTTCCTCCAGATCATTGGAAACAGTAATAAACGCCTTTTTCAATCCCGCTTCATCAAGAAGCCGCCTGACTTCGCAGGAAAGATAATGAATATCGCCGGAGTCAAGGCGCACTCCAAAGTTTCTTCCCGCAGCCGCGAGTTTTTTACCGGAATTAATCGCGCTTTTAATCCCGCTTTTTAAAGTGTCGTATGTGTCAATTAAAAAAATGGTTCTGTCCGGGTAAAGGGCGGCATACGCGTCAAACGCTTCCTCTTCGCTGTCAAAGGACATTACCCACGAATGCGCCATTGTGCCCATTGCCGGAATACCGAAGATCTTCGCGGCAAGGGTGTTGCTCGTTCCCGAAGCGCCGCCTATAAACGCCGCTCTTGACGCGGAAAGCGCGCCGTCATACCCCTGCGCGCGGCGCAGGCCGAACTCCATTATTTTTCCTTTCCCGCAGGCAAGCCAGATACGGCATGTCTTTGTGGCAATAAGGCTTTGAAAATTAATTGTGTTAAGTATCAGCCCTTCGATTATCTGGCACTCCGCAAGACTGCCTTCCACCCTTATTAAAGGTTCATTTGGAAAGATTGCCGTTCCTTCATCCATTGCCCAGAGCGTACCGTTAAAACGGAACATTTTAAGAAAATCAATAAAACCGTCTTCAAAAACATTTAAATCCTTAAGGTAGGAAATATCAGTGTCCGAAAAAGCGGCATTTGTCAGTTTATCAAGCAGAGTGCCAAGGCCGGCAAAAATAGCGTACCCGCCGCCAAACGGCTGATGACGGAAAAACATTTCAAACACAGCGCGGTCATCGGGATTCCTTTTCCAGTAGCCCTGAGCCATGGTAAGGGAGTAAAAATCGGTAAACAGGGCGGAATTCTCTGACATTAAAATCTATCCAGTATTTCATTGGAGGGAAAAAATTCAATCCCCGCGTTTTTCATTGCCGTAACTGCGTCTTCTACCGAGTTTTCGGGAATTCCTGCGCCTTTTACGGCATCGCTTGCTATTATTGTGTTCATTCCCAGTATTTTACAATCCATAGCGCTGTAAAATACGCAGTAATCTGTCGCCAGCCCTCCCATAATAACCGTGTTTATGTTAAGCGATTTTATCCATCCTTCCAGCCCTGTAGCAGTTTTTCGATCATTTTCAAAAAACGCCGAATAAGAATCCAGATCCTCGCGGAAACCTTTGCGGATAATCAATGAAACGGGTTTTAGATCAAGGCCGTCATAGAAAGCCGCGCCGTTTGTTCTCTGTACGCAATGATCGGGCCATAACATTTGATCTTTAACAAGCGGCGTATCTACACAATCGCCGGTCCTTTTATTTACATGAGAAGACGCGAAAGAAACATGCCCCGCAGGATGCCAGTCCTGTGTGGCGGCTACCCTGCCTCCCTTTGACGCAAAAGCGCCTGAGAGCGCATTTAAGGGGGAGACGACGCAGTTTCCGTCTTTTACCGCAAGCGCGCCACCCGGACAAAAATCATTCTGCACATCAATTATTAATAAGAGCGTTTTTTTTATATCAATATCCATAATTAATAATACAGGAAAAATTTACTCTGTAAATACCCCGATTTTACGGAATTTCTGATACCGTTTATCCGGCAGCCTGTCCGGATTTTCATTTATCAGGTTTTTAACAGTTTCTGTAAGAAAAGCGTTTATATTGGCCGCCGTCATATTGATGTCTTTCGCTGCTCCTCCTTCCGGCTCGGCTATAATATAATCGCATACTCCAAAACGGTACAGGTCTTCGGCTGTTATTTTCATCAGTTCCGCCGCTTCCCTTTCCCTTGAACCGTCTTTCCATAAAATGGAGGCGAACCCTTTGGGCGAAATTACCGAGTAAAGGGCGTTTTCCAGCATGGCAAGCTTATCGCATACGCCAAGGGCGAGCGCGCCGCCTGAGCCTCCCTCTCCAAGGACAACGGAAATTACCGGGGTCTTCAGCATCATAAACTCATGAAGATTACGGGCAATTGCTTCTCCCTGACCTCTCTCTTCCGCGCCCACTCCGCAGTAAGCGCCGGGAGTGTCAATAAAGAGGATAACAGGCCGTTTAAATTTTTCCGCCTGTTTTGCAAGGCGCAGAGCTTTTCTGTATCCTTCGGGGTGCGGCATGGAGAAATTTATCCGCTGCAGCGTTTCTATATCCTTCGCGCGCACCTGCGAGATAACCGTAACCGGAGTGTCACCTAACAGACAGATTCCGCCCAGAACCGCCGGGTCATCATTATAGTACCTGTCCCCGTGAAACTCGATAAATTCCCCAAAAAGAAGCGGGATATAATCGTGGATGACAGGCCTGCCAAGATTTTTAAGGAGATCGAGTTTTTGCTGCATGCTCAATGGCTGTTTGACATCATTCATTATTTGCCTCCTTTATAGCCGTGCAGGGTAAAAATTTTTGCAATCAAACCCGCTAAATCGCGCCTGTGGGAAATGGCGTCCACAAACCCGTGTTCGTAAACAAACTCCGATGTCTGAAACCCCGGCGGCAATACCGCTCCGATTGTATCCTGGATAACGCGTTTCCCCGCAAACCCCAAAGTAACGCCCGGCTCGGCAAGAATAATATCGCCCAGCGTAGCGAAAGAGGCGGTTACTCCTCCTGTGGTAGGGTCGGTTATAACGGAAATAAAAAGCTGCCTTTCTTCCGTATGACGCGCTACTGCTCCTGATGTTTTCGCCATCTGCATAAGGGAAATAATCCCCTCCTGCATCCGCGCTCCGCCGGAAGCGGAAAAAATCACGCAAGGCAGTTTGTTGGCTGTCGCGTATTCAAGCGCCCTTGTAATTTTTTCTCCTACAACGCTGCCCATGCTTGCCATCATAAACCGGCTGTCCATGATGCCGATAACGCAGGAAATGCCTTTTATCGTACACCGGCCTGTAACAACAGCTTCGCCTGTTTCGCAGGTTTTCCGTAATTCGATAATTTTCTCTTCATATCCGGGAAACTCAATCGGATTACCCGATTTCATCCCCGAATCGAACTCGCTGAAACTACCCTCGTCCGCGGTAATTGAGAGGCGCTGCTGCCATCCCAGTCTTGAATGATTACCGCATCTATCGCAGACCCAAAGATTTTTATCAGGGTCTGTAACAGGGTTTTTACACTGTGAACATATTAAATCTGACATGCGCAGATACTAGACAAAATTAGGATTTTTGTCAATGTGATAATAAGCCAGAGATATTATTTCAGGCCTTTTCAATCATTGACAAAAAACCGCATTTATCATAATGTTTATCCGGTTACACCGCTTGACGCGGTGCTATTCGACAGGTTCCCTGCGGGAACGCCGTTTTTTAATACGGCACTGTCGCTCACCTAAAGGTGAGCTTGCATTTGCGGTCCGGGTTTACATTTTCTTGTGCCTGGGCTGGTTAATTTTAGTGGATATAACACCGCTTGACGCGGTGCTATTATTTAGCCGTCTTAGCTCAGCTGGCAGAGCACTTGACTTGTAATCATGAGGTCTTCGGTTCGATTCCGAAAGACGGCTGAAAAGTTGCAATATTTAGAGCCTCTTGCAAAACTCCAAAAACAGATATAAAAAGCGAAGGAATCTGATAAGATTAAGAAGCAAACCAAAATCAAATCAGGAGACCTTCGTTATGAAAACAATAGCAGAAATAC